>CAZSMN010000190.1:0-7567 GCA_964607615.1 uncultured Chthoniobacterales bacterium | reverse complement strand
TCCACCCAGATCGAGCGGTCCGGAAAATACATCGACTCCGCCGTCGGAGCAAAAACCGCATCCGCCCCTGCGCGGCGGCAAACTTTGCTGTCCTGAGCAAACGGACGCGGATACGCACCGAAGTCTTCCTTCGGCCCGAACTGCGTCGGGTTTACAAAAATCGAAACAACGACCGTGCCGGACTTTCCCGCGACCTTCCGCGCCCGGCGCACGAGGGCTTCGTGACCGTCGTGGAGCGCTCCCATCGTGGGAACAAAAACCAGCTTGCCCGTCCGTCCTGCCCGCCAGCGCCGGAACGATTCGGGCGAGCAAAGGACTTTCATTTCCTGGGGAATCTAGACCCGGTAGCCGGGGGGAACGACCTCCGAACCGTCAGTTGGCCGGGGAAGCCGCCGGTGACGGGGCCGCGGCCGGCTGCGTGGTGCTGGCCGACGGCTCCGAAGCCGGAGCGACGGATGCTTCAGGAGAAGCGGAAGGCACTGCGGTCGCGGCCGGAGTCGGCGCCACAGCAGCGGGCACCGGGGCGCTCATCAGGCGTTCCTGAATGGCGGTTTTTCCGGCCGACGATTTGGCCGTCAGAATGGAGAGAAGAAGCGTGATGGCAAAAAAGCCCAGGGCCAGCCACGTCGTGAACCGCGCGAGAACGTTCGTCGTCTGCGCACCGAAGATGTTATCCGTCATGCCGCCGCCGAAGGCCGCACCAAGCCCCTCGCTGCGCGGACGCTGCATCAGAACGATCAAAATCATGAACACGCACACCAGCAGGTGCAGCGCAATCAACAGAGGCATAACAATGGACATATAGGCGAAAAGAGCCCGTCACCGTATCCGCCCGGGGAAAGTTTGTAAAGCCCTCCGGTGCAATTACCGGGCCACGGGCCCCCGCTGAAAATAGTCCGACACCACCGCCGAGGCCGGCCGGCCACGAATCTGGTAGTCGTTCGGCACGGTCACCTTGAAGTCCGGATCCGAGAACCACGACCACACATAGCCGCCGAAAAACCACGGCTCATTCCAATACGTCTCGAAGAAAACCTCAAAGTTCAACCGCTGCTCGTCCGGATCGGGCGCTGCGGGATCGCCGATTTTCCATTCTGCCGGCTTCTCCCCTGCCCCTGCCACGCTGCGATAGCCGATCTCGGCAAAGAGCACCGGCTTCGCCCATTTCTCTGAAAGCGCTTGAACCTCCGCCCGTGTTGCCGCCGCCCGCGCAAGTCGCTCGACCCTGTCGCCCGGACCGACAGGGTAATAGGCCGAGATCGCGA
The DNA here is from genome assembly GCA_964607615.1 of uncultured Chthoniobacterales bacterium. Classification (GTDB taxonomy): domain Bacteria; phylum Verrucomicrobiota; class Verrucomicrobiia; order Chthoniobacterales; family Terrimicrobiaceae; genus CAZSMN01. The sequence goes on along the minus strand of CAZSMN010000190.1, from coordinate 6,302 downwards.
GATACTCGAGGTCGTCCCAGAACGTGATGTGATCGAGTTCGCCACTCCAGTTGGACGCATACGTGCAGGGGCCACGATAGATCCCCCTCACCTCGCGGATGAGACGCCTCCAGGCGTCGGGCTTTGCCTTGGTAGCGGCGACCAGCTCGCTTCCGACGCTGAAGAGATCGACCCCCTCCTCCTGCGCCACGCGGGCCCAGAACCGGATGAAGGTCCCGTAATTCCGGAACCACTCGTCCCATTCCGCATCCGTCCGCATGGCGATGTTCCCACGCCACTCGCCGGGAGCTCCATAGAGACCGACCCAGAGGTGTGGATTCAGAAAAACTTTCAGCCCTGCCGCCTTGGCATCCCGTATCATCCGGCGGACATGGTCCGGCGTCAGCGTCTCATTCTCACCAAGGTAGCCGAAAACCCTGGGATCATGAAGATTGAAGACGTAGCCGACCGGCGAAAGGCTCACCGCATTCGCACCCAGCGAGCGGATTTCCTCCAGCGTCCTCCGTGCCGGCTCCGAGCCATAGCCTGCTGTCTGACTGTGATTGTGCGTCACGCACACACCCTTTTGGAAGACGGGCCGGAAGCCCGGACCCGTCTCCGGGACTTGCGCCATCGCACACGCCGCCACCATTGCGACAAAGCCTAGTGCGGTAGTGGTTCGGCGCGTTCCCATACCTGCCAACTCCCGGCTTCTAGAACCCGACGGAACGGTGCCCGCCGGTCGTCGTTCAGAAACTCCCACTTCTGTGTCACGCGGTCCGGGAGCGGGAACGCCTCCGGATTCCGCCGCGCAAGCACCGCCGTCACAAGGCGTTCGGGATTTTCCATGTGCAGGTTGTAATCCGCCTGATAGGGCAACACAAACCCCTTTGTCGAACCGGCAAGCGCGATAATGACGGCTCCGGGATATTGGTCCACGAGGATTCGCGTCTTCTCGGAAGGCTTCAGCCGCTCGACGATCTGCCGCTCCTCCGGGAACGATGGTGTCATCTCCAGGCCGCCGAGCAAGGCGCGCCAGCGGCTCTCTTCGGCCTGCGGAGAGGAAACAAAGCAGAGCCAGGCCGCGAGAAGCGTTGCGACCGCCCCCAGCGAGAGCCCCCTGGCCTCACGGTCGCCGAACCTCCCGGTCTCGTAGCCCACCAACACCAGCACCGCGGCCATGGTTGCCGGAAGGGCGGCCACGGAAAGCGAAGGCGTCTCACCAAACCACCAGATCCCCACCGCCTCGGCCGGCAGCGGCGCAAAGGCAAAAAACGCCACTGCCACATTGCGCAAGCGGACCAGCACATAGACCAGCAGCACCGAACCGGCCGCCAGCCCGGGCAGCAAGGGAACAACGACCTCGCGCAAGGAGCGAACCTCCCGGGATGCCCCCCCGAAGACCGACGGGTCGAACTGGCGGAAATAGGCTTCCGGATGACGGAAACCCTGGAAAAAGTCGTCCCCAAAGATCCAGCCGAGGTAGCCCCACATGACATGGAGGGCGATCATCGGAGCGAAGAGCACCAGAAGGAGAGTCAGCATGCGGCCCAGGTCGCGCTCGCCCTTCGGCGCGAGCAGAAGCGCTCCCAGCATCAAAAACGGCAGCGACAGCAGGAGATCGAATCGCACCAGCGAGGCGGCCGCGAATCCCAGCGCGGCCTGCCAGAGCCATCGTGCCCGGGCATTCTGGGCCTGCCCGGCCTCGAACCAGGCCGTCATCCCGCCCGCTGCTTTCAGGTCGGCATCCCCGTCCTGGCTGAGCGCGAACCTTGAGATGAAGCAGAACGCCAAGGCGTAGAGCGCGACCGTCCATACCATGGCGCCGCCGTTCAGCGCCGAATGCACCACGCCCGGCTGCCCGAAGACCGCCAAAACCGCACCCAGCAGCCAGGGCTGCTTGGAAATCGCCCGCCGGAACGCCACGAGGAACCACCCGCACAAAAATGCGGCACCGAGCGATGACGCCCAGAGCGACGGATGCGGAAAACCCATCGCGGCGAACGGCAACGCCACCCCGAGGGGCATCGGCGGATGCGTGAGGTTGATGTGCCCGAGATCGGGGGCGGAAGGCCCGGTGATCGCAAGCGCCCGTGCCGAGATAACCAGTCCCTCGAGTGTGAGAAACCCCGTGCCACGCTCCAGCGCCATCCCGAAAGAGAGCCACAGTGCCCAGAGAGGAAGGAAGATCAGAAGGACCTTTACCCACGGCAGACCCGGCGCACCGGAGATTCGACGTTCGCCCCCCATCGCGCGTCAGCCCGGCCCGTGGCCGGAGTGGGCCTGACCGGGATTTGCGGTCGATAAGCCGTGTGTTGTCTTCTCCCAATAAAACGGATTCACAATGAGCTGCCAGAGCCCCTTGTAGGCGGCGATCGAGTGCATGATCCAGTAGACCGGATTCAGCAGCGCGAACGGACTCAACGAGAAGTTCCGCCGCCGGAAGACCGCGAGCGCGGCCGTGTAGACGGCAAAGAAATTGCCGAGCAGCAGGTTCGCGAAGCACAGGGCGAGCAGCCAGACCGGGAAAATCGGCTCCAAAAGCGTGCTCCGCGTGATGAGCCACCACGCAAGGAGGAGCCAGAGCAGAGGGTTCGCAAGGAAGACAAACGGAGTCCCGCCGATGAAGAGTACAAAGCCCAGAAACTCTCGCAGCCCCGAGACCCGCAGGAGGCGCGCAGGATTTCTCATGTGCACGAGAAACGTCTGCATGTAGCCCTTGATCCAGCGCGAGCGCTGGCGGATCCAGTTTCCATAGCGGCAATTCGCCTCCTCGAAGGTCGTGGAGTCGATGGTGGCCACCGTGTAGCCCAGAGCACTCGCGCGGACACCGAGGTCGGCATCCTCCGTGACATTGAAGGGATCCCACCCGCCGAGTTCGAGAAGCTGGCGGGTTTTGAAGTGGTTGCTGGTGCCGCCTAGCGGGATGGGCACCTTGAGCGCCTCCATCCCCGGCAGCATGTAGTCGAACCACATCGAGTATTCGAGCGTGAACATCCGGGTGAGAAAATTCTCGCCGGAGTTGAAGTAGTTCAGGCACGCCTGAATGCAGACAATGTTCGCCGGCAGCTTGCGGAAGGCGACGATGACTTTCCGAAGCTGATCGGCCTCGGGAAGATCCTCTGCATCATAGATGGTCAGGTATTCGCCCCGGATCAGGAGAAGCCCGTAGTTGCAGGCCTTCGGCTTGGTCTTGGGCATGCGCTCGGGAACGACGACCGCATGGAAGTTCGGCGGCGGCTTCGAGGCGAGAAACGCCTCGCGGGTCTCCGGGTCCGCCTCTTCGAGCAGCACCTTCACGTCGAGCTTGCAGAGCGGGTAGTCCAGCGAAGCCAGTTGCCGCACAAGATGGGGAATGACGGCCGGCTCCTTGTAGACCGGAACGAGAATCGTGTAGACCGGCAAGGAGGCATCATCGACCTGGTCGAGCTCGGCACGGCTGACCTTCTGGTTCACATTCCGCGTCGAACCAACAAGGCAGAGTACGGTCTTGAACGCGACACAGAGAAAATAGAACAGGTTCAGCGTGATGTTCAGCACCGAGAGCGTCAGCGCCGGCAAAAAGAAAAGCCCCGCAAGCGCGCTGCTCAGGCCCGCCCAGATCACGGCGAGCTGGGTGCCGGTGAAGGTCCGCCGGGCCGAGAGCTCGGGCTGCGTGCGCTCCAGTCCGTTCACGGCGGCATCGACGAACTCTGTGCCACGGAACTTCGTCACCAGGGAGACCCACTCCTCCTCGAGGATCAAAACCGCACGCACTCCCAGCGCACGGATCGCCGCCGGCAGCGAGACCGGATCGGTGCACGCCACCGCCGCCTCGCCGGAACCGAGCACCACCGGGAGCGCGAGGGAATCTTTCCACGTGTTCCAGGGCAGCTTTTCCGCAAGCCCGGGGTTCCAGACAAGCGAGTCAGCAGCCGGTGCCTCGACCGCATAGACCTTCGCGTAGGACTCGCGGTAAACCTCGGGCGTGAGAAGTCCATAGGTCCGGAGCAGCGTGTGGGCAGGCACCTGCCAGCGGGCTGCCTGGGCCTCGATTTGCGAGCGCGAGGCAGCGTCGATGACGCCGAGCGAAACAAGGTGGTTGACGAGCCTCACGCGAAAATCCGTCCCCTACATCCGCGAGGCGTTTTCGCGGCTCTTCGAGTAGATCCAAAAGATCACACCCGAGACCAGCAGCCAGAGGACACCAACGATCGGCCACCGCCAGGCTTTCCAGTTGATCTGCTCGCCCGCCGGCTGCCCGAGAGGCTCGCTGCTTTGAAAGACCTCGCTGGTGGACATCGCCAGCGCCGGGGAAGATCCGTCCCCCATCAGGACATCGGCCGTCCCGAACCACGGGGCGAAAGGAATCTGCCATGACATGTCGTTGAGTGCCTTCATCCCTGCCGGTCCCCAGCCATCGAGAAGAAGCACCGGAGCACCCGGGCCACGATAGGCGATTTGCCAGATGCCGACGCTCGACGCCGTGGCAGCCTGGAAGAGATCCCCGCGTGCAAGCGAGCGGAACGTAAGACCCTCGCCGGAGAGAGAGACCGGCGGCTGGAAGCTGCTTCCGAAAGCCGCTGCCGCCTCGACGCCGATGCCGACAGCCAGAACCGGCCCCGGTTCCGGCCGGGAAGCGCTGACGAGTCGTGGCTCAAGGAGCGCCGTCTTGTTGACTTTCTGGAGCCAGGCAATCGCGCTCGCGGTCGCCGGCAAACCGGCAGGATCTCCGACGATCACATTGTACGAGCCCCGTCCGAAAAACTGCTGCGCGGCCTCGACGAGGTCGGCCGTCTTTCCCGCCACCGGCTCGCGCACGGTCACCAGGCCGGACGCCGGGTTCACCTGCCAGAAGAAGTGAAACAGGGGCATCTCGCACTCCTCCGTGCTCGGTATGTAGTGAACCACCACATCCAACTGATTGTCCCCGCGCACCAGCGTGGCCGGCAGCGGAACATTGTAATCGAACTCCGTTGTCTCAAGACCGAGGTCGCGGGTGAAGACGACCTGATTGTTCAGGACCACGCGAAGCGTTGCTGAGCCGGCACGGAGCACCTGCTTGTGGATACCTTTGAGGCGGAAGTTCATATCGGCCGTTCCCCTGCCGAAGAGCGCACTGTCAAAACGCAGGCCGCGCGACATGCTTCCGATGCCCATGTTCAGCGCGGTGAAACTCGGAGAAAGGAGTTCGACCGGAATCGCCCTGGACGGATCGCCGGCAGCCAAGGGCCAGCCGCCGCGGAACTCCTTCCAACGCTCGCCGGGAAGTCCGATGGATTGCACCATGCGGAGCGCCTCCCACGCTTTTGCGCAACCGTCCGCCGTCGATGCACGGACGATGATCCGGCGGCGCTCGCCGTCGGGAACGACTTCGACCTCGGGTCCGCCGGATCCTTCGTCTTCGATCACGACCTCGTCCAAGCGCGGGATCCCTCCCCAGGTGACATCGCCTGCCGGCATCACGAACGAGAGCCAGGAGACCACCTTGAGCGCAAGGTCTTCCTGTTCGCTTGCCGCCTTTTCCGGCAGGCGCACGGCCACCTCGGGCCGGAGCGTGAAGGGAAGCCGCGATATCGAGAGCCAATCCGGATTCCGGTTATCAAACGTCGCGAGCAGCGCGGACTCCGGCTGGATCTCAATCCAGATGTTGTTCACGTTGACCTGATTGCAGCGGTTGAAGACGTCCGTGGAGTTGAGAACCGCCCGGACCGCGACCCGCACCGTGCTGGCAACCCGCGGCTTCTGCGCCCAATCCGCAGGCATCTTCGAGACGACGACCATGCCATCGCGGCCGGGCTCGAGCGTCGCCCACATGGACTCGACGCCGTCGATTTCCACATAGACCAGCGAATCCGGGCTGATGAACGGCGATACCTTCATCACGAAGCGCATCTCGATGCTTCCGGCGGAAAAATCGCGCACCGGCAACGGGAAGAAATACTCTTTGCTGACCTCCGTGCCGACAAGGCGTTCAGGTTTGGTGATGCCGATGTTGCGGAGGGTGACGGTCGAACTCACCGGATCCGCCACCGCGGAAAGAGCGGGGAGGAGCAGGCACAGGAGGGCAAGGGTTGGCAGGCAGCGTGGTTTCATGGAAAATCGATCAAGAAGTTCGGTCTCAAAACAAAAGAAAGGCGGTCGCCCCGAGCGCCACGCCGGTGAGGATCACCGCGAGAAGCGCGAGGTAAAGCGAAGTGGCTCCGGTCTCACGAAGGTCACCTGTCGCCGTGGACGGCTGGAGGCGGCCGGCGCTGTCCTGCATCAGGCTCTTAAAAACACTGCGCAGTTCATGAAGCGAGAACGGCTTGGGCAGCGCGACGTTGGCGCCGGCTTCCAGTATC
>CAZSMN010000189.1:0-7592 GCA_964607615.1 uncultured Chthoniobacterales bacterium | reverse complement strand
CGTTTGATGTTTTCGATCTCCACCAGCGCATTGTCGACCAGGATGCCGATCGCCAGCGCGAGGCCGCCGAGCGACATAAGGTTGAACGTGGCTCCGGAGAGGTTCAGCCCGATCACCGAGCAAAGCAGGGCCAGCGGGATCGAGGTCAGCACGATGAGTGTCGAGCGCCACGAGCCAAGAAAGAGCAGGACCATCAGCGAGACCAATGCGCCGACGATGACAATTTCTTTCAAAATCGTGTCGATCGCTGCCCGGACAAAAACCGATTGGTCGAAAATCGGCTCGATCCGGAGCCCGGGCGGCGCCGACGCGCGGATCTGCGGCAACCGTTTCAGGATCTCGCTGATAATCTCCAGCGTCGATGCACTGCCGAGCTTGAGCACGGAGACCACGACGGCGTTCTGGCCGTTGAGCCGCGCCACGTTGGTCGACACCGCCTCACCGTCGCGGACGTTCGCCACGTCGCGCAGCAGTACGACCTTCCCTTCCACCGAGCGGAGCGGGAGGTCCATGAACGCCTCGACCGTGTCCGGGCTCGCATTGATGCTGATCGCCATCTCGCGGTCGCCCTCGCGGATGCTGCCCGAGGGAAGCGTGAGGTTCTGTGAGCTGATCGCCCGGCTCACGTCCGACGCCGAGAGCCCGAGCGCATTGAGGGCAACCGGATCCAGATCGACCATGATCTGCCGCGACGCTCCGCCATAGGGCAGCGAGAGCCTGATGCCCGGGATGCTCTGCACCTGGGCGCGCAGCGAGAGGCGCGCCCAATCAAAGAGCGCGCCATCCGTCATGCTGTCGGACGAAATCACCAACTGCAAAATCGGGACGCTGGACGGACTCGTCTGAACGATCAGCGGAGGCGTCGTGCCCGTGGGCATACGGCGAGTGATCGTCTGCGAAACGGCCGTCACCTGCGCGAGCGCGCGCTCGATCTCCACGTAGGGCTGGAAGCGAAGCCGGACCATGCCGATGCCGCTGGAGGTCTCGGACCGGACCTCAACGAGATCGTCCACGTTGTTCAGGGTCGCGATTTCAGAGAACGACGTGATCTTTGCCGCCATCTCACGGGCATTCAGGCCACCATAGGTCCAGACGACGAGGATCTCAGGACTGTCGACCTGCGGCATGATGTCAGTCGACATCCGCTTCGCGGAAAGCACGCCAAAGAGAAGGATGGCGATCGCGAGAACGGCGACCGTGTATTTATACCGGAGCGCAAAAAGAACGATCCACATGGCGTCAGTTGTTCAGCTCCTTCATCGGCGCGACAGAACGCCAGCAATCAAGGCCCCGCAAGCGGAAACTTCCCGCTAATTTCCGGGGGTCAAAAACCGCACCACGAGATCATGAACACGCCGCGAAACCACCGGCCACGCATGCGCAGGAACAGCGCAGTGATGCCTTGCCTCCGCTCTTTCCCAGCACGCCGAAAAACCCGGAACAATCATCAAGTCCGACGAGCACCAGGTCGCAAGAGTCGGGACTCTCCAGTCAGCCTCATTGAGCCGCCTTAAAAAGCGGCTCCCCGGCCTCATCTCGCGGAATGCAGGAAACGGCAGAAGGTGGGCCACAAGGCTTCCACGATGCGGCGAGTGCAGAAAGGCCGCGCGCCGGATGCCCAGCCCGGGCGACTGCCGGAGCGCTTCCCGAACGACGAGTCCACCCATGCTGTAGCCAACAAGGTTCCCGATCCCGCCGTTGCGGCTCTCCAGTTCCTCAACAAGCCGGCCCGCAACCACTTCGAGCGATGTTTTTCCCGAATTTTCGTAACGCCAGATTCCGCAGGGGCCAACGTCCCTCTCGATCCGGCGACGCAACCCCTCCCAGCGGGAGTGCCCGCCCCAGAGTCCATCGAGGATAAGCGTTTTCATGCGAGCGCCTCACTCTCGATGATCCGCCGGCAGGCGGCAATGTCGACTTTGCCCGTGGGCAGCGAGGGTAGCACATCGACCGTTACCACCGCCCTGGGAAGCCAGAGATTCGGCACACCCCGCATCGCCGCGCAAAGGGCCGCCCGGTCCATGGCCTGTGTGAGCAGCAGCACAAGCTCCTCCCCCTTTTGCAGCGAGGGCCGACCGAGCACGCACACCGGACCAATCCCGGGATTCGCCGACACGACCGCCTGCTCGACCGCCGCATGGGAGACCATCTCACCGCCGATCTTGGAGAACCGGCTCGTCCGGCCCTCGACAAACAGGAAACCATCCGCATCGACGCTCACCACATCACCGGTGACAAACCATCCGCCGGAGAATTTCTCCGCCCCCTCCCCTTGAAGGTAACGGCCGATAACATTCGCCCCGCGCAGCGCGAGAATGCCGCGGCTGGCGCCCGGAAGCGGAAGGCCAGTCTCCGGATCCAACAGGCGCATCGCCATCCCCGGCACAAGCCGGCCGACACTCCGAGGGCGCGAGCCGCGTTGCACGGATTCCGCACCGCGTCCGGTCGACGGATCCGCCATGCTGACGCAAACAATCGGTGAAGCCTCGGTCAGGCCATAGCCCTCGAAGACGCGGCAGCCGAAACGCGCCGTCGCCTCGGCAGCCAGTTCGTCCGAAAGGCGTTCCGACCCCGTCATGATGAGACGCATTGCTCCGAAAGCATCCCGCGGGATCCGGCGGACATACGTGCGCAAAAACGTTGGCGTGGTAATGAGAATCGTCGGCCTCCCCTCGCGCGCCGCTGTTGCGACACCATCCGCATCAAGCGGAGAGACAGCCGTTGTCAGCGGACGGCCGGCCAGCAAGGGGAGAAACAGCCCGCCCGTCAGCCCGAAGCTATGAAAGAGCGGCAGTGCCGACAGAACGCGGTCACCGGATTCGAGAAAGCCGGTTTCCGTTACCTGCCGGACGTTGCCGAGAATGTTGGCGGACGTCAGCGGGACGCCTTTGGGCAGACCACTCGTTCCGCTTGTGAAAAGGACAACCACCTCGCGGCCGGGGAATGAAGGCGGCAGAATGATGCGCTTCAAAAGCCGTGCAGGGAATACCGCTGCCGCCGCGCAGAAAGACCACACTCCCCGAAGCGCCTTGATTTCGTCCTCGATAAACACCGTCTTTTCCGGCCAGGGAAAATCCGGAAACTTCCGCTGCACCACCCGTGCCGTGAGCACGGCCTCGATCCCCGCTCCGTTGAGGCACTCACGAGCCGTTGCCGCGTCGAAGAGCGGGTTCAGATTCACCGGCACGCGACGCGCCAGGAGAAGTCCCACATTGGCCAGCGTCCCACCCATCCCCGGCGGGAGCATCACACCGATCCGGCGGGTGGGGAATCCCTCCCGCCAGCGCTCGGAGAGTGCCCAGGCCAGGCCGAGCACAACCGCACGGCGGACGCGGCTGGCAGGATGCGACACATCGACCAGACACTCGCACAGCGGCGACCGGCACAGGGCAACTACCAACTCGGAAGCGAGATCCGCCCCGTGAAGATCTCCCTCGAAAGCTGCAGCCCCCAACCCGAGGAGAACCTCGCGGACACTTCCGCAGCCTGCATGGTCGACAGCCAGAGGTTCCGAAAATGAAACCGTCACATGACGGCGTAGTCCGGTCGGCCATTTGGTGAAATACCTGCCGCCGGAATACGAGAAGATCGAACCCCAGAGCCCGTGCAGGTGCGCAACCACCACCGGTGCCTTGGCACGCCGCGCGATCAGTTCATACCCGCCCTTGAGCTGGTGCAGGGTCCCGGTGCGGGTCAGTTCGCCCTCGGGAAAAATGCACACCAACTCGCCGGCCGCCACGTGGGATGCCGCGCTGCGGATCGCCTCGCGGGCATTATCCGCCGACACCGGTATCGCTCCAAAAATCCGCAGAATCGTCCCTAGAACCGGCGTCTTAAAAAACGGTGCATACGACACGAACCGGATTGGACGCGGGGAAGCCAGAGAAAGCACGATCGTGTCGACGTAGGAGACATGATTGCACACGATCACCGCCCCGCCCGTGGCCGGCACCCGTCCGCTTGTCCTCACCCCGTAGCGCAGCCGGGCCAACGCGAGACCGGCCAGGCGGAGCACCGCAGATGCCTGAAGGATCATCGCGGCCACGCCAACAGCGGCGAGAAATCCGGACGCCAGCAAAAACTGCCCACCCGTTCCCACACCACAAACCTGGGCCGCGAGGACGTGAAGACCGACCGCCACGACACCGGCCACGCTCGAGAGCATGCCCGATGCGGCGAGCACTTTTCCACGCTCCTCCTCGGGAGCGCGATCCACCAGAAAGGCACCGAGCGGCACAAGGTAGAGACCGCCGAACACTCCGGCTCCAGCAAGGCCGAGCAGAAAAACGGCCTGCCCACCCGGAACCAGCGCCAGCACGGCAAGCACGAGCGACATCCCGAGGGCACCGAGGGGAACCAGCCCCATGGCCACCCGGTCGCGGCTTAGGCGTGCCGCCAGCACGCTGCCCAGCGCGACCCCGCCACCCAGCGTGGCCATCATGATCCCCGCGCTCCGCGCCGCACCCGGGCCGTCGGGATAAAGATCGCGGCCGACCTGCGAGAGCGTCAGCATCAGGAATCCCCCCGCCAGATAAAATGTCGCATCACCCCAGGCCGCACGCCAGAGGCCTCGGTCGCGACGCAAGCTGCTGACGAGCGCGCCGTGTCCCCACAGCATCGACCGGCGGAACGGCTCCGCCGAGGCCGCGGAATGACGCGGAACGGAACGGAAGACGACCAGCGAGAGCACACAGGTCGCAACCAGCAGCAGCATCGCGGAAAATCCGCCGGCCCAAGGGCCTCCAAGCCAGGCGGCCAGCCCGTCAATCATCTGCCCTCCGGCCAGGCTGCCGACAAGAATCGCGACGATGCAGAGCATCTCCATCCAGCCGATCGCCTCCCCCACCCTCGGACCTGCGAGATCTTTGACCATCCCGCGCCGCGCCGGCGCCATCAGGGCCGATTGCAGGCCGAGCAGAAAAAATCCACCGACCGCCACCGTCAGCCAGTGGGCCGAGAGCGCGACCGCCAACAGAACCATAACGCCCAGCTGAAGCCACAGGCTCGCCGAGAGCACGTCGCGCTTCGGAAACCGGTCGGCCAGCCAGCCGGTCAGCGGAGCGAAGATCACGAACGGCGCCACAAGAAGCAGCGCGATAACGCTCACCCAGCGCGCCGCCTCGCCCGGCGGCAGCAGCATTTGCACGAGCCCGATCAGGATCAGCTTCGTGGCATTGTCGTTGAACGCGACCTGGGATTGTGCCACCAGCAGGCCGGGCAGTCCTTTGCAGCGGAATATGGCTTTCATCGACCGCATCATGCCGCCGTATTTATAATTTACCTAATCGATCATTTTTTGTTTTATATCGATTTTATCGATGAATGTTCACCACCTCGAACTCTTCTATCACGTCGCCCGTGCGGGCGGCATCGTGGCGGCCTGCCGCAGTATGCCCTACGGCATCCAGCAGCCGGCCGTGAGCGCGCAGGTGGCCCGGCTCGAGGCCGACCTCGGCGTCCGGCTCTTTGAGCGCCGTCCGTTCCGCCTCACGCCCGCTGGCCGGACGCTGTTCGATTTTGCCGCCCCGTTCTTCAGCCGTCTGGATGAGGTTGGAGAGGAGATCCGCCGGGGGCCATCCCATCGCGTGCGGCTGGCGGGGCTCACCGAAGTGATGCGGGGCCACGTGCCCGCCCTGCTCGCGCAGCTCCGGCGCGAGGTGCCGGACCTCAATGTGACCCTGCACGAGATCAACCAGAGCGGAGCCGAGCGGCTCATTGCCGAGGGCGAAGCCGACCTCGCGATCACCGTGCTGGAATCCAAGCTCCCGCCGGGCTTCCGCTCCCACACGCTGGCCCGGCTTCCGCTCGGGCTCCTTGTTCGCAAAGACTTTCCGCACACCGGCGCCCCGGCACTGCTCAAAGCCGGAGCAGCCGGAAAGGTACCGCTCATCAGCCTGCCTCCTCACGAGATGCTACCGCGGATGTTTCAGAAGGAGATGAGCCGGCGGCGGCTGGTCTGGAGGACGGCCATGGAGACCAGCTCACAGGACCTCGTGACCATCTACGTGCGGAACGGACTCGGTGCCGGCCTGGCCGTGAGAACGCCGGATCTCGCGAAGGACCCCGAACTCCGCCTCCTGCCGCTGGCGGGATTTCCGGATCTTCCGATCGGGGCCTTCTGGCGCGGATCACTCGACGGGGCACCGCGCCTTCTGCTCGATGCCCTCATCGCTCACTCCCGCAAAATGGCTCTACCGACTTAGTTCAGCCCGCCAGCCGTGCGAGGAGAGCGCGATTGAGACGGATGCCGGCAAAGAAATTTTCCAGCGGGAAATTCTCGTCCGGCGAATGCGCCCGGCAATCCGGCGACGCCAGCGCCACCAGCAGCGAGTCCCGTCCGAGGATCTTGCGGAAATCTGTCAGGATCGGAATCGACCCCCCTTCGCGCAGGAGCGCCGGCTTGCGGCCGAAGACCTCTTCAAGCGCCGCCCGGGCTGCGAGGCCATCCGGTGAATTCGGGTCGATCATGTAGGGCTCGCCGCCATGCCCGCGGTCGATGTGCAACGAAACTCCGGGCGGGCAATGCTTGCGGAAGTGAGCCTCGGCCAGGTCGAGAATGCGGTCCGGCATCTGGTCGGGCACGAGACGGAAGGTCACTTTAAAGAAGGCCTCCGCCGGCAGAACAGTTTTCGACCCCTCGCCCTGATAGCCCCCGCCCATGCCGTTAATTTCCGCTGTCGGCCGCGCCCCGATGCGCTCCAGCGCCGTGTAGCCGGGTTCTCCGGTCAGAACGGTCACGCCCGCCTGCCCGGCAATGTCGGCGTCGTTCACCGGTGCCTCGGACGCCGCCTCGCGCTCCCAGGGCGCAAGATCCCGGACCGCCTCATAAAATCCATCGATGAGCACGCGGCCATCCGCATCGTGGAGACTGGCGATCAATCGCGCAGCGGCCGTCGCCGGATTTGCCACCGCTCCACCGTAAACGCCAGAATGCAGATCGTGCGAAGGTCCTTTGACCGTGACCTCCATCGCCGCGATGCCGCGGAGCGCATAGCTGAGCGTGGGATATCCGTCGCAGGCCATTCCCGTATCCGAGATCGCGATAACATCACAGGCGAGTTCCTGTTTGTGAGTCTCCAGAAAGACCGCCAGATTGTCGCTACCGACCTCCTCCTCGCCTTCGATCAGGAAAATCACATTCACCGAAAGCGGCCCTTCCTTGAGCGCCTCCTCCACCCCGAGGATGTGGGCGAAAATCTGTCCCTTGTTATCCGTCGCGCCGCGTGCGTAGATCCGGCCGTCGCGGATTTCCGGCTCAAAGGCCGGCGTTGTCCAAAGCTCGAACGGCTCGGCCGGCTGCACGTCGTAATGCCCGTATATCAAGACCGTCCGCTTGGCCGGATCCCTCGGCGTCCGCGCCAGCACGACCGGATGCCCCGGCGTCGGCTCGAGGCGCGCGTCCAAGCCAATCCGCCCGAGCTTTGCCACCAGCCACTCCGCACACGCCCGCATATCCGGCTGATGCTGGCTCTGGGCGGAAACACTGGGAAAACGCAGAAACTCAAGGAGTTCAAGAACACGGGGATCACTCATGAATAAACGCTATATGTTGTGGTCGTGAAAAAATATCCGCACTTTATATGGTGCATTTG
>CAZSMN010000188.1:0-7609 GCA_964607615.1 uncultured Chthoniobacterales bacterium | reverse complement strand
TCGTTCAAAGATAAGACCGCCCGCGGCCTTGCGTCATCGCATGGGCTTTTCGCCTATCCGGTCCTGATGGCGGCAGACATCCTGATCTACGACAGCGACCTCGTGCCGGTGGGGCGCGACCAGAAACAGCATCTCGAAGTCACGCGGGACATCGCCCAGAAGGCCAATGAGCTCTTTGGCGAGATCTTCAAACTGCCCGAGCCGAGCATCCGCGAGGATGCCGCCATCGTCCCCGGGCTGGACGGTGCCAAGATGAGCAAGAGCTACAACAACACGATCGAGATCTTTGCTCCGGAGAATGTTCTCAAGAAAAAGATCATGGGCATCAAGACGGACTCGACTCCGGTCGAGGAGCCAAAGCCGACCGAGAACTCCGCCATCCTCGGCCTCTACAAGCTGGTGGCCTCACCGTCCGACTACGCTGCGATGGAGGCGGATTTTCTCAAGGGTGGAGTCGGCTACGGCGATTTGAAGAAGCGGCTGTTCGGGGCCGTCTGGGAATCCTTTGGTCCCCTGCGCGAGCGGCGGGCTGAGATCGAGGCCGACCCGGGCTACGTGGATAGCGTCCTCGCCGCTGGCGCGGAGAAAGCCTCCGCCGTTTCCGCAGCCGTGATGCAGCGTGTGCGTAAGGCGGTCGGCCTGTAAGCGCCGCTCAAATCGCCCTCGAAAGCAGCCCCGTCAGGTAGGGAAGGAGCTGCTTCTTGCGGGAAACGACGCCGTCCAGCTGCCAGGCATGCGGGCCCTCGTCCGGAAAGTCGATCAGCCTCGTGAAGCTCTCGGAGCCCCGGACGAGCAGGATCGAATTCTGCGTGTTCACATCGGTCACGAGGAGCGTCGAGAAATAATACTTGTGCGCCGCGCGATAGTTTTCGAGTTCCTCCACGAGCTGGGCCTGCTTTTCCCGCAGGTGGGAAAAGCTCAGCTCCTCGACCTGCGAAACGCTGAACTTCACGCCCCGCTCGGTGTATTCCTTGCAGTCGGCCGTGATCACCTCGGCCGCAGACAGCGTGAGCAGGGGCGAACCGACGGAGAAAATCGCCGCGGCCAGGTCCGCCGGATTCTCCCCGCTGAGTGCGGCAAGCTCGGACATGATCCGGCGGTCGACATCCGTCGTGGTCGGTGACGTCAGATTGAGCGTATCCGAGATGAGACCGCACATGAGCAAACCGGCGATCGGCTTCGGAATCGGCACGCCCGCCTGTTGATAGCACTCGGCGATGATCGTCGAGGTCGAACCGACCGGGCGGTTCATGAAAAGGATCGGTTGGTGCGTCGGCGCCACCCCGATGCGGTGGTGATCCAGAATCTCGATGATCGGGATTTCGTCGGAGCCCGGGACGGCCTGGGTCAGCTCGTTGTGATCGACCAGGATGAGCTGCCTGGGGATCGGTTTGAGGAAATCGCTCTTCGAAAGTATCCCTGTCAGGCAGCCGTTCGGATCGAGAACGGGGAAAGCGAACTGCGATGAGAGCGCGATCTCGTTACGCGCCTCGCGCAGCGGCAGGTCGCACGGCAGGCTCATGAAATCCGAGTAAAGCATCTGCCCGGCCGTCACGGCGGAACGCGCCAGGAGCACGGTCGTCGCGGTGTCGTAGGGCGAGCAAATCACCGGCACGCCTTTTTCACGGGCCGCCGCGAGCACGGATTCCTTTGCGGGAAAATTATTCGTAATGACGAGCGCGCGCACGCCGGCCTCGATTGAGAGCTGCTGGATATTCCAACGATCGCCCACAAAGAGAACCGTCACATCGAGCTCGAGCTCGCTGAGCCTTCTCTGGAACGTCGTCGTGTGCATCGCGGCGACCACGATCTGGTAGGCCCGCACTTTGGAGTCGGTCTCGCCGGCGAGCAGCTTGCCGTGAATGGCGCTCTTGATGTCCTCCAGCGAGGCGTTCACGATCCTCGTGGAAGAAATCCGGTCGAGGGGCGGGAAGAGATACTGGCCCAGCTTGAAACCCGAAATGAGGCCGACACACTTGCGCGTATCGTCCACGACCGGCAGGCCGCGGAATTTGGATTCGCCGATACGCGTCATCGCCTCATAAACCGGCGAATCCACATGCGCGCAGACCACCTCGCGCTCCATGACGTCTTCGACGCGCGGCTGAACATCGGAGAAAAACACCGGAGGCTGAAACCCGAAGCGGTTCAAGGCAAAGTCGATGCGTGCATTGGTATTGCCACAACGTCCCGCGACCACCCCCTCCATGCCGGTGGTCCGTTTGAGCTCGGCATAGGCAACCGCCGCGCAGATGGAATCCATATCCGGATTCCGGTGTCCAATCACAATCGTTTCCATTCGGTCAGGGAAAATAGCCGGACTCTTCCTCTTGCGAAGAAAATTTCCGCCGCGCGCACGGGCCGGCCGGTTTTCTATCGGCGAAACCCGCCTCCTCCACGGAAGCCTCCCCCTCCATGAAATCCGCCACCACCTCCGATGTTTTCGCTGCGGAAGCTCCCCATCGAACGCGAGAAACGCTGCGAATCGAGGTCATCCCTGGTCGCTCCGGAGAAGCTGTTGCGGTCGACATCCTTCCACTCCGAGTCATCACGGCGCTGCCAGCCGCCATTGTCGGATGCGCGGTAGGGTTTGCCGTCATTGCCGGCAAAAACGTTATTGTCGCCGAGGCGTGAGGCATCGCTGCGCAGGTCGTCGCGGTCCACGCTGCGGTTGTTATCGATGCGGTTCTGGATGTTGGTGCGGTCGTTCGAGAGGTTGTCCGCATTCACGGTGTTACGGCTGATGTCCGTATTGCGGACGGTGTTGTTGTCTCCCCAGCGATTGTAAACGTTCGTCCGGTTGACGTTCACATTGTTCCAGTTCCGGTTGATGGTCACGTTGTCGTTCCCCCACCCGCCATGCCAGGGCCCCCAGGCCGGCGCGCAGCCCCAGCCGTGATCGAACGCGACGCCGAACGCGAACCCGGTCGCCAGCCCGCAGGCGAAGCCGGCGCCGAATCCGTAGGTCAGCGGCGGCGCGATCCAGACCCCGTCACCAATGTAGGGCGGATAGGCAAAACCCGTTCCGAAAACGACCACTCCCTCGGGGGCGACAACCGGCCCGAAATATCCCGGCGTGTAGCCGACATAGACGACATCGGGCGTCGAACCGTAGACATAGACATTCGTCGCGTAGAAGACCGGGCTCTCCGGCGGGATCGTATAAATGGCATCCGGCACCTTGTCCGCCACCTTCCACGGGCCGGTCGGGGCATCGGCCTTGAACCAGACGCCGTTGACGACAGCGTAAAACTTCCCACCTGCCGAGATGACCGGCGTCGCGGTGTTAATGGCATACATCAGATCCGTGCCCTTGATGGATTGGAACTGCGGTGCGCCGTCATAGGTGATGGTGGTCGTTGTATTTCTCGAAATCGAAGCGGTCTGCGGGATGCGGGCAGAGATTGCTGCCTCGGAAGCCTGCGGAGTC
This sequence comes from uncultured Chthoniobacterales bacterium, assembly GCA_964607615.1. Classification (GTDB taxonomy): domain Bacteria; phylum Verrucomicrobiota; class Verrucomicrobiia; order Chthoniobacterales; family Terrimicrobiaceae; genus CAZSMN01. The sequence continues at coordinate 4,179 of CAZSMN010000188.1, read as the reverse complement.
CCCGCCACCGAAGCCAGCACCGTGCCGGCCGGTGCGGTTTCGGGGATGTTGGCAAAGTCCGGCGGAAGCTGGTTCGCCGGAACAAACTGCCACGGTCCGTTCAGCGAAGCGCCGGTGAACCAGCGGCCCGAAATCGCGACGTAGTAGGATTGGTTTGCCGAATTCATGAAAATCGAGCTGCCCGAGTTCGTCACATGCAGGAGTTGGGTGCCCGGAACCGGCTCGAACTGCGGCGCACCGGTCGTGAGGATCAATTCGGCCGGCACCGTGCTCACATAGATCGCGGGATTTGCTGGCTGGGTGCCATCGGCGGGATTGAAAAGCTGGAGGCCCGGCGTTGAGGAGACGGCCTGCAGCAGCGCGTCAAGTGCCGACGGGGGTGAACCCGCGGGAGTCCATGGCCCTTCAATGGCCTGGCCTTGGAACCAGGTATTGTTCGCGCGGAGGTAATAGGTTCCGGAAGACGGGTCCATCGCGATGAGCGCCTGCGTGTTGATCACGCGGAGGAACGGTGAGCCGGAAACCGGCCGGAGCGCAGGATTCCCGTCCACAAGAATCAGGATCGCCGGCTGCTGGCTGAAAATGATGGCTGGAACAGGATTTTGGACTGCGACCGTCTTGGCACCCGCACCTTCGGCCGTTGTCACCGCGAGGTTTGCCTTCACAGCCGGCAGCGAGAGATTCTGCGCCCACTGGCCGGCTTGCGCGGCGATGAGCGAGCCGAACGCGCCTGCCTGGTCGGGGTTTGCGGGGAAGTTGGACTCCGCCACCGTGAGATTCGAAAGCGAGACCGTCTGCGCCACATTATCGACTGTCGTCGTTCCAGTGAGATTGACCGTGCCGAACTTCGGCGCAGCGGCCCCCGCCGCCTGGACCGATACCGCGGCACGGCACGCCAGCGTGTTGCCATCCCACGCCGTAACCTGCGGCTGGTAAACGGTGAAAGCCGTTCCGTCGGAGGTAAACGTTCGGGGCCACCCATCGGAGGCGCGGGTAGTGAGAGGCAGGATACCCAGGCAGCAAACGAGGGCAAGACGCAGGAGGGGGGAGGTCTGCATGCATGGCATCGTAAGCCCGTCAAAGTTCCGCGAAAAGGGGATTTTCCAAAATGCACCCTTGCGCCGGCGGAATAAGCGTTCAGATTTCCGCCCATGCCCAAGCTCGCCATCGTCTTCGGTCTCCTGCTCGACCTCCTCGGAGTCATTGCCTTCGTCTCCACCGGTTCCAGCCACGTGACCGCGTTGATCCCGTCGTTTATCGGAACACCGATTCTGGCCTTCGGAGTCCTCTCGCTCGCCTTGCCGCACCTCCGCAAGCATTTCATGCACGGCGCTGCACTGTTCGGTCTTATCGGCACGCTGGGCGGCCTCGGCATGGGGCTGCCGAAGCTTGGGGCGCTGATCGAGGGGACCGCCGCGCGGCCGACGGCTGTCGTCCTTCAGGTGGCGATGGGCATTTTGTCCGCTATCTTCCTTGCGCTCTGCGTGAAGTCGTTCATCGACGCACGCCGGGCACGGCCGGAAGACTACGGCGCGAAGTAGCCGTTCAATCCTGCCCGAGGCGCTCGCGAAGCGCGGCAAACTGCGAGAAGACGTCCTCCTCCTCCATCGGGCGGTTCATAATGTCTTCATAGTGCTCGCTGAGCACGCCCTCGCCTTCAATTTCCTTGAGAAACGGACTCTCCTTGCACGACATCGCGCTGCCGAACTTCGTCCGGTTGCGGCAGTGCGTGATGGTGAGGGATTTCATGGCCCGCGTGATGCCTACGTAAAAGAGACGGCGCTCCTCATCCACCGTGCCCTCGAGCTTGGAACGTTCATGCGGCAAAAGCCCGTCCTCCGCGCCGATCAGAAAAACATGCGGGAACTCCAGCCCCTTGGCGGCATGGAGGGTGATGAGCGTCACACCCCGCGCATCGTCCTTTTTGTCCTCATCGCGCTCGCGATCGAGGGTCATCTCGTCCAGAAACGCCTGGAGCCCGCCCCTCGCCCGCTTTTGATGGTCCGCCAGCGCACGAAGGACCTCGCGGGCACCGCCCTCGCGGTTGAGGCTTTCCTCCGGCGTCTTGCACGAACGCTTGAGATCCTCGAAGTAGCCCGACTCGTCGAGATACTCGGAAACGATCTGCGCGGCATCCGCCCCCGGGGTGAGCAGCGTGACCCGGCGTGACGTGATCTCTGCGACGAAGTTCTTCACGGCCTCGGCCGTCTTGCGGGAGACCTGCTCCGGAAAGTCGGGATGCGACAGCTCCTCGAAGAGGCTCGTATGGGCCTTCGCGCTGCGCTCAAGGGCGAGTTCGATCGTGGTGGCCCCGATGCCCCGGGGAGGCGTATTGATGATGCGCAGGAGCGCGACGTCATCCGCCGGGTTGATGAGCGTGGTCATCGTCGCCAGCACATCCTTGACCTCGCGACGGTCGAAGAAGCTTTTGCCTCCCACAAGACGGTAGGGAATCCGCAGGCGGCGGAGGTTTTCCTCCAGCAGCCGCGACTGGGCATTCATCCGGTAAATGATGGCAAAATGCTCCCACGGCAGGTTGCCGGTGGCGCGGAGCGCGCCGATCTCATTCACGACAAACTCCGCCTCCTTGCGGTCGTCGGGCACGGCGACGATGTGGACCGGATCGCCGCCATCCTGCGAGCTCCAGAGGTTTTTCCCGCGGCGGCGCGGGTTGTTTTTGATAAGCCGGTTGGCGGCTCCGAGAATCGCATTCGTGCTGCGGTAGTTCTGCTCGAGGCGGATGATCTCGGGGTTCCGGAAATGGGTCTCGAATTCAAGGATGTTGGAGACCTCGGCCCCGCGCCAGCCGTAGATGCTCTGGTCGTCATCACCGACGACGCAAACATTCGGCGGATCTCCCGCTGCGAGGTGTTTCACCAGCTCGAGCTGGAGGCTGTTGGTGTCCTGAAACTCATCCACGAGCATGTGGCGGAACTTTGCCCGCCACTTATCGCGCACGTCAGGGTGCTCACGGAAAAGATGGACGGCCTGCACAAGGAGGTCGTCGAAATCCATCGCGTTCAGCGTGCGGAGTTCGCGGTTGTAGCGGGCGTAAACGGCCCCGATGACCGTCTCCTCGTCCTTCGGCGCGGCCCAGCCGTTGTTCTTCGCCTTGCTGATCATGTTCTTCGCGAGACCGGGATCGAGTTTCTCGTCACGCGCGGTCACGCGGTTGATGATCTTTTTGATGAGGCCGAGCTGGTCGCCCTCGTCGAAGATGCTGAAGTTGTGCTTGTAGCCCAGCTTGTCCGCATCCGTCCGCAGAATCCGGACGCACAGCGCATGAAATGTGCTCGCGGTGATCTCCGACGCCTTGTCCTCGTCGATCATGCCGGCAATGCGCTCCTTCATCTCCCTCGCCGCCTTGTTGGTGAAGGTAACCGCTAGGATGCGCGCGGGGTCGACGCCCTGCGCGACCAGCCAGGTGATGCGGGCGACGATCGTGCGGGTTTTTCCCGTGCCGGCGCCGGCAAGAATGAGCAGCGGTCCGGCCTCATGCGTGGCCGCGCGCTGCTGCTCTTCGTTCAGGTCGTAAAGACGGAACCGGCTCATGGCAGCTCGCGCCTCGCGAAGCGGCGGAGGACCTCGGGATAAAGGCGGTGCTCGGCGACCTGGATGCGCTCATGCAGCGATTGGGCCGTATCATCCGGCAGAACCGGCACCTCTGCCTGCGCGATGACCGGTCCGGAATCCATTCCCTCATCGACGTAATGGACAGTGCAGCCCGTGATGGTCTCGCCCGCCTCCAGAGCCTGTTTCCACGCCTCCAATCCGGGAAACTTCGGCAGGAGCGAGGGGTGGATATTGATCACACGGCTCGGGAACGCTTCGAGCAGAGGTGCCTTCACCATTCGCATGTAGCCCGCCAGCACCACCAGCTCGACGCCGGCCTCACGCAGACGCCGGACCACATCGTTCTCAACCTCCGGCGAGAGACGTGTGCGGAATCTCGGCTCCGCAATCACCCCGCACGGGATATCCGCCGCGGCCGCCAGCGAGAGGATGCCCGCACCTTCGACGTCCGAAAGGACCAAAACAGGATCGACCTCGAGTTCGCCCTTCTCCCTCGCGCCAAGTATGGCGCCAAAATTGGAGCCCTTGCCGCTCCCCAGAACACCGATTTTCAGCCGTTGCATCGGGGGATGATGCACTCCCCGCGCGGCAAGGCAAGCGGACCCT
>CAZSMN010000187.1:0-7688 GCA_964607615.1 uncultured Chthoniobacterales bacterium | reverse complement strand
GCGGCCCTTGCCTGAAGGGTGCGGCGCGGCGGGATTCGGCGGGGTGCGTGGCGCGGAGCGGGAGGGCGTGGCGTGGGTTTCATTTTCATGGTGTTTTCTGGCTTCTGAGTTGGTGGACGGAGGTTTTGAAAGCGTTTCCGCGTTCGCCGTAGTTGCGGAACATGTCGAACGACGAGGTGCCGGGTGAGAAGAGGACGACATCACCGGGGCTGGCTCCGTGCTGCGCGGCGGCAACGGCGTCGTCGAGCGAGGCGCATGGCATGCAGGGAACGGCGGCCCATGAGCGGGCAATACGATCCTTCATCTCGCCGATCAGGAAGGCGCTCTTCACGCGCTCGCGGATAAGGGGCGCGATGGCATCAAATTCGAAGCCTTTGTCTTTGCCGCCGGCGATGAGGACAATCGGGCAATCCTGCGAGCGGATCGCTTTTTCCATGGCATCGAGGTTGGTGGCTTTGGAATCGTTGACCCAGCGTACGCCGTCGAGCTCGCGCACGGGCTCGCAGCGGTGGACGGGCGGCGCGTAGCCGGCCACGGCCTCGGCGAGACGGTCGAGGTCGACGTGAAGCGCATGGCCGATGGCGAGCGCAGCCATGAGGTTCTCGGCGTTGTGAATGCCGGGCAGCGATGTGAGGGCCTGATCGATCACGGGCTGGCCGCGGAAGTTGATCACCGTTCCTTTCAGCGTGAAATCCGCATCCTTACGGACGGCGCTGAAGGTGACCTTGCGGGCCTTGATTTCCGGCAGGTCATTGACGGCGTTGATCACGGCGACGTCGTCCGCCGTCTGGTTGTCAAAGATCCGGAGCTTCGCGGCGCGGTATTCCTCCATGCCGGGGTAGCGGTCGAGGTGGTTCGGGCTCAAGTTCAGCCAGGCGGAAACCCGTGGCCGGAACGAGCGGATCGTCTCGAGCTGGAACGAACTCACCTCGAGGATCATGACGTCGAGGTCGTGGGACTGGCGGACGGCGGTGGCGAAGGGCAGGCCGATGTTCCCGCTCGCCATGGTGCGAACGCCGCACTGCCGGAGGATGTGTGTCGTGAGCTCGGTGGTGGTGGTTTTTCCGTTGGTGCCGGTGATGGCCACCACCGGGCAGCAGCACTCTTCAAAGGCGAGTTCCAACTCGCCGATGATCGGGATGTTTTTCTCCACCACGTTCTGCACCAGCGGGACAATGGGATCGATGCCGGGGCTCAGGACGGCGACGTCGTAAACGGTCGGGTCGGCTTCGGCTTCCACCCCGAGAAGAACGCGGATTCCCCGCGCCTGGAGGACCGCCGCCTTGCGGCGGAGTTCTTCGCTGTCACCGCTCTCGCAGACGGTCACGGATGAACCCTCTTCGGACAAAAGCGTGGCGGCGGCCTCGCCGCTATGGCCGAGCCCGAGCACAACCGCGTTTTTTCCGCTGTAGATCATCGGAGTTTCAAAGTGGCGACACCCAGCAGGGCGAAGAGGATGGACATGATCCAAAACCGAACGATGACTGTGCTCTCCTTCCAGCCGCTGAGCTCGAAGTGGTGGTGGATGGGCGACATCTTGAAAATGCGCTTACCGGTCAGCTTGAAACTGGCCACCTGCAGGATGACGGAGAGTGCCTCGATCACAAAGACGCCGCCGACAATGACGAGCAAGATCTCCTGCTTCGTGCAGATCGCCACCGTGGCAAGGAGACCGCCGATCGCCAGCGAGCCGGTATCGCCCATGAACACGCGGGCCGGATGGCAGTTCCACCAAAGGAACCCAAGGCAGGCTCCGGCCAGGGCTAGGCACACGACGGTCAACTCGCCGGCATGCGGGACCTCCGGAATCTGAAGGTAGCGTGCGGCGGGCGCGGTCGCTGCGACATAGGCGAGAAGGGCGTAGGTGGCCGCCACCGTGGTGCTGCAGCCGGCGGCAAGGCCGTCGAGTCCGTCCGTCAGATTAACGGCATTCGATGTGCCGACGATGACGAGAAGATAAAAGACGAATCCGAAAAGCCCGAGGTTCATGAGCAGGGGCTCCTTGAAAAACGGGATGTAAAGCGACTGGGCCTGACGCCAGAGTGCCTCGTCGTGCAGGAAGAAGAGGGTGAAGCCTGCGGCAAGCACGCATTGGAGCGCGAATTTGAGCCGGCTGCTGATGCCGGCGGAGTTTTTCTTGGCGACTTTGAGGTAGTCGTCGTAGAGGCCGATGCCGCCGAGGAAAAGGGTGGAGGCCAGGACAAGCCAGACGAAGCCGTTGGTCGGCCGGGCCCACAGGAGGGTGGAGATGACGACCGCTCCCAGAATGAGGACGCCGCCCATCGTGGGCGTGCCTTTCTTCGTGCCGTGAAGCTCGAAGAGGCGGTGGACCTCCTCCTTCGAGCGGATCGGCTGGCCGAACTTCAGCGAGATCAGCTTGCGGATCACGCGGTTGCCGAAGACAAGGCAGAGCAGGAAGGCGGTCATCGCCGCGCAGATCGCCCGGAACGTGATGTACTGAAAGACGTTCAGCGCCTTGACGAGGTCGTTGTTGATCCCGCTCTTTTGAAGGGATTCGCTGAGTTCGTAGAGGTAGTAGAGCATCAGTTGGAAAAATGTTCGAGGACGGTCTCCATCCGGGCGGAGCGGCTTCCTTTGACGAGAACGATGTCGCCCGGTTTCGCGAGATTCTTCAGCATCCGGGCGGCTGATTCGGTGTCGTCGACTTCGTGGATTCTTCCAAGACCGGCCGAGCGGGCGGCGTCGGCGAGCGCAGCAGTTTCGGTGCCTACTGTGACGAGAATATCGGCCAATTTTCCTGCGGCCTCACCGGAGCGTCGGTAGCCCTCGGCAGCGTAGTCGCCGAGTTCGCCCATTCGCCCGAGGACGGCGATCCGGCGTCCGCCGCCGGGGAGACCTCTAAGGGTATTCAGGGCGGCGATCATGGAGTCGGGGTTCGCGTTGTAGGTATCGTCGAGAAAGGTCACGCCTTTGAGGATGCGGCGCTCGAGGCGTCCGCCGGCCGGCCTGGCGGTCGCGAGGCCTTTGATGGCTTTTTCCAACGGGATGTCGAAGGCTAGCCCGGCGGCGAGGGCGAGGAGGGCGTTCCGGACCATGTGGATCCCATTGGCCGGAATGGACGCGGGCAGGCAGCGGTCTTCGAAGAGGACATCAAACGCGCAGCCTTCTTCGCGCTCGATAATGTTTGCGGCGCGCAGATCGCCCTGCGTGAGGCCGGCCGTCATCACACGCGCCTTGCAGCGGGCGGCGATGCGATCGGTCATGTCATCGTCGGCGTTGAGAATGACGGTGCCACCGGCGGGAACGGCTTCCGCGAGAGCGCCCTTCTCCAGAGCGATGGCGTCGCGGGTTTTCATATACTCGATATGGGCGACGCCGATGTTGGTGATGATGGCGGCCTCGGGACGGGCGAGGGCGGCGAGGGGAGCGATCTCACCCGGGTGGTTCATCCCGATCTCCCAGACGGCGGCCGTGTGGGACGAGTCGGCAGCCAGAATCGAGAGCGGGACGCCGATGTGGTTGTTCAGGTTGCCTTGAGTCTTCGTGACGCGGAACGAGGACCCGAGGACAGCGGCGGCAAATTCCTTCGTGCTCGTTTTTCCATTGCTGCCGGTGATGCACAGAGTGCGGGGCGAAATGCGCTGCCTCCAGGCATCGGCAAGCTTTGTGAGGGCGGCTTGGCCGTCGTTCACGGCAAGGACGGGCGCGCCGAGTCCACGGCCGACCGATCGGTCGCTGAGCAGAAGGGCGGCGGCTCCGCATTCGACGGCATCTCCGGCGAAGCGGTTCCCGTTGAAATTTTCACCCGAGAGCGCGATGTAGAGATCGCCGGGCTGGATGGTCCGGGTGTCTTTGCTGACGCGGGAGATGCGCAGATCGCCGGCAGCGCCCTCGAGGGTGGCTCCTGCCATTTCCGCGATGTCGGATATCGTGAGCGGATCCATGGTCAGGTGATGTCCCCCCGTTTGGATGAGATGGCCTTTTCGGCGACGAGAACGTCGTCGAAGGCGACACGGCGTCCTTTGGCCTCCTGGTAGTTTTCGTGTCCTTTGCCGGCAATGAGAACGATGTCGCCGGGGCCGGCGAGTTCGACGGCATGGCGGATGGCGGCTTCGCGGTCGGTGATCTTGTCGTAGCGCGTGCCCCGCATGCCTGCCTCGACATCGGAGAGAATGGACTCCGGGTCTTCGCTCCGGGGGTTGTCCGAGGTGAGGACCGACCAGTCGGAAAACTCCTCGGCGGCAGCGGCCATGAGCGGGCGCTTGGCGCGGTCGCGGTCTCCGCCGCACCCGAAGACGGTGATAAGGCGCGCGGGCTTCAGTTCGCGGAGGGTGCGGAGAACGTTGCGCAGGGCATCGTCGGTGTGCGCGTAATCGACATAGACGTGAAAGTTCCGTTTGGCCTGAACGCGCTCGAGGCGGCCGGGAACCTGGGGAGCCTTTGCGAGGGCGGCCACGGAGGCTCGGAGCTCGACGCCGCAGGTTGTTGCGGCCGCGAGGGCTGCAAGGGTGTTGTAGACGTTGAAAAGCCCGATGAGCGGGAGCCGGACCAGGTAGCTCTTCCCGCGGGCGTCGAGTTGGAAGACGGTGCCGCCGGCGTCGAAGCGGATCGCGCTGGCGCGGAAGTCGACATTCACACCCCGGCCGTAGGTGATGAGTCTGGTTGTTTTTCCGAACCGCTCGATCAGGCGGTGGCCGTAGCGATCATCGGCATTGATGATCGATCGCACACGCTTGGAGGTCTGCTTCGAGGCGTTCTCAAAAAGGAGAACCTTCGCCTCGAAGTAGGCGTCCATGGTCTTGTGATAGTCGAGATGGTCCTGCGTGAGATTCGTGAAAATCGCTGCGTCGAAATCGATGCCGTCGGCGCGGTGCTGGACGAGGGCGTGGCTGGATACCTCCATTGCGACGGCGCGGTTGCCGGAGTCGCGCATGCGGGCCATGAGCTCCTGAAGATCCGGAGATTCGGGTGTCGTATGCGGGGCAGGAATTTCCGTGTTGCCGACGATGTATTTCACCGTGCCGATCAGGCCGCAGTACGTGCCGGCCGCATCCAGGAGGTGGCGGGTGAGGAATGCTGTCGTTGTCTTGCCGTTCGTTCCGGTAACGCCGACGCACTTCAGTGCGCGTGAGGGATGATCGAAGAATGCCGCCGCGACCGCGGCCATGGAGACTCTGGGATTCGCCACGGTCACTGCGGGCAGCCCGGCTGTCTCGGCTCCTTGGCCGGCAATGACGGCGACAGCACCCTGCGCGGCCGCTTGGGCGACAAACTTCGCACCGTCGGCGTGAAGGCCGGGAAGCGCGAAGAACAGGCTGCCGGGCTTGGCGGTGCGGGAGTCGTAGCAGAGCGAGGAGATCTCGGGATCGTCAAGGACCGGCGGCAGGCCTGCAGAGCGGAGAAGTTCGTTCAGGCGCATCGGTCAGTTGTTCCTTTCCTCCGGGGTGTTGCCGAGTGCCAGCGGCGTCGCGCCAACGGGTTCCGGACGCAGGGCGGGAACCAGGTCGAGGTAGCGGGCGGCGCGCTCGCCGATGCGGGAGAAGACGGGGGCGGCGAGTGTGCCGCCGTAGTTCAAGCCGGAGGAAATGGTCGCGTCGTCGATCATGACCAGGCAGACAAAGCGCGGATCCTCGGCCGGGAGGTAGCCGACGAAGGATACGACGTATTTTCCGGGAGCATAGCCGCCGGCAGGGCTCACCTTCTGGGCGGTTCCGGTTTTTCCGGCGACGGTGAAGCCGGCCACGTGGGCGAGACGGGCCGTGCCGCGTTCGCTCACCACTTCCATCAAGGATTCGCTGACATACCGGGCCGTGGCTTCGGGCACTACTTCCCTGACAACTTTCGGTGTGTTCTCCACGATTTTGCGTCCCTCGGAATCTTCGACAGATTTCACGATCTGGGGGGACATGAGGCGGCCGTTGTTTGCAATGACGGACATGCCCATTGCGATCTGGAGCGGTGTGACGGCCAGCGCGTGACCCATCGGCATGCGGGTGATGGTGAGTTTGTCCCAGCGGTGGGGAGGATGGACGGTGCCGGGAATTTCCCCGGGAAGCTCGATGCCCGTGCGGTCACCGAAGCCAAAGCGCCGGACGTATTCGTAGAATTTGTCGTCGCCCATCATGAGCGCCATCTTTGCCGAGCCGATGTTGGAGGATTTGACGAGAATGTCGTGGACGCTCATCGAGCCGTAGCCGTGGTGGTCGCGGAGGATGCGTCCGCCGTAGGCGAAGCTTCCGTTCTCGCAGAAGATCATCGATTTCTCGTTCACCGTGCCCTCGTTGAGAGCGCCCGAGGCGACGACGATCTTGAAGGTCGAGCCGGGCTCGACCATGTCGATGATGGCCCGGTTTTTCATGTGAGACGGATCGAATTCGCCAGGATCATTCGGGTCGAAGCAGGGACGGGTCGCCATGGCCAGAACCTCGCCGGTCTTCGGATCAACCATCACGACCGTGGCGCTTTCCGGTTTCAGATCCTGAAAGGCGGTCTCCAGCTCTTCTTCAACGATGGCCTGGAGGCCCATGTCGACAGTGAGACGCACGTTGAGCCCGTCATCGGGTGGTTCCTCCTGGCCCCGGTAGAGCATGATCTCGCGGCCCGTGCGGTCACGCTCGATGTAGCGGTAGCCGTCGCGTCCGCGAAGGTGCTTGTCCATCGTCATCTCGATGCCCTGGATGCCGTTGGCCTCGTGGTCCAGAAACCCGAGCACGTGGCCGAGCATTTTTCCGTTCGGGTAGACGCGGATGGCATCCTGCTCGAAGTAAAGCCCGCGGAGACCGGTCTTCTGCATCAGGCGTCCGAGTTCGAGGGCTTTGTCGGCCGGTAGTCCTCGCTTGATGACGACGTATTTCCGTTCGGTATCCAGCTTTGTCGCGAGTTCGTCGGCCGGCATCTCAAGAAAGGGCGCCGCCGCTTCGGCAAGAGCCTTGGGGTCCTTGATGTGGGAGCCGTCGGCCACGACGGTGCGGACCGGGATGTTCGAGGCGATGAGCTCGCCGTTCCGGTCGAAAATCAACCCCCGCCGTGCATGGATGACCTGCCGCATCGTGTGCTTCTCTGCGGCCATTTGTGCATATTCCTGGTGCTTGGTAACCTGAAGGTGGATCAGGCGGGCGGAGAACAGGGTGAACCCCAGAGCCATCAACGCACAGGCCATCCCGGCGCGTGTGCGGGCGGTCAACCTCATTGAGCGAGCCTTTCGTTGAAGGCCGTCCGGAGAACGTCATCGCGACCGGCCTCGGGCGGAGGCGTGAGGCGGGCAATGGCGATGTCGGAGATCGGCTTGACGGAGATAAAGCCCTCCGCAATGCGCTGCTGCAGCGCGCGGCGGGACGAGAGTTCGGTCACGCGCACGAGGAGAACCTCGTTTGAGGAACGGATCTCCTTGATGCGGCGCTCGACCTGGCGGATCTCCTCCCCGAGGGCGAATTGCTGGTTTTTGATGTACACGTAGAGGAGACCCGCGCTTCCGCAGAGGAGGGCGATGACCATCCAGCGCACGAGCGACGAGAAGTGAACAGGATTGACCTGCTTGCGGCGGTTCGGAGAAGTATTCATTGGTTATCGGCGAGTTTTTCGACGACGCGGAGCTTGGCGCTTCGCGACCTCGGGTTAATGCGGATCTCATCGACGCTGGCGTCGATGGGGTGCGGAGTGAGCAGACGGAAAAGGCGGTCCGGATTGCGGCGCGGCTCGGGCCATTCGGGGCGGTCGATCCACTCCTG
>CAZSMN010000186.1:0-7728 GCA_964607615.1 uncultured Chthoniobacterales bacterium | reverse complement strand
TGTAAAGCAAGAATTGTCCCCATATGAGCGCAGCATTCAAAGAGTGGGCACTGGTTTGTGAGGCGATGGGCGGCGGACGCCAGAGCATTATCCTCCGCAAGGGAGGCATCGCCGAAGGCCGCGAGGGCTTTGCCTTCAAACACAGCGAGTTTTTTCTTTTTCCGACGTGGTTTCACGAGCAGGTGACCAAGACGAACCTGCCGCAGGATTGTCCGGTGCCGGAACCGCTCGAGGACGAGGTCGAGATCCGCTATTCGGCCACGCTTGAGTGGTCGAAACTGGTGACGGACAGCCGGTGCGTGGCGGCTCTGAGAGAGTTTCACGTGCTGCACGACAGCGTCGTCGAGGAGCGTTTCCGTTACGACGATCAGGAAGGGATTTTTGTCGCGCTGGTCCGGGTGTTCCGCCTCGATCCGCCCTGCCGTTTACCGATGGAGAAGCGCTTCGCTGGATGCCGCTCGTGGATCGAGATTCCCGATCTCGAGAACTGCACGCTTGTGTCGGTGATCAGCGACGAGGAGCACTTGCGCCGCAAGCAGCAGCTCGAGGAGTTGCTTGGCGGGGAGTAATCAGCCCTTCGGCTTGCGCATGAGCCAGTAGATCTCTCCCGGCCAGCCGGGGAAAAGCCGGCCCCATGCGAGATTGAATCGCATCCACGCGGCGGAGTTCTCCAGCGGGCTTCCTTTGCTGCGGAGGAAAAACGCCCCGCTGACAAACTCGGCAACGAGGCCGGCCTGCTCGGCCATCGAGCGCACGCGCTCCGGGGAAAAGACGCTCACGTGGCCCATCGGTGCCGCGGTCTGCCGGACTTTGCGCTCGCGGGCCGGTGCCAGAAAGGCCGGCAGGACGGGAAAGCCGCCGATGAGCGAGCCGCCCGGCCGGATCTGACGGGCGATTTTTTTCACGACGTCCTCGGGGTTGTGAAGGTGCTCGAGGACGTGGAGGAGGATGGCCGTGTCGTAGTCGGCGGGCAGGGCGAAATCCGGATCTTCCAGATTAGCTTCGAAAAAATCATCGTAGCCCGCTTTGCGGAGCTTCTCGGTGAGCATAACCGCATCGACGGCCGTCCAGCGGCTGAACGTCAGCTTTGCGGGGGCGGAGCGCACAAACTCCAGCATCTGTCCGGTATGCACGCCGATCTCGGCGACATCGAGCGGCTTGCCGGCACGGACGGCCTCTTCGCGGAGGAGGTGGTAGCCGAACCAGTAGCGGAGCAGGCGGATCGGGTAGCGGACCGATTTGGCCTCGCTGGGCATGCCGAAGCGCTTGGTGCGGACGATCGGGTTATCGCGGAGGAAATCAATCTCCCAATGGGCGGAATCTTGTGAGTTCAAAGGAGTGCGGATCGTGCGCGGCCACGGGGCGCCGGTCAAGTGCCGGTTGAACTGCCCCTTCTTGCCTCGAGCCTGCGCCACGCTTCCTCAAGCGCGCTGGCAAGCGGTTCGATGCGGATCGGTTTGCTCAGATAGGCATCCATTCCCGCGTCGAGGCACGCCGTGCGGTCGGTATCGAGCGCATTGGCGGTGAGGGCGACCATTTCGGGACGCTCGGTTTCCGCATAGGTCGTGCGGATTTCCCGGGCCGTCTCGAGGCCGTCTTTCTCCGGCATTTGCACATCGAGGAGGATCAGATCGAAACGCTCCTTGGCGAGCGCTTCCATGACCAGCACGCCGTTCAGCGCGGTCTCCGGCTGGTAGCCCATTCGCCCGAGGATGAGGCAGACGAGCCGCTGGTTCACCGGATTGTCCTCCGCCACAAGAATCTTGAGCGGGCAGCGTGAGGCGAGATCCTCCGGGGCGACTGGCGGCCGGTCGCCGCTTTCCTTTCCGGCTTGGAGCGCCGTCTCTGCCGGCCGACACGGGATCTCGAAAACGAACTCCGAGCCTCGCCCGGGGAGCGACGCGACGCGGATCGTGCCGTGCATCATACTGACAAGGCGGTGGCAGATCGCGAGACCGAGTCCGGTTCCGCCGTAACGACGTGTTGTGGAGGCATCGACCTGGGTGAAGGCGCCGAAGAGTTTACTCTGCTGGTCGACCGGTATGCCGATGCCGGAATCCTTTACCGAAAATCTGAGCCAACACGATCCTTCCCGCGTCACGCAGTCCACGTTGACCGAGACTTTTCCCGCATCGGTGAACTTGATCGCGTTTCCCGCAAGATTCAGCAGCACCTGCCGCATCCGTGTGGGATCTCCGAGAATACTCCCGGGCACATCGCTGGCGACCGTGCACTCGAACCCGATGCCCTTCGCCTGAGCCGTCGGCTCGAGAACGCGGCGGATGGATTCCGCGCAGTGCCGAGTGTCGATGGGAATGGACTCCAACTCAAGTTGCCCGGCCTCGATTTTAGAAAAGTCCAGAATGTCGCTGATCAATGCCACCAGGACGTCGCCGCTTGTACGGATGGTGCGCAGGTATTCGATCTGCTCGTCCGCGGTCGTCGGCCCCTCAAGCAGCTCGGACATCCCGATGATCGCATTGAGCGGCGTTCGGATCTCGTGCGACATGTTGGCGAGAAACTGGCTCTTCGCGAGATTCGCCGATTCCGCACGGTTGCGCGCTGCGATGAGATCGGCCTCAAGCTCCATCCGTCCGGTGATGTCATACCAAATCCCGACGATCCCCGAGATCTCCCCATTCGCATCGCGAAGGGGCACCTTGGAGCTCAGGAGGTGCACGAGAGAGCCATCGCCTCTCCGGGTGACCGTCTCCTTGTTGAGGATCGGTTCGCCGGTGGCAAGGATCTGCATCTCCTCGGCACGGTTGGCTTCGGCGACATCCTGCGGGAAAAAGGCAAAGTCGTCCTTGCCGAGAACATCGGCCTCCACCTCTTTGCCGAGGTGGCGGATGTCGGCCTTGTTGGAAATGGTTTTGCGGCCCTCCCGGTCCTTCACATAGATGCCCACCGGAAGGTTATCGATAAGCGTTCGGAGCAGCAGCCGGTCTCCCTCGACCCGGGCTTCGATACGCTTGCGGTCGGTGATCTCTTGAAACGCGCCGATCAGCTTCGGCTTGCGGCCCGGTGACTCCATCCGCTGGCCTGCCGTCCGCACCCAGATCTGCTTGCCGGTATGGGTTGTGAATTTTAACTCCAGATCCCACGGCGTCCCGTCTGCAATGCATCCAGCGATCGCCTTCTCCAGCGGAATCCGGCTCTCTTCCGGGTAGAAGGAAAGAGCTTTGCTTAGGTCGGGTTTGAAGTCCTCCGGGACCTCGTGGATGGTCCGCGTGATCGCTGTCCATTCGAGCTCATTCGTCTCGAGATCGAACTCCCATCCCCCGATGCCGGCGATCTGCCCGGTGGCCTTCAGAAGGCTCTCGCTTTTGGAGAGCTCGGCGAGCGCTTTCGAGAGGCGGTCCTGCGCGCTCATTGCCGCACCGACGGCATCTTTCTGCGCGGTGATATCGATGCTGATGCCCAATACGGCCGGCCCCGAGCAACCCGGGAAAGAGACCGGCACTTTGACGGTTTGGAACCAGCCCGTGCTGCCGTCCGCACGGAGGACACGCTCCTCGGGAATGGTGAGGGGACGCCCGCTGCGGATCACCTCCTTATCAGCCGCGCGGTAGCCTGCGATGTCCTCCGGAGCCGCGCCGTAGAAGTCGTCGGTCTTGCCAAAAACCTCGTTGGCCGGGAGGTGGAAGACCTTCGCCGTCGCCGCGTTCACCATCAGAAATCTTCCCTCCGCATCCTTGACGTAAATATAACTCGGATCCGCATCGAGAATGGCTTGGAGCTGATCGCGCGCGATTCGAAGCTGATCGGAAACCTCCACCTCGCGGCTGATATCCTCTTTCACCGCGATGAAACGGATGATCCGGCCTTGGGAGTCCACGATGGGTGAAATGGTTGCCGACTCCCAGTACATGCTTCCATCTTTGCGCCGGTTGTGGAACCGGCCGTGCCATGTCATCCCGCTGCGCAGTGTCTGCCACATCTCCTTGTAAAATTCCGGTGACTGGTCTCCGGATTTCAGCATGCGGGGATTTTTTCCGAGCACTTCAGCGAGCGTGTAGCCGGTCCGCCTCTCGAAAGCGGGATTCACGTATTCGATCCGGGCGGCGGCGTCGGTGATAACGACCGAGTTCGCGGCCTGTTCGACCGCGATGCGCAGGTGGCGGAGTTCCTCGATGGAGGGGTCGTCTCCCAGCATTGCCGCTGCGCGCGGCGCGGTGAGGGTCAGGATCTTCTGGACGAATTCCGAGGCGAGCGGACGCTGCGAGGCCACTGCGAGAAATCCGATCGGTGCTCCCTTGCGATCGAAGAGGACGAGGGCGGCTTGATAGGCATCCTCGAATCGCTCAGCGGACAGATTCTCTCTCGTGATCGACGCGAAGTGCCCGGGATTGCCCAGGGCCTCTGCAAAGAGGCCCGAGACCGGTTGCTGACTGGAGTTCGGAGGGACCGTGCGATCGCGCGGCCATGCAAGGACACGGTTGATCGAGTCTCCTTTGCGGTCGAGTTTTTCCAGCGAGACATGGCGGGCGCCGAGTGTGTCGGCGACCATTTCAAGGAGGTCGCGAGGGTTTTCGTTCAGCTCATCGGTAAGGATCCGGTTGAGGTAAACTAAGAGGTCGGCTGTCTTCCTCTGCTCGGTGATGTCCCTCTCGATGGAGAGGTAGCCCGTCAGAGCCCCGTCCTCCGTGCGAAGGGGAAGGATTTCCATCGAGACCCAGTATTCGGTGCCTGTCCTGGAGTAGTTGAGAATCTCCTCATAAAGAGGTTCGATAGCATCCAGCTTGGCGCGGATCCTCTCGACCGTCGCGCGATCTGTCTTCGGACCCTGCAGAAGCTTGGGGCTCCGCCCGACAACTTCTGCCGGCGCGTAACCCGTGATCCGCGTGAACGCCGGATTTACCCAGCGGATGATCCGGTGCGCATCGGTCATGATGACGATCTGGTCGGAATGAGTGGCCAGCAACGCGAGAGCCTCGGGATCCGGAGCGGACATGTGGGGCGGACGGCTTGGCATGACGGTATCCCGTTCGACGGATGGAAACCCGTTGGAAACCTTTTCCATTTGCCTCTGGGGGTGGGTTGGCACGGTAGTCGTAACGTGGTCTATGCCCAGCGATGGATTCAGTATCAAATCGGCCCTCACCCGGCAAGGCAATATGCTGCCCTGCCGGGCGGGTTTTGCCGTGTGTCAGCCCCGTGCGCATTGGAGGCGGATTCGTTGCCTGCAAGAACGCGGAAACCAAATCGTGGCTTGACGTTTCAAGGCGCATAAGTCATGCACAGCGCTTCGTTCGTCGGGTCGTTATCCGGCGGGCCTGCCTGAACCCATGAGTCTCCGTCGCCTGAACCTATTTCCCCTGCTGCTGGTCCTTCTGACAGCTGTCTTTCCCGCCTATTCGCTCCTCGCCCAGACGGGCCCTATCGTCCGCGACATCGTGGTGGAAAATGTGGGGGCTCCGAGTCTTTCCAAGGAACGCGTGATGGCGAACCTTGCGACGAAGGTTGGCCTGCCCTACAGCGAGCGGGCCGCCGAGCAGGATATCCGCGCCCTCTATGCCACAGGCGGCGTGGCCAACGTCCGTATGTTTGCAGAGCCGCTGGGCGACGGTGTTCGTGTGACAGTCCTCCTCCAAGGCCGGCCGGTCATCGAAGAGATCCTGATTGAAGGAGCGGAGCGGATTCCGCTGAACCGCGTACGGCGCGAGATCGGCTCGAAGGTCGGTGACGTGGTTAGCGAGGAGCGCGTCGAGGATGACCGCCAGAAGATTCTCAAGCTGTATGAGGACCGGAATTTCTCCGAGGTCGACGTCCAGTACCGCATTCAGGAAATCCCGGCCAACAACCGCGTGCGTTTGATTTTCTCAATCACGGAGGGGCCGAAACTGGTCGTGAAGTCGATTACCTTTGTCGGCAACGAGTCCGTGCTGGCCCGGGACATCCGCAAGGTGATGAAGACGAAGCCTCAGGATTTTCTTTCGTTTTTCACCAAGAGCGGACGCCTCCTGCCGGCCCAGATGGAGGAGGACCGCGTGGCGATCCGCACCCTTTATCAGAACCGTGGCTTTGCGGATGTCGAGGTGGCGGATATCCAGACCCAGCCGCTGCAGAACGACGGTGTCGAGCTGGTCGTGACGATTGTCGAGGGCATGCAGTACCGGGTGAATTCGGTGAAGCTTGAGGGTGTGAACATCGTGTCTCCGGACGAAGTGATGGCGAAGCTCGCCATGCAGGGCGGACAGCTTTTCACGCCGAAGGGCATGGGCGACGATCTGAAGGCCCTCCGCGACTTCTATGGAAGCCGGGGCTACGTCGACATGGTCGCGCTTCCGGAAGTTCTGCCAGCCGGTGCGGGAGCCGTTGACGTGACCTACCGCCTCGACGAAGGCGTCCAGTCCTACGTCAACCTCGTCAATATTCAGGGCAACGAGCGCACGCAGGACCGGGTCATCCGCCGCGAGCTGGCGGTCCGCCCGGGCGATGTCTTCGATACCACGCTGGTGGACGTCAGCCGCAAACGTCTTGAGAACCTCAACTACTTCTCGCGCGTTGATACTTCGCCGACCGATACAATCGTTCCCGGCCGCAAGGACCTGAACGTCATCGTCGAGGAGAAGCGCACGGGTGCCTTCAACTTCGGTGTCGGTTTCAGCACGACGGACAGCTTGCTCGGTTTTGCCGAACTCCAGCAAAGCAACTTCGATCTCTTTAACTGGCCGACCTTCGTCGGCGGCGGCCAGCGCTTCCGCATCCGCGGTCAATACGGTCTGCAGCGAAGCGATTTTGTCGTGTCGCTCACGGAGCCGTGGTTCCTTGGCTACAAGCTCTCGGTCGGTGTTGAGGCCTACTACCGCAATGCGAACTTCCTCTCGAGCGTTTACGATCAAGAGAACTATGGTGTTGCCTTCCAGGCCAGCAAGCAGATCTGGCGTGCACTCTCCGACCGTGCGGAATACCGCGTGGAGGGCATCCGGATTTACGATGTCGACACGGACGACGTCGGCCAAGTGATCGAGGATGCGGAGGGCACCTACACGAAGAGCGGCTTCAACGGCGCTCTCGTCTGGGACACACGCGACAGCCTCTTCCTGACCCGAAAAGGGGAGTTGGTCGAGTTCGGCGGCTTTGTCTCCGGCGGCCCGCTCGGCGGCACGGTGCAGGACTACGGCCTCAGCCTCGAAGCCTCGAAGTATTTCCCGCTGCCGTTCGACTGTATCTTCCTCATCAAAGGCCAGATCGCTTTTGTCGATGCATGGGGCGACGGTGTGAACGCTGATGAGTATGGCAACGGCGTTCCGATCTTTGACCGGCTGTATCTCGGTGGCGCAAATAATATGCGCGGCTTCAACTTCCGCGAGGTCGGCCCGGTCGACGAGTTCGACAACCCGATCGGCGGCAATTCGCTCGCCTACCTGACGTTCGAAGTCACGTTCCCGATCGTGACCCGCGTCCGCGGCGCTGTCTTTTCGGACATGGGCTTCGTGAATACCGACGCTTTTGATTTCAGCACTTCGGGGGCGAACGTCGACATCGGTATCGGCCTCCGGCTCGATCTGCCGATCGGTCCGATCCGTGTGGACTACGGTATCCCGGTCATCTACGACTCGTGGAACGGACCTCCCGGGAAGTTTAACTTCAATATCGGCTATCAATTTTGAACACTTCGGAAGGAAGGCGGTCTAAACTCTACCGCTTTCCCTCCCGGAACCCTCAACAATCTCCAATACAAACCAACATGCTAAAATCCATCCTCTCCATCGCCGTCGTGGC
>CAZSMN010000185.1:0-7764 GCA_964607615.1 uncultured Chthoniobacterales bacterium | reverse complement strand
AGGAACCAGGAACCAGGAACTAGGAACTAGGAACTAGGAACTAGGAACTAGGAACCAGGAACCAGGAACCAGGAACCAGGAACCAGGAACCAGGAACTAGGAACTAGGAACTAGGAACTAGGAACCAGGAACCAAGAACCAAGAACCAAGAACCAAGAACCAAGAACTAGGAACTAGGAACGCCGGCCAACAGCCGGCTCCCAATCCTGTAAATCTTGTTAATCATGTCAAAACCTCCCCGCTGGCGTCTTCCTCTGGGCGTATACCCACAGATGTCCTACGTGGCGTGGCAAGGTTGCGGAGTGATGAACCGCTGCAGATTCAGATCTGACCGCCCGCAGATTCCCGCCCGTTTTTGCATGCAACCGGCAGGAAGAGTCCTATGATACGCGCCGTGGAAAAGACGGAATCCCACGGTTTGGCTCGGTCAAGGGGCGCAGCGTTCAGAGTTTCGAGGGAGGCACGGCACTCAGTGGTTGCGTGTGGGCTGTTCCTCCTGTTCCTCACGACAACTGCGTCCGCCCGCTTGGGCGAGACGGATTCCGAATGCAATAGACGCTACGGAGTCCCTCAGAAGACGAAGGAAATCATCCCGGGATGCCCGACTTATGCCTATGATTACAGCGGGTTCCGCATCCGAATTGCCTACATCGGATTCAACGGGCCAGCGCTCAAAATGATCTTCGAGAAGCGGCCCGGGCCGTTTCTCAAAGACGACGAGGTTGCAGCGATCCTTACGGCAAACACACCCGAAGGCATGACGTGGAAGCCCAAATCGCCAGAGCTCGTCGAGAAGAGCCCCAATCCCATCACTGGTCTCAGCGCGATGTTTGTCGCCTCTGCGGCGGGCGCTAAGGGCTGGAAGCGGGATGACGGCGCGACAGCCGAACTTGGAATCAACAAGATGAATCTCACTCTAGCGCTTCCGGCTGCTGCGCAGCTCGAACAACGAGCCAAAGACGAGGCAGAGGCCAAACGGAAGGCTGCCATTCCGAGCTTTTGAAGGAGTTTCGATGAAACGGACGATCTCCAGATTTCAGGTCGCACGACGAAAGGTCGATGCCGGAATCGATTACCGCGCCTATCTCAAAGCGGAGGCGGACGAATGATTCCAGTCGCCTGCGCTCTAATTCAGGACGATGTCGGCCGGCTTCTGATCGCGAGGAGGCCTGAAGGAAAGTCCTTGGCTGGATTCTGGGAATTTCCCGGAGGAAAAATAGAGACCGGCGAGTCACCTGCCGATGCTCTGAAGCGCGAGCTCAATGAAGAACTCCTTATCGAAACCGAGGTTTTCGAAATCCTCAATCCCATTGAGCATCACTACCGGGACTTCTCCATCCGCCTGATCCCTTGCAGGGCGAGGATTCTCTCCGGAGTCCCGGTTCCGGTTGAACATTCGGAAATTGCATGGGTCAGTATTGATGAGATCGCAGTCGATCTCCTCGCTCCAGCGGACGTTCCAATTCTCGCGCAGATCGTCCCGAAATGATCCCCGACGAATTTCATCCTGGAATCTATGAGCGGCTGACGACCCGACGGCTCAAAGACTTTTTGGACTGTCACCCTGAGGTTCGCGCTCTCACGGCGAAGATCGACCCAGAGGAGGAACCTTCGAAGTACTCTGCCTTTATCTCGCAGTTCGTTGAGGCGGCATTACTGCGGAAGAGCACAAGTGCCGAGCGGATCGCACTCTGCAACAGTCTCCTCGAAAGCATCTTCGCCAACGAGGAAACTGAGCCCGAGCAAGTTGAGCGTCTCTCAGATGTTGAACCGAGGCTACTGACGGAGATCACACCACCATACCTCGTGAAGCCGGGGCTCCCGCGACCGCTAACTCCGATTGCAGAAAGCAGCCTGTTCACGGGAGCGCAGACCGATCCTCCGCTAGCTAACGAACTGGCCCTCGAAATGGCATCGGCCGACGGAGTCGATATTCTTGTGTCCTTCATCAAGTGGTCAGGTCTTCGCCTGCTCTCGAGTGCGCTACAGGAACTATCAGACCGTGGCGTCCCGATTCGACTTATCACCACATCTTACATGGGCGCATCGGACGCCCGTGCGGTCGAGTGGATTGCAGGATTAGCGACAGCTGAGGTCCGTGTTTCGTATGACACAAAGCGGACGCGCCTTCACGCGAAGGCCTATCACTTCCGGCGACGTTCGGGGTTCTCCACCGCCTACATCGGTTCATCCAACATGTCGGATGCCGCGATGACTCATGGCCTTGAGTGGAACCTGAAAGTGAGCCAGCAAGACCAGCCGCATATCATCGAGAAGTTCTGTGTGGAGTTTGAGACCTACTGGAACAGCAGGGAATTTGTTCCGTTTGATCCGAGCCAGCCACAGGTCCTGAGGGAAGCGATCCGCTATGCGCAGGGCAGCGGTAATGACTCGATGCCGATGGTGTTTTTCGAGATCAAGCCGCATCCTTTTCAACAGCGGATCCTCGAGGCATTGGAAGCGGAGCGTGCGGCTGGATATCGGCGAAACCTTGTTGTTGCCGCTACGGGAACGGGGAAAACGGTCGTTGCGGCTTTCGACTACAAGCGGATTTGTGATCGGAAAGGGCTTCGTCCGAAGCTTCTATTTGCAGCCCATCGAGAGGAGATACTGAAGCAGTCTCTAATGACCTACCGGGCGGTGCTTCGCGATCCGAACTTTGGTGATTTGCTGGTGGGAAACCACGAACCCGCCCGCAACGATCACCTCTTTTGCTCGATCTCGATGTTAGAGAATCGACAGCTGTTGGAACAGCTTGGCCCCAACTTCTACCAGATCATCACGATCGACGAGGCCCATCATAGCACGGCGCCATCATATCTAACGCTCACGCGAGAGTTTGAACCCGAAATTCTTCTGGGCCTTACCGCGACGCCTGAAAGGATGGATGGAAGCAGCGTCGTTGCAGAGTTCAATAACCGCTTTGCAGCCGAGATCCGACTTCCCGAGGCTCTTGATGAAAAGCTTCTGTCACCTTTCCACTACTTTGTCGTCGATGACCCGATATCGCTTGAGGCCGACCGCTTTTGGAGTCAGGGAAAGTTCAACCAGAACGAACTCACCGAAATCTACACGGGTGCGCATGCGCTTGCCGATCAGAGGATGCGGGCAGTCATACAGGCGCTCGAAAGATATCAGACAGACATCCGCAAGGTGCGGTGCATCGGCTTTTGCGCCTCCGTCCGACACGCCGAGTTCATGGCCGATCAGTTCAATGCCAATGGGCTCCCTTCAGCCTGCTTCATTGGAGAAACCATCGACCACGAACGAGCAAAGATCCTCGGCGACTTTCGGCAAGGAACGATCAACTTCCTCTTTACGGTGGATGTGCTTAGCGAGGGCGCAGATATTCCCGAGGTGGACACGGTGCTGTTCCTACGGCCAACCGAAAGTCTCACGGTTTTCCTACAGCAGTTGGGACGCGGACTCCGATTGCATCCCGGCAAAGAGTGCCTGACGGTTTTGGATTTTGTCGGACAGCTCAATAAGCGCTATCGCATCGACCGAAAGTTCAAAGCCCTACTCCGCAAGGATAGATTCAATATCGTGCGAGAGTTGGAGGCAGGATTTCCGCACTTGCCCGCAGGCTGCAGCATCCGGTTCGAAAAGGTGGCCCGCCACCATGTTCTGGAGAATATCCGCTCGAACCTTGCCAACATTCGCGCTCAGATCATTGAACACCTTGAGACTTTTCAGGCCGATACAGGTGTTGAGCTTACGCTCCGGAACTTCGCGAATTACCACGGCTACGAGCCGCTGGAGATACTTGGAAAGAACCGGACATGGTCACAACTGAAGTCCGCTGCTCGCCTGCAAGAAGCGCCGGCCGATCCCGATTTGAAAAGACTCTGTGCCGCTCTCATTAAGGTTGCATCGGCTTCCGGGCACCTCGGGATCGCCCGTTTACGCAGCGTTCTTGAGCATCTGACTCGGGATGATGTGGAAGCCGCACTGTCCGAGGCAGGCCCGGCGGCCATGGCCATTCATTATCAGCTTTGGGGCAAAACGGGCTCCGAGATCGGCGTGGATTCCCTCGCGGAATCTTTTGAGCGACTGGCAGCGAACAAATCCATTCTCCAAGACTGTATGGAGATTCTCGAACTTACCGCCGACCGTTCCCGAATCGTCTGGTATAGCGATGAAACTCCTTTCGAAGTGCATGCGAGCTATACAAATCCGGATATCCAGTCGCTTCTTGGCGCGACGTCGCTTACAAGCCCCGGTCAGCAGGGCGTAGGCGTATTGCATTTTCCGGATGTCAGGGTCTACGCGTTGCTCGTGACTTTCCAAAAAGCGGAAAACGAGTTTTCGCCCAGCACGATGTATGCAGACTATCCGATCAGCGCTGACCGACTTCATTGGGAGTCTCAGTCCAACACGAGACAGGCCAGCCCGACGGGTCAGAATCTGATCAACCACGAGACTCGTGGCTATCGCATTTTGATCTTCGCGCGCGAACGAAAAAAAGAAGCCGGCTTTACGCTGCCTTTCACCTACCTTGGGAAGGCCAACCACGTGAGCCACGAGAGTGAACGCCCGATAAAGTTCGTCTGGCAACTCCACCACCCCATGCCCGCCGAGATGTTTGAGAACTGTCGAAAGGGCGGGTAGTTAACCGATGACGATTGGCAACATTTTGCCGATAAGTGAACTGACGAAGCATCTCCACAAAGCCTTGAGGAAACTGCGCCGGGCGGGTTTGCTCAGGCCGTGACGGGAACATGGACAGAGCCCTCTTCCATCTTCTCGGGTGGGGTGTGTGGCCATGGATTGACCGGACGCTTTTGCCGCCCTAGTCTCAGGCCATGGATGCGGCAATTCTAGAGAAGGAGGCCCTTCTGCTTCCGGATTCGGAGAGGGCGTTGTTGGTCGAACGGCTGATGGAAAGCATATCCCCGCTCCCTGCCTCCTTGCGGGCAGCCTGGGTTCGGGAGGCCGATGAGCGGATGCGGGCATTTCGCGATGGAGAAATTTCCGCCGTGGATGGGCGGCAAGCGATGGCGGATCTCCGCTCGCGGTTTTCCGAATGACTTGGCGGATTCTCTCTCCCGCGCTCGCGGAGATCGCGGAAGCAGCCGAATACTACAAGGGAAAAGTCCGGGGACTGGGAGGAGACTTTGTGGAGGAAGTTGATGCGGCGATCTGCCGCATCCTCCAGTTTCCCGATGCATGGGGAAGCCTTTCCGAAAACTACCGGCATTGCCGTCTTCGCAGGTTTCCCTACGCGGTGATCTACACCCGGGATTCCAAGGGAGATATTCTCGTTGTCTCGATCTTCCACCAGAGCCGTGAACCGCTTTCCTGGAAGCGGAATTTGTAATACCGGCGACTTTTCCATCGCAGGCTGCCTCCATGCGTTGCGTTTTTCGGTGGGTGGCCCTTATCTCGCAGCATGAATTCACTCCGAAGCATCTGCACAAAGCCTTGAGAAAACTGCGCCGGGCGGGTTTGCTTGGGACGTGACGGGAACATGGACACAGAAGCTCCGCCGGCTGAATCCGAATGTCAGCAAGGCGAAGGGCGAAGGGAAGGCGCGGTTTGCTCCGCACAAGGCGCTTCTTTTGCTTTGTGTGATCGATCTGGCGGAGGCGGGGGAGTTGGCCGGTCCGGCATTGTTCAAATCGCCCGGGCTGCGGCTGAGGTTTGATTCCTACTGGCGGATCGTCGATGCGCGGTGGGGCGGGAAGCCGAATCTGGATCTGCCATTTTACCACCTGACATCGCAGGGATTTTGGACGCCGAAGACCAAGACGGGCCAGCGGGCGGAGAGCCCGGAGAGCACGACTGAGGTCGAGCTGGAAGGCGGGTTTCTGGATGCGCTTCAGGATCGTGAATGGCGCGACATTGCGCGGCGAATTCTCGTCGAGACGTGGTTTCCGGAGATCGAACAAGCGGCGCTTTATGTGGCGCTCGGCTTCAGCGATGCCAAGGTGCGGAAGCTCGGGTATCGGACCAAGGAAGACGGAGCCGAATATCAAGCCAAGGGGCGGGATGCGCGGTTCCGGGTGATCGTGGTCACGCAATACAGGTTCACGTGCGCGCTCACCGGATACGGACTTCACACAAGCAAAGGCGCGACGCTCGTCGAGGCGGCGCATATTCACCGCTTCTCGCAGTCAAGGAACGACAGTCCGGAAAACGGGCTTGCCCTGTCTCGCGATGCGCACTGGATGTTTGACGAGGGCCTCTGGACCGTGACGGACTCCCACCGAGTGCGCGTCGCGCGGGAGATTTTTACCGAATGGGGCCCCGAAGCCGCGTGGCTGAAAGCGCGTGATGACAAACCGCTAACCTTCCTCGACGGAGTCGACCTCCGTCCGGCGAGAGAACATCTGGCCTGGCACCGGGCGAATGCCTTCGCGGGCTGAGGGCAGGGGAGTTTTTGGACGAAATCGGAGCGAGAGCGGAGAAAGACTGCGTTCCCGACACCAAGCACGCGACTTGGCCTCATGACGAAGCGCTGTCGCGCTGATTCTAGCCGAACGCAGCCCCACAGGGGTGAGGCGCAGCCGAATCAATTCACGGAATTCACAGAATTCGAAAAAGGTATGGAGGGAACCGCTCCGTCGGTTCCGACTTTCTCCGCGCCAGCGGTGCCGGAACCAGGAAGAGGGATGCGGCATCCTGCGGATGCCACGGGCCCTGCGCTTCGCCTCGGGCCATCGAGGGAACCGACGGAGCGGTTCCCTCCATCTTGGAACGGGCGCTGGCGCTTGGGGCGTGTTGACGGTTTCGCGGGGAGATCAGGAGCCGTCCGGCCTGCGGGATTTTTTTGGTTTTTCTTTCCTGACGATCAGCGGCAGACCGAGGCGCTTGTTCTCCGCGGCGACCTCGCGTGCCGCGCGGAGCATCGCAGCATCGACCTGCTCGATAAATTCGCTCGAGAACTTGCGTTTGCGGCTAGGTGCGGTGGATGGAGTCATAGTCAGTCTGCGAGTGAATGGTCGGCTCGCCTCCTGACCACTCTGCCACGAGACGGGGACGGTGCCAAGTGGCGTCGTATAGTGCAGCCTCGTGAGCGAGAGGAAGGTAAAGCTCGAAGAAATTACTTCGACTCGGATCGAACCTTCGTTTGAGGTCTGCCAGCGGAACGTTGTGGCCGCCTTTTTTCACTCGTTCACGCACGCGACGGATCGAATACTGAACCGACGGAAGGGCAAGGTAGCAGATGCGGATCTGGTAGCCGGCGCTCCGGGCCTCTCGAATCATTGTGGCATAGGTGCGGCCGCTGAGGGTCGATTCGAAGCCAAAGCTCCGGCCGGCGGTTACCAAATCACGCCAGCGGGCAAGGAGTAGCCGTGCGGCCCGGACTGAGGCCAGCGTCGGATCGAAAGGAGAGAGACCTGCGGCAAGGGAGTCGGCATTGAGGAACTCAATCACGCCGATTGTGGGAAGGTAATGGCGGGCGAACGTCGTTTTTCCTGCGCCGTTGGGGCCGCCAATCAACGAGATGGTAGGGAGTCGAGTTGCCATGGGTTAATGCGGTTCAAGAGCACAGACACACAGAAATCACAAAGGCGGCTTTGTCCGCGATCGCCATGATCACCGGCTGTCGCGCGTGGAACTGGCCGAAGCGGAGCTTGTGGTAAAGGTTCAGGGCAATGAGGAGCTCTTCCTTTTTCCAACGATTTCCAGCAGCCATGGCACGTGAGAGTAGTTCGTCCAACGATCACAAGTCGATCCTGCGCCGAGGGGGAGTATCTAGACCAAATTCACGGAATTCACAGAATTCGAAAAAGGTATGGAGGGAACCGCTCCGTCGGT
>CAZSMN010000184.1:0-7899 GCA_964607615.1 uncultured Chthoniobacterales bacterium | reverse complement strand
GTCTTGCGCTGGAAAGCGGATTTCTGGAAATGATCGCGGGCTCATGAAGAATCTTCTGGTGATCAAGCTCGGCACGGGGGTGCTCTCCCGCACCGGCGGCCGTGCGCTCGACACGGCACAGTTCCGCCGCCTCGCCTCCGAAATCTCCGCCCTCCACACGGCCGGCACCCGCTGCATCCTCGTGAGCAGCGCCGCCATCGCCGCCGGGGTCCGCGTGCTCGGTCTCGGCAAGCGCCCCGACGACCTGCCCGGCAAGCAGGCCTGCGCTGCCGCCGGACAGCCGGAGCTCATGCGCCTCTACGCGGCCTCGTTCCGCCCGCACGGCCTCCACGCCGCCCAGCTCCTCCTCACCCACGGTGACATCGACAGCCGGATGCACCGCGCCAACGCCCGCAACACGCTCGATCGGCTTCTCACGGCCGGCTCGGTCATCCCGATCATCAACGAAAACGACTCCGTCGCGGTCGAAGAGCTCCGCTTTGGCGACAACGACCGGCTCTCCGCCGAAGTCGCCATCCTTGCGCGCGCGCAGCGGCTCGTTATTTTAACCAGCGTGGACGGACTCCAGGATGCCAACGGAAAACGCGTGCCCCTCGTGAGGGATCTCGATGCGGCGTTCGGCCATGTGCGGCCCGACAAGGGCGAGGAATCTGTCGGCGGCATGAAGACCAAACTCGAGGCCGTCAAGCTGGCAACGTCCGCAAAAATCCCTGTCCACATCCTCGATGGCCGCCGCCCCGGCCAGATCGCGGCTGCCCTCGCCGGAGAGGATGTCGGCACCCGCTTTCCGGTCTCCAAAAAGTGATGAAATCCCTGCGCGGCACGGTCGCCATCGGCCTAAATACCTTCACGGAGCTCGTCCGGATGAAGGTGTTTTATTTCCTCCTCATCTTTGCGCTCCTGATCATCGGAAATTCCGCGTTTGTCGCGAAGTTCTCGTTTCAGGAGCAGTTCCAGATGCTGAAGGATATCTCGCTCGGCGCGATGTCGGTCTTCACATCGATCCTCGCCATCCTTGCAACGGCCAATTTTCTCCCGAAGGACATGGAGGACCGGACGATCTATACGATCCTCGCGAAACCGGTGCCGCGCTTCTCCTACCTTCTCGGCAAGCTGATCGGCATCCTCCTCCTGCTCGCGCTGGCCCTTCTGCTGATGAGCGGGCTCTTCCTTGCCGTGCTCTGGATGCGCGAGCAATGGGTTCTCTCCGAAACGAAGGCGCAGCTCGAGGGCGCACCCGCCGAAGAGCTCGCCCTGGCGATCAAGGACATCACCAGCGCCACCTTCAATATCAACCTCCTGCCGGGCATCATCATCATCTTTCTCAAGGCCGCCCTGCTCGCCTCGCTCACCCTTTTCCTTTCCACCTTTTCGACCTCCGCGATCTTCTCGATCCTCATGGCGGTCGCGATCTATTTCATCGGCCACCTGCAGGCGACCGCCCGCGAATTCTGGCTCGCCGGCACGGATATCCAGTGGTGGACGCGCGGATTGGCCGCCATCATCGCCCTTCTGTTCCCCGATCTCCAGGCCTTCAATGTCACCGATGACGTGATCGCCGGCGTCGCGATCCCGCTCGGGCTCTTCCTCCAAACCTTCGCGCTGGGCGGGCTTTACGTGGCCGTCTACTTCTTCCTCGCCGCGCTGGTTTTCTCCGGTCGCGAACTATGATCGCACGGCGGTTCACGGCGGTCCTGCTTCTGGCGGTCGCCGGCGCGGCGCTCCTGCCGCTCCAGATCTCGCTCGACCGGGCCGCCAAGGCCGCGCACTTCCGGAAGACGAACCTCGACCTCGACCTCCGCGAGCGGGTCGGCCAAATGGGATTCCTCGCCGCGCTGAGCGGATTCCGATCGCCTCTGGCCTCGTTTCTCTGGATCGAGGCCCACACCGCATGGGAGCGCACGGAATGGGGCCGCATGGCCGGTCTCTTCGACACGGTGACCACCCTCCAGCCGCGCTCGATCCTCTACTGGGATATGGCGGCATGGCACATGGCATGGAATGCCAGCATCGCCGCCCTCAATGATGAAAAGCAGCCGAGCGAAGCCCTCCGCATCCGCGCCCAGCGGCAGTATTTCGATCTCGGCAAAGCCATTCTCGAGAGGGGCATCCGCAACAACCCCGACCGCTACAATCTCTACCTCCAGCTCGGAGTGCTCCTGCGCGACAAGTTTGAAGATCATTGCGGCGCGGCCGACGCCTTTCTGAAGGCGGCCGAGTTTCCCGACGCCCCTGCCTACACCAAGCGGTTTGCCGGCTACGAGATGGCCAAATGCGCCGGCCGGGAGCGCGAAGCCTACGACCTCCTCCGCTCCCTCTACCTCAAAGGAGAGTCCCACCGCCTCCCCACCCTCATCAACCTTCTCCGCACCATGGAAAAGGATCTGGATATTCCCGAGGCTGAAAGAGTAAAATCCCCATCTCCCAGCCCGTCGACCGGGCCCTGATCCGACCATGCGCTTTGCTATTTTCGGCGATATCCACGCCAACCTTCATGCCCTTCAAGCCGTTCTTGAGGATTCCCGAGCCCAGAACTGCACGCATTTTGTCTGCATGGGGGACATCGTTGGCTACAACGCCTTTCCTCACGAATGCCTCGAGATCATCCGCGGACTCGAATGCCCGGTCGTCAAGGGAAACCACGACGAGCAAGCCTCGATGGTTGGACTTCAGGACGGCTTCAACCCCCTCGCCGAGGAGGCGATGAACTGGACCCGCGAGCACCTCACCGCACCGGACAAGGAATGGCTGCGCGCCCTCCGCATGCAGCGTCAGGTCCGTGACTTTACGATCGTCCATGCGACGCTGGATACCCCGCACAAGTGGGGCTACGTGTTCAACCAGCTCGATGCCGCCTCGAGCTTCAGCTACCAGCACACCTCGCTCTGCTTCATCGGCCACACCCACGCCCCGAAGGCCTACGTGCGCGATGGCAGCGTGCGGACCATCCCCCTGGACCTGCTCCCCGTCGAAGCGGGCCGCAAATACCTCATCAACGTCGGCAGCGTCGGGCAGCCCCGCGACGGCGACTGGCGGGCCGCCTACTGCATCTACGATACGGACAAAAACGAGATCACCCTGCGGAGGATCGATTACGATCTCGACGGCGCCCAGAAGGCGATCCTTGATGCCGGCCTTCCGTCCCGCCTCGCCGAACGCCTGGCCGTCGGCCGCTGAATCGCATCCCGCGGAGGTCTCGCCGCGCATGAAATCCCCGCGATCCCTCCTCCTGATCAAGCCCGGCTCGATGGGCGACGTGATCCACGCGCTCCCGGTGGTTTCGGCGCTCCATGCAGCGTGGCCGGAGACGGAGATCACCTGGGTCATCGACCCGCGCTGGCAACCTCTGCTCGAGGGGCATCCCGCCATCGCCCGACTGCTGCCGTTTCCCCGCGAGACGTTCCGCGGACTCTCCGGATCGCTAAGCGCTGCTGCCTGGTATGGCCGGCTGGGAAATCTCCGGCCGGAGATCGCCATCGACCTTCAAGGCCTGCTCCGCAGCGCGTTGATCGCACGCTTTTCCCGCGCGAAACGGATTTACGGCCTCGATGACGCCCGGGAGGGCTCACGGTTCTTTTACGCTCGCACCGCTCGCACCGGGCTATCCGAACATGCGGTCGACCGCTACCTCCACATCCTGCCCGAAGCCGGCCTCGAGATTCCCCGGGAAAAGGACTTCCGGCTCTGGAACCTCAGCGACCGCGCGAGGCAATTATTGCCGGATTCCTACATCGTCCTGCACCCGTTCGCCCGCGGTGCGGGAAAGTCCCTCACCGGTCCCGCGATTACCGCGCTCGTTCGCTCACTCCTTGATGCGGGAATTCCGTCGATCGCACTCGTGGGCTTCGGCACCCCGCCGCCGGGCCTCCCGGACGAAGTGATCGACCTGACCCGCAAAACGACGCTCGCCGAACTCACCGGCATCCTGCGCGACGCCCGTTTCGCCATCAGCGTCGACAGCGGACCCATGCACCTCGCCGCCGCTCTCGGCACGCCGCTCCTCGGGATCCACACCTGGAGCGATCCGCGAAAAGTCGGCCCCTACTCACAGTCCGCCTGGATCTGGCAGGGCGGACAAATCCGCCGGCAGGATCTCTCAATGGCCCCGCTGATCGAAGCGCCCTTCACGATTGAGGAGGCCGTCAAAGCGGGGCGGTTTGTTGCCGACCAGTTGCAGAAATAGTTTTTTTAGGGCAGGCGGGAGATGATTGCCATCCGGACAGGCGGATCATAGCGTAACGCCCGCTAAGCTATGAAAGACCCGCGCAATCTCCGGATGGCTATCCTGCTCAGCGCGGTTGTCGCCGCAGGCCTCTTCTTGCTTCCGCGCGAAAAATCCCAAGCGCCGGCGCTGGAACAACCGGTCGCCTCAAAAATGTCGCCGGCCCCCGGTTCGTCGTCCCCAAGCGAACCCGCCACCATTCCGTCGCTCCCCCCGGGGCAAAACCCGAGCGCTGCGGCCCCGGCGCCCTCACCGGCCGATCCGACAGCCTCCAGCCCGCCCGGAGTGATGGCCTCCTCTCCGAAGCCGGCATCCTCCGGGGGTCCCCTGCCTCCGGCCGCACTGCAAATCGCCGACGGCGGCACCCTTCGCTCGTTCGAGCTCGCGCTCAATGAGATCTGGGTGTCCGACCGTGACGGTGCCGGCCGGCTGATGCCGGTCTCTGCCGCATCTGAAGAGGAGCTGGAAACCATCCTTCTCGCGGCAGGCGGAGACGCCGCGGCCGTCCTTTACCAGCAAGGTGCGCCCAGAAGCTCAGCCACCCGGCGTATTCTCAGCAGAAATATCACGGTCAAAACGGCCGACAGCACCGACCCGGCGTCGCTTCCGGGAACGAGCCTCGTGGAGCAGCCCTCCTATGCCCCGGGCTACGCCGTATTGGCAGCCGGGCCCGGGCTCGAACCTCTCCGCGCCGCCCACCGCCTCCGCGCGGCCGCCGGCGTGGAGTCCGCCGACGTCCAACTCGCAAGGCAGCAGTCGAAAAAGGCCATGCCGAACGACACGTTGATCGGCCGTCAATGGCACCTCAAAGTGTCCGCTCAGACAGGCGCGCTCACCGGGACCGATATCAATGTGGAGTCCGTTTGGGCGTACCCTGCCGCGACCGGCATCCGCGGCAACGGCGTTCGCATCGGCATTGTCGACGACGGCCTGCAAACCGGCCATCCCGACCTCGCGCCGAACGTCGATACGGTCAACGACTACGATTGGAACGGAGGCGACGGCAATCCCGAGCCCAGCGCGGCGAATCAGGATTACCACGGCACATCGTGCGCCGGCAACGCGGCCGCCCGCGGAAACAACACCCTCGGCGTCTCAGGCAGCGCGCCGGAGGCGACCCTCGTCGGCATGCGCCTCATCGCAACCGGCTCGACCGATTCCACAGAGTCGCAGGCAATGGCATACCTTCCCGATCTTATCCAGATCAAAAGCAACAGCTGGGGTCCGGCGGATGATGGCCTTACCCTCGAAGGCCCCGGATCTCTCACCGCTGCCGCCCTGAAAAGTGCCGCCGAAACCGGGCGCGGCGGCAGGGGCACGATTTTTCTCTGGGCGGGCGGCAATGGCCTCGAAGAGAGCGACAACTCGAACTACGACGGTTATGCCAATTCGATCTACACGATCGCAGTCGCGGCACTCGACAGCCAGTCGCGCCAGGCCTACTACAGCGAATCCGGCGCGAACATCGTCGTTAGCGCCCCCTCGAACGGCAATGCTCCCGCGCTCGGCATCACGACTACCGATCTCGTTGGCACGACAGGCTACAACTCGGGCTCGACCTCCGGAGAACTCTCCGATGCCAACTACACCCAGACCTTCGGCGGCACCTCTTCGGCAACGCCGACGGCCGCCGGCGTCGTCGCCCTGATGCTCCAGGCCAACCCAGCCCTCGGCTGGCGCGATGTGCAGGACGTTCTCATCCGCTCCGCCAAGCAAGTGAACCCTTCCGACTCCGATTGGGCGACCAACGGGGCCGGACTGAAGTTCAACCATAAGTTCGGCGCAGGCCTCATCGATGCGGCAGCCGCCGTCGCGCTCGCGCAAAGCTCCCCACGGCTCAGCGCCCAACAATCCGCCGCTGTCAGCTCGAACACCACCTCGTCGATTCCGGACAACAGCACCACCGGCGTCACCCGCACGTTCACCTTCACATCCTCACCTGTGAAACGCGTCGAGCACGTCACCGTCCGGCTCAACGTCACCGGCGTCCCCAAGGGCCAGCTGGAGGTCACGCTCACTTCCCCCTCCGGAATGGTCAGCCGGCTCAGCGAAAAAGGCATCGACACGACCAATTTCTACACAAACTGGACTTTCATGACGGTCCGGAACTGGGGCGAGGACCCCGCCGGCACCTGGACCCTCCGCGTCGCCGACCGCACCGCCGGCACCACAGGCACTCTGACCTCTGCGACCATCACGGTTTTCGGTTCGGACGGTATCCCGCTCAACCCGCCACCCGTCGTGACGCTCTGGTCTCCGGCCAACGGTCAAACGTTTGCATCGGGAACACCGGTTTCCCTTCAGGCGACAGCGACGGATGTCACCGCAAACGGAGCAAACGGAACGGTCTCCGGCGTCGAATTTCTGCAAGGAACGACGATCATCGGTTCCGACTCTTCCGCCCCCTATACGCTTTCCTGGACTCCGCCCGCCGACGGGTCTTATGCGCTCAGCGCGCGCGCCACGGATAGCGAGGGCGCCACCGGCACTTCCTCCAGTGTGACGATCACTTCCGGCAACCCGCCGGCGGAGGTTTTCGCAGAAGACTTCGTTTCGATCACCTCGGGCAACAGCGCGGCCACCGATGGCTCGAGCCTCAGCTGGACAGGCAATACCAACTTCCCGACCGTGAGCAATGCATTCGAAGCCGGCGGTGCGGTGCGTCTCGGCTCCAGAAATGCAACCGGCTCGATGACAAGCCGGATGCTCAACCTCTCCGGATCCGGCGGGAACTTCACCGTGAGCTTCGATGTCAAAGGATGGTCCACCGTTGAAGGCAACATCACCGTCAGCATCACAGGCCTCCCCTCCCGGACCGTGAGCTACAACGCTGTCATCTCGGGGGCGTTCGAAAGCAAATCCGTCACGTTCAGCGGCGGTAGCGCGAACTCCACGCTTACCATCGGGACCACCGCCCGGCGCGCCTTTATCGACAACGTCACCGTCACGTTCCCTGCCGCGCAGGCGCCATCGGTCACGACAGGCTCCGTCTCGGCCATCACCTCTTCCTCGGCCACGCTCTCGGGCAACATCACCTCCATCGGCAGTGGAAATGCCTCGGAACGCGGGTTCTTCTGGAGCACCACAAGCGGTTTTGCCAACGGGACGGGGACAAAGGTTTCCTCCAACGGCAACTTCACTGCCGAAGCGTTCACTGCAACGGTGAGCGGACTCAGCCCGGCTACCCAGATCTACTTCAAAGCCTTCGCGACCAACGCCGCAGGCACCACCTACGGCCTTCAGAGCACCTTCACGACCGCACCGCCCACCTTCGCCCAATGGATCGCATCCCGGCCGGGGCTCGCGGATACCTCGGCGGGAGGAAACCCGGACGGCGACGCCGCGCCGAACCTCGTGGAGTATTTCATGGGCCTCAACCCGACGCTTGCTGACACGGCCTCAGCCTTCGTGGCCGGCTCCGCAGACGGCAACGTTTCCCTCACCTACTACAAAAGCAAGTCGCTCAACGGCGTCTCCGGTTCCGTCCAGTGGTCCAGCACCCTCGGAGCCAATGCCTCGTGGTCGTCATCCGGCGTATCCGATGTGCTCGTCAGCGACCAGGGTAGTTACGAGATCCGCCGCGCTTCCACAACGCTCGCCCCCGGCGAGACCGCAAAGTTCCTCCAGCTCAGGGTGACGACGCCCTGATGCGCGTGCGGCCGCACGCGTCGGCTCCT
>CAZSMN010000183.1:0-7922 GCA_964607615.1 uncultured Chthoniobacterales bacterium | reverse complement strand
GGGAACACTGCCACATTCCGGCCGAATGAAAAACACGCTTTTCACACTCCTTCTGGGTTTGACATTTGCGGTCGTCTCCGCGACCAACGCCTCCGCTATGGAAGACATCCGCATCATCGTAAAAACCGACAAGGGCGACATTGAAGGCACCCTCTACGCCTCAAAGGCACCCGTCACGGTCGCCAACTTTCTCAACCTCGCCAAGCGCGGCTACTACAACGGCATCGCATTCCACCGCGTGATCCCGGATTTCATGATCCAGGGCGGCGACCCGACCGGAACAGGCGGCGGCGGTCCCGGCTACACCTTCGAAGATGAGGTGAAAACCGGTCTCAAGCACGACAAGCCGGGCATCTTCTCCATGGCCAATCGCGGGCCCGCGACAAACGGCAGCCAGTTCTTCATTACCCACGTGCCGACCCCCTGGCTCGACGGCAAACACACCGTCTTCGGCACCGTTACCAAGGGGCAGGATGTCGTCAACGCCATCAAGCAGGGCGACAAGATCACAGCGATTGAGATCCTCGATCCCACCGATCCGCTCTTCGAGGCTCAAAAGGCCCGCATCGCAGAGTGGAATGCGGTGTTGAAATAGCAGATTCGCGACCAGTTCAATCTCCGGACGCCCGGCCTGCAGAAATTGCAGGCCGGGCGCTTTTTCTTTTTGTCAGACCAAACCGGGTTTGGTATACCTGCTCACCCCTATGCGTTTGATGGTTTGCTCCAGAACGTCGCTCCCCCGGTTCCAAGATGCGCCGGTGACGCACTTCATCAGTCTTGTCGATCCCGACGAGACAGGTGCCATGGAGCATCGTCCGGCATCCACGATCCACAAAATCCAGCTTGTCTTCAGCGATCTCGACGACATCGAGATGTACCTCCCGCAGTTTGCCAATTACAACCCGCCGGAGGAGGAGCACGTTGAAGCTCTGGTGGACTTCGGGCGCACGCTCGACAACGCGCCGGATTGGGGGCTTCTCGCGCATTGCGAGGCCGGTATCAGCCGTTCGACCGCGGCAACTATCACTGTGCTGACGGCCGCTGGCTATCGCCCGCAGACGGCTTTCGGACTCGTGCGGCGGATCTGCCCCGAGATGCTGCCGAACCGCCGGATTCTGCGCATGGCCGATGCAAAGCTTCGGACCGGTGGTAAGCTGGAGCAAATGGCCGAGGTTCACCGCCGCAAGGCCTTCGCCCGGGCAGGCTACGAGGATCCCACGGTGGTCCGGATGCGCGATGCTCTCAACGAAGCCTCCTCGCCCTGGACCCGGATCAAAAAGCTCTTCCGCTCGCTCCAGGGGATCCGCAACCCGCGCAGCATCCGTTTTCTTCCCGAAGGTCACCTCAAGAAAAACGGAGTCCGCAAGTAGGTCTCCCGGTCAGCATCGGCCCGAAAATCGGGCTTATGTCTCTTGACCGCGGTGGGTCATTCCGTCATATTGGCCGATTCCGATACGTGGCGAAGGCGGGACCCGATCCCGCCTTTTTCATCTCCGGGAACACCGACTTTTTATGAACTCCGATCTTATCGCAATGCTCGACTACCTCGAGCGTGAAAAAAGCATCAAGCGCGAGGTTTTGGTGGAAGCCATCTCCAGCGCTCTTCTTGCCGCTTCGAAAAAAAGCTTCACCTCCGGAACGCGGGACCTGCGTATCGAGATCAACCCTCAGTCCGGAGCGATCCGTGCCATGGCGAAGCTCATTGCGGTTGAGAAGGTGGTCAACCCTCACGACGAGATCCCGCTTTTCAAGGCCCGCTCCGTCAAACCCGACGTGCAGGCCGGTGACGAGGTTGAGATCGAGGTGACGCCGAAGGACTTCGGCCGCATCGCAGCCCAGGCGGCACGGCAGGCCATTAATCAGCGCATCCGCCAGATCGAGCGGGAGATGATTTACGACGAGTTCAAGGACCGCGCTGGCGAGATCGTGAATGGCACGGTGCGGCGCTTCGAGAAGTCGGACGTGATCATTGATCTGGGCAAGTTTGAAGGCGTCATGCCCTCCCGCGAGCGCGTCGTGACCGAGGATTACAACATCGGCGACCGGCTTCGTGCCTACGTTGTCGCCGTCGAGAACGGCCCCCGCGGACCGGAGATCATCCTTTCCCGCAGCCACCCGAACTTTGTCCGCCGCCTTTTCGAACTCGAAGTGAGCGAGATTGCCGACCGGACCGTCGAGTTGAAGGTCATCGCCCGCGAGGCCGGCTACCGCACCAAGGTCGCGGTCCACAGTGCCGATGCGAAGGTCGACCCGGTCGGGGCCTGCGTGGGTATGCGCGGTGCCCGGGTGAAGAACATTGTCCGGGAGCTTAATAACGAGAAGGTGGACATCATCCGCTGGGATGCCGACCCCGTGAAGTTTGCCGCTGCTGCGCTCA
This sequence comes from uncultured Chthoniobacterales bacterium, assembly GCA_964607615.1. Taxonomy (GTDB): domain Bacteria; phylum Verrucomicrobiota; class Verrucomicrobiia; order Chthoniobacterales; family Terrimicrobiaceae; genus CAZSMN01. The sequence continues at coordinate 5,545 of CAZSMN010000183.1, read as the reverse complement.
AGCCGGCGAACATTTGCAGCATTACCGCCAATGAGGCGACGAAAACGATTCTCGTCCTTGTCAAAAAAGACGACCTTTCGCTGGCGATTGGCCGGCGTGGTCAGAATGCGCGCCTGACGGCGAAGCTTACCGGCTGGGAAGTTGACATCCAGGAAGACAAGACGGCCGAGCAGGTGATGGAGAACCGCAAAAACGAGGCCGCGCATTCGATCGCCGGTTCGCTCGGTATCACCGAAGAGCAGGCTCAGAAGCTTGCCCAGGAAGGCATGAATTCCGTCGACGTGATCGTAACCGCAGGGCCGGAGGATATTGCCGGAGTTCTCGGTTGTGATATCGAGCTCGGGCAAAAGATCCTCGATGCCGCGCGTGCGGCGTCCGGGCAAACGTAATCAGGCTGAGGGCTATGAGAACGCCTCCCCGGACCAAGTATTTTTATGGCAGAGAAAGTGAAAAACAAATCCAACGAAGACAAAGCCGCCAAGACCAAGCGGCCATCCTCTGCCGCGCGTCCGGCTAAAGCCGGGGCAACGCCTGCGGCACCTGAAGAACCAGCGTCTCCGCCGCCCACACCGAAAGTGGCTGTAGCCACAGTCGACCTCCTCGAGCCCAAAAAGAAAGTTAAGAAGCCCGCTGGAGACCGCCGTCCGGGCCTGAAGCCCTTTATCCCTCAGATCGGCAAGACGCCGATCGAAATCCCTACCATGGCTCCGATCGAGGAGCCAATTGCAGAGGAGGCCGCCATCGAAGCGCCTGCGCCGCTTGAGGAGGCGCCCGTCGAAAGCGCCGCTGAGGAAGAGGTTTCCTCGAAGAAAGTTCTTCATCTCAAGCCTCCGATCATCGTCAAGGATCTGGCCGAACATCTCGGCTTGAAGCCGTTCCAGCTCATCAAGGACCTGATGTCGCTCCAGATCTTTGCGAACATCAATCAGACGGTCGAGCCCGACGTGGCCGCCCGCGTTTGCGAGCTCCATGGATTTGTTTTTGAGCGCGAGCGCAAAGACACTTCCAAGGGACACCACAAAGTCGAGGTCAAGGTGGAGGCGCCCAAAGAGCCGGAGAAGCCGAAGGCCGATGAGTTGATCACCCGCGCCCCGATCATAACGTTCATGGGGCACGTCGACCATGGCAAGACGTCGCTCCTGGATGCCATCCGCAAGGCCCGCGTCGCAGCGGGCGAGGCCGGCGGCATCACACAGCACATCGGCGCCTACAGCGTCGAACGCAACGGTCAGAAGATCACTTTTCTCGATACCCCCGGCCACGCCGCTTTTACCGCGATGCGTGCCCGTGGCGCCACAGTCACCGACATCGTTGTCCTGGTGGTCGCGGCGGATGACGGCCTCATGCCGCAGACGCTCGAAGCGATCTCGCACGCCAAGGCGGCGAAGGTTCAGATCATGGTCGCAATCAATAAGATCGACCTCCCGTCGGCAAACCCCGACCGGGTCAAGCAGCAGTTGCAGGAGCAGGGATTGGTCCCCGAAGATTGGGGAGGCGATATTATCTGCCTGCCGGTCAGTGCGACCAAGGGTACCGGCGTTGCAGAACTCCTCGACATGATGACGCTCCAGGCGGAAATCCTTGAGCTCAAAGCCAGCGCGAGCGTTGACGCCCGCTGCACGGTGATCGAGGCACAGGTCGAGCAGGGACGCGGTCCCACGGCGACCGTGATTGTCCGGATGGGAACGCTCCGTGTCGGAGATGCCTTCATTTGTGGTTCCTACTGGGGCAAGATCAAGCAACTCATCAACGACCTCGGCAAACCGGTGAAGGAGGCAGGCCCCTCGACCCCAGTGAAAATTCTCGGTTTCAGTGGTCTTCCGAATGCCGGCGACGAGCTCATGGTCATGGACGATGAGCGCGCAGCCCGCCTTCTCAGCGAGGAGCGCCTTGAGGGGATCCGCACCAACAAGCTCGCCGCTCCCAAGCGCGCGACCCTTGAGAACCTCTTCGCCAACCTCGCAGCCGATCAGAAGCCGACCCTACAGATCGTCGTCAAATCCGACGTGCAAGGTTCTCTCGAAGCCATCGTCTCTGCTCTCAAAGATATCCCGCAGAAAAAGATCTCGCTCGACATCATCCACGCGGCCGTTGGTCCGATCACGGATTCCGACGTCCTGCTGGCCAGCGCTTCCGACGCTATCATCATCGGCTTCAATACGAAGACCGAAAACACTGCCGCGCAGGCGGCCAAGCGCGAGGGTGTCCAGATCAAGCTCTACAGCATTATTTACGAGCTGATCGACCAGGTTCGCGAAGCCATGAGCGGACTCCTGTCGCCGGAGCTTCGCGAGACCGTCATCGGCCATGCGGAAGTCCGGCAGGTCTTTGATCTCACAAAGGGCAAGGTTGCGGGCTGCATGGTGACCGATGGGCGCATCGCCCGCACGGCGCGCGCCCGCGTGCTCCGCCGCCGCCAGCCGATCTACGACGGCGGACTCGCAACGCTGCGGCGGTTCACGGATGATGTGAAAGAGGTCCGCGCCGGTCTCGAGTGCGGTATCAAGCTCGGAGATTTTTCCGAATACCTGCCCGAGGACATCATCGAGTGCTACACGCTCGAGAAGGTCCCGCAGCAACTTTAACCCGTCGCGGGCGGCGTGCCCGCCAGATCTCATGAAACACCGACTCGAAAGGGTTTGCGAAGTCCTCAAGCGGGAGCTGGGCATCATTATCGGCCGGGAGATTGATTTCTCCCCGGTGCTTGTCACCGTGAGCGATGTCGACGTGACGCCGGATCTCAAGCAGGCGCACATCTTCATCTCGGCACTTGGAACGCCAGGGCAGAGACGCGGAGTCGTTGAGAAGCTCGAAAGCAATCGCGTCGCCCTCCAGCACGAGCTGGCGAAGCGTGTGGTTCTCAAACACACGCCCCACCTGAACTTCCGGCTCGACGCCTCAATCGAACGCGGGACTCGAATTCTGAACATCATGGACGAACTCGGCCTCGGGGAGGAGAAGTGAGCGGGAAGAATTCCTTCGACGAGATTCTCGCTGCGCTCGAGGGGGCTCAGACGGTCGGCGTGGCCAGCCATCTGCGGCCGGATGCCGATGCGCTCGGCTCAACCATCGCCTTCGCGCTCTGGCTGGAATCCCGCGGTAAGACGGTTACAGCATGGAACGAAGACGGAGTTCCGGGGAAGTTTGCCTATCTTCCAGGCCATGAACGGGTCGCCACGCCTCCGGCCGAACCCCGGACATTTGATGTCTTTGTCGCGCTCGACAATTCGGTGAAAAAGCGGCTCGGAACGGTCGCTGATGCGGTCGCTTCGGCCGGCATCTGGATCAATATCGACCACCACATCAGCAACGAGCTTTATGCGGATCTGAACTACGTGGATCCGACGGCGCCGGCGACGGGCCAGATTCTCGTCGATTTCTTCCGCCATGCCGGTGCGGAGATCACGCCCGACATGGCGGCCAACCTGTTCGCGGCGATTTCGACAGATACCGGATCTTTCCAATACGCCGGCACGAGCGCCCGCACGTTCGATGCGGCTTCGCTGCTGGTCTCCTGCGGTGTCGATGTCGCGTCGCTTTCGCGGGCGATGTACGAGAATCTCCCGCGCCGCCGCTTCGAGCTTCTCCGTCATGCGCTCGACAGTGCGGAGTTCACCTGCGACGACCGCATAGCGTCCTTTTCTCTCACGATGGCCGATGCGGAGCGTCTTGGCGTTTTGCCCGAGGACAATGAGGGCATCATCGACCACCTTCGATCGATCGAGGGGGTCGAGGCCGCCGTGTTTTTTGAGGAACTGCCGGAGGGGAAGATCCGCGTGAGCGCGAGGTCGAAAAATCCCTCGGTCGACGTGTGCCGCGTATGCGGGCTCTTCAAGGGCGGTGGCCACCCGATGGCCTCTGGCGCCCGCGTTCGCGGAACGCTCGAAGAAGTAAAAACCAATTTTTTGAAAGCTGTCAGCGATGAGATCCGGAAGTGAAATCGATGGCGTCCTGCTCGTGGACAAAGAGCCCGGCATGACGTCCCACGACGTGGTGGCGATCACCCGCCGCGCGTTGAATACCAAAAAGGTCGGCCATTGCGGCACGCTCGATCCCTTGGCGACCGGTCTCCTTCTCATCACGATCGGTCGGGGGACGAAGATCCAGGACCTGCTGATGAGCGAGGACAAGGAATATGAGGGTACGCTCCGGCTGGGCGAGGTGACGGACAGCCAAGATGCCGACGGTGAGATCACCGCGACGGCGCCGGTTCCCGAGCTTTCCCGCGAGCAGATCGATGCGGCCTTTGCGAAATTTCACGGCGACTTTTACCAGACACCGCCCATGGTGAGTGCCATCAAGAAGGACGGCGTGCCACTTTACAAGCTGGCCCGTCAGGGCAAGCAGGTAGAGCGCGAGCCGAGGTTCGTGCACGTCTATGCCCACGAGATCAAGGAGATCCGGATGCCCGAGATCGACTTCCGCGTTGTCTGCAGCAAGGGATTCTATGTGCGCACTTACGCGCATGAGATCGGGGCCGAGCTGGGATGCGGCGCCCACCTGCGCGCCTTGCGGCGGACGAAGTCCGGGCGGTTTCATGTCGAGGGAGCGATCACAATTCCGGAGTTGAAGGCCGGGCCTATCGAGGCGGTGGCAGCGCGGGTGATGAGCCTTCCTGCGGTCTCGCGGCTTCGCGGGGCATGATGCGGGTTCTCCGTTCGATCAAGGAACTTTCAGGGCTCGGCGGGCCTCTTGTTATCGCGGCAGGAGTCTTTGATGGCATGCATCTTGGCCACCGCGCCGTGCTTGGCGCCGCGGCGCGGCGGGCGGAGGAGATGGGCGGCACGTCGGTCGTTCTGACTTTCGACCCGCATCCCCTGGCGGTGCTCCGACCGGATCAGGCGCCGCGTCTTCTCACTTCCACGCCCCACAAACTGCGGCTGATCGCCGGCGAGGGCTTTGAAAACGTTCTGCTGGTGACGTTTGATCACGATTTTGCGGCGATGGAGGCCGAGGACTTTGTGCGGAAGCTCTGCGGAGCATCGGGGGCGCTCGCGGCGATCTGCGTCGGGGAGGGGTGGAGATTCGGTCGGGGGAGGCGCGGTGATGGGGAAGTCCTTCGATCGATGGGGCAGGGCCTTGGCTTTGAGACCATCGAGGTCTCTCCGGTTGCCCTCGATGGCACCACGATCAGCAGCACGAATATCCGGCGGTTTATTGAGGAAGGGCAGCTCGAGTCGGCCGCGCGTTTGCTCGGCCGCCGTTATTCGGTTCTCGGCACTGTGCGGCGTGGTGAGGCGCTCGGGCGTCAGTTGGGCTTTCCCACGGCCAACCTTGCAACTCACAGCGAGCAGTTTCCGCCCGATGGGGTGTATGCCGTCCGCGTCACGACGGAAGCCGGAGAGTTCGGCGGCGTCGCCAATATCGGGAACCGGCCGACGGTTTCCAGTTCGGTCCGGCGTCTCCTCGAGGTGCATTTGCTGGATTTCTCCGGCGACCTCTACGGCCAGCAAATCGAGGCGGTCTTTATGGAGCGGCTACGCGGTGAGCAAAAATTCCCCGACGTCGGTGCGCTGCGCACGCAGATCGCGCTCGATGCGGCCCA
>CAZSMN010000182.1:0-7945 GCA_964607615.1 uncultured Chthoniobacterales bacterium | reverse complement strand
GCGGGCGAGGTCATCAAGAAGCTTCGGGCGCTGCTCAAGCGCGGCGAAATGGTCTCGCTGCCGGTGTCGCTGAATGCGGTTATTGAGGACGTCCTGCACCTCGCCCAGGGCGATTTGATCGGGCGTGGTGTCCTGGTGGTGCACGCGCTGGCCGACGGCTTGCCGGAGGTGAAAGGCGACCGCGTCCAACTCCAGCAGGTCGTGCTCAACCTCATCCTGAACGGCGCTGATGCGATGTCCGCAAACGCTCCCGACGCGCGACGGCTTCATCTCAGCACGGCGCGACACGCCTGCGGCGTGCGGGTTTCGGTGCGGGATGAAGGCTGCGGGTTGCCCGTGGATGCGGAACAGGTCTTTCAGCCATTTTTCACCACGAAGCCGCACGGTCTCGGCATGGGGCTGGCCATCTGCCGCACGCTCATCGGCGCCCACGGCGGCAAGCTCTGGGCGGAGGAGTGCCCCGGGCGCGGCGCGGTCTTTCATTTCGATCTTCCCGAATTCAAACCAAAAGCCGCATGAGCACCTCGCGCGGGATTGTTTATGTCGTTGATGACGAGGCCGGGATGCGCAAGGCGCTGACCCGCTTGCTGCTCGCGGAAGACTTCGAGCCGCGCGCCTTCGCGACGGCCCGGGAGTTTCTCTCCACTTACCGCGCCGAAGACGCCGGGTGCCTCGTCCTCGATGTCGCGATGCCGGACCTGGACGGGCTCGAGCTACAGCGCCGACTGACCCACCTCGGCCTGATGCTACCCATCGTGTTCCTCACGGGCCACGGTGATATCCCGATGAGCGTGCTCGCCATCAAGGCGGGCGCGGTGGATTTCCTCACCAAACCGGTGAATGATGCCGATCTGCTTTGCGCTGTCCGAGCGGGACTGGATCTGGCCGCGACGCGCCAGGCGCAGCAGACCGCCCATGCGGCGCTGACCGCTCGCCATGCCACGCTCACGCCGCGCGAACGCGAGGTGATGGCGCTGGTCGTCGCGGGAAAACTCAACAAACAAATCGCCGCCGACCTCGGAACGGGCGAGCAGAACATCAAAACGCACCGCGGACGCGTGATGGAGAAAATGGGCGTCGGATCGTTGGCCGATCTCGTGCGAGCGGCGGAGCGGCTGGAAAGCGGAAAACCACCTGACGTTTAACTAAGGTCTAATAGACGCGTGCGGCGGATTGTGATGACGATGCGGTGAAATGAGCGGACATACCTCCATTGTCGCCGTGCTCGATGACGAGCCGCAAATGCGCAAAGCGCTGCGCCGACTGCTGGCGACCCACGGTTTCCAAGTGGAGGATTACGAGCGCGGCCACGATTTTCTCGCGTCCCTGACTTCACACCCGGCGGACTGTCTTGTGCTCGATCTGCACATGCCGGAGTTCAGTGGCTTTGATGTCCTGACGGCATTTGCGGCGCAGCACATCCGCATGCCGGTCGTGGTCATCACCGGCCATGATGAACCGGGGACCGCAGAGCGCACCCGCACGCTCGGGGCTTCGGCTTACCTCACCAAACCGGTGGACGAATCGGCGCTGCTTTCCGCGATCCATTCCGCCCTCTTACCGAGCCATCCATTCCGCACGCAAAACAAATGAAAAAGGCACCCCTCGCCGCGGCGCTGGCCGCACTTCTCGTAAACCCGGCGCCGTCGGCTTTCGCCGAGGGAGCGTTTGTCGACCCCTTCACGGCCGCGAATCGGGCTGCTGCCAATGCCCCCATCCGCGCCGGCGACATCTCGGCGGCTGTCACCGCCCGAACCGACGAGCGCTACAATACGGGCAGCCTGTTCAGCGGACCGCGCGGCTGGACCTACTGGAATTACCTGCTCGACCCGCAAGGCTATCAGAACCCCAATCTCTGGCCCGACAAGCGGCCGACCTACATGTTCGGTGAGATGACCCTTCCGGCCGGCGCCCAGTTGACGGTTCACGGCTGGTTCCCCCACGTGCGGTTCTTCAATTTTTCAATCTATCTCTACGAGCGGAACACGTTCGTGAACGCCAGCGGCGGCTCAATCGACGGCTACGACATCGAGCCCGACCCGGGGTCGACCAATCCCTACCGCGTGGGCGCCGACCGCAACGCGAAGGACCGCAATTTCACGATCCGCATCATTGCCAAGGCCGCACCGGCCAAGCCCGCCGAACGGGCGAAAAATGCCGTCTATCTCGGCGAGGGCGACCAGACGATCTTCGGCGGCTTCCGGATGTATGTCTCCGACCAGGGCTACGATGGCACGGGCTGGGGGCCGGGCGCCGGGCCCAACCACAACCCGCCGGGGCTCACCTACGAGGCCACGCTCGCCGATGGCTCCAAGCTCTCAGAGGCGGATGCCACCAAGCGCTTCGGCAAGCTCATGGGCGACGCGCCGCCGCCGGTCACCATCGACGGCTGGTATAAGCTGGTGAACAATCCGGCCAACAATCCCGCCATGACGCCGGCCACCGCGCCCGCAACGAAGGATGGGCAGTTTTTCCTGTTCACGGGTATGGAGGACATTCTGGTTGGTGCCTTCATGCCGCCAGCGGAACGTGCGAAAATTCCGAAGCCTAAAGAAGTGGGCAGCGGGGCCAATGCCTCCACCGCCTACCTCGTGAACTTTACCTCCCGTCAATACGGACCGCTCTATGTTTTCCGCGGCAAGATGCCGACGTTTCCGGACACCTGGGCAAACGCCGCCACCATGCCCGACGGCGAGGTGCAGTATTGGTCGGTCGCGACCATGGCGACCTTCGTCAATGGCAGCCTGTGGGACGGCGTCTTCGACATGCAGGTCCCGGTGGACAAGGACGGCTACTACACCATCGTCGTCTCCCTTCCGGAGGACAGACCCGCGAATGCGATCCCGTTCCCGGCGGTCGCATGGATCAACTGGGGTCCGGGCGAAGGCATCGGCGACCCGCGCAACCGCAAGGATTGGGGCGCGCTGCTCATGCGCTTCATGGTCCCCAAGCCCGACTGGCCGCATAGCCCGCTCTAGGCGAAGAGCCCCGAGGAACTGGCCACGGTCATGGGGCCCTACTATCCCAAGGGCTATTACACGACGAAGGCGGAGTTCGAGAAAAACGGCGTGAAGAAATGAATTTAACAGGAGCTAAGAGAGAAAGCGGAGAAATCCATCCACTGTCTCCGTTACCTCTGTTCCCTCCTGTTCAAACCGCTTAGCACAAGAAAATCACCATGAAGAAATCGATACTTATCATCCTTGCCGTCGGCGCCGTGCTCGGCATCGTCGCCTACAAGTTCCTCTGGACGGCCGCCGCGCCCAAGGTTGAGCATCGCCTCTCCGAGATTGTTCTGACCTCAAACGAAATCGCCGCCCAGGGTCCGCTGCCCGGCGATCTGAGCCTCTACGAAAAGGAACTCCGCGCGTCCGAGGCGCTGTCCACGCCCGGCTACTATCCGTCCATCAACGGCGCGGAAATCGCCGACGCCCAGCGCAGCGGCCTCTTTCCCCAAGCCAACTTCACGGGTTCCTTCGACGGTCCCAACCAGGTCTACGCCTGGCGCAGCGAAGACGCCTTTGACGGCGTGACCTACCTCAACAACCGCAAACCCGGTGAGTTGTTACTCGTCGGCGGCGACACCCCGGCGGGCAAGCTGCCCATACCGGCCGGCCCCTTCGTCGCCAAGGTGGACGCCACCACCGGCAAGCAAATCTGGCGCACCTATCTCGACAACGCGAACGTCTCGCGGAACTGGATCGGTAACGCCAACCTGAACATCCTCGACAACGGCACCATCGCTTTTGCCTGGTCCACGCAGGTCGTCCTGCTCGATGCGGACACCGGCCTCATCCTCAAGCAAAACACGCTGCCCACGGGCGAAACAGCTCCGGCCGACTCGAACTTCAAACACCTCACCGTCGCGCCGGACCGCACCCTCATCCTGAAGAACCAGACCCGCCCAACCGGCAGCCAGGATCAGGGCACGATGGCCATCATCAAGGGCGTGGACGCCGGCCTGAAACAGGGCAATTCCGAACTCGTTGCGGTGAACCCCGACACGCTGGAAATCCTCGACCACCTCTCGCTGCCGGAGCCCGCGACCGTTCCGCACATCATCACGATGTTTCAGGGCAAAATCGCCATCTACATCGGCGTGAACAGCGGCGCCCTGCGCTACTTCTGGGACCCCGCCACGAAGAAGCTTTCGCAGGACACCTCCTGGGTCGTCTCGCCGATGAAAAAGGGTCAGACCACCTCCGACGCACCGAGCCTGCTGGGCGATTGGATCATCCTTCAAACCAACGGCATCGGCAGCGAGACCGTCGCCTCCAGCATCGTCGCGGTGAATCAATACGATCCGACAAAAATGACGACGCTCTTTCCCTTCGGCGAACTCAAGAAGGGCCAATGGAGCTTCGCGCCGCCCAAGCCCCAGACCGACCCGGAGAACAGCATGATCTACTCCGCCGACATGGGCATGGGCAAAGTGGCCGGGATCAAAATCGACCAAGCCACGGGCGAGATGAAAACCGTGTGGGTGGTGGACGACATCACCAGCGCCTTCCAACCCCTCATCGGCCCGAAGGACAAGCGCGTGATGCTCCTCTCGAATGCCAAACTCAACGTGGAGAATGAGCCGATCAAGCTCGCCCTCTTCACCGGCAACTACAAGGAACAGGTGACCTGGCGCGATGCCGCCACCGGCCGGATCATCGCCGCGTCCGATTTCTTCGAACCCCTGACTGCCGGTTCGCTGATCACGCCCGGCTTCGGCGGCCGCGTCTATTTTCCTACCGGCAAGGGATTCATTACCCTCCAAGTCCTGCCGGCTGACCCGGGCAGCAAATAGTTCATGAAACGTCCCTTCTGTTTACCCTGCATCTGCTAAACATCACGGCTTGAAGCCCCGCCGGCCCCGGCCTCACGTTTTTACCCCGCTCAGACCCACCCAAGTCCCATGAAACAACCCGCCACCCAACTCTTTCTCCGTGCCGCCGCCGGACTTCTCGCCGTCGCCCTGCTCGCCAGCTGCGCCACCCGCGAAGCCGACTCCCGCGCCGCGCTCGACGCCACCCGGATGCTCGAGCAGAGCCGCAGCCTCTCCCGGACCTACCAGGCTCGCCTCGGGCTGGCCGTAGCCGCTGCGGATGTCGCGGCAAAAGGCTTTGCAAAGGACGGGAACAACACAGACCGCCTCACATACAATCAAGCCTGCACCGAGATCGCCTACCTCTCGCAGAAGGTTGCCCTGCCGGTCACGCTGGACACCCCGGCAGGACCCTGCCGGCTGGAGTTCGGCGGCACGAAGTCTTCCGGTATCTGGAATCCTGAGTTTTTCGCAAAGCTCATTCCCACGGCGATGATCCAGAACAAGGCCCTCGTCGCAAAGACGGATTCCGCCGGATTCGGCGGCACCCTGGTCGGCGTGCAACAGCCGCCGAACCCTCGCTCCCTGCTTCTGCCGGCAGTGGGCGTTTCCGCCCCGGTCACCGCCGTGGTCAATACCACGCCTCCCGCACATCCGGGCGGGCAGCTCGGCGCGACGCTCACGCTCTATGATTCTGCGAAACGCGATGCCGCGCGCGTTGCCGGCGCGATGCGCCCGCTCGCGGCCGACCTCACCGCGCCGTTGGGCTTCTATCCGCTGGCACCGAATCTCGGCATTTTTGGCCTGCTCCGGCCGCAGACGTATCTTGAAAAGGAGGGGCTGTTCCTCCTCCAACCTTACGACCCGAAGAAAATCCCCTTGGTCATGATTCACGGACTCATGTCCCAGCCTCAAATGTGGCTGCCCGTGATGGCTGCCATCGAGAAGGATCCCGCGCTTCGCGGAAAATACCAGTTCTGGGTATTCGCCTACCCGACCGGCAACCCGATCGGCTACTGCGCGCTTTCTCTCCGCAAGGCGCTCGCCAGCATGTACAAGGTCTATCCGAAGAGCCCCGACATGGTGATCGTCAATCATAGTCTGGGCGGCGTCATTACCCACCTGCAGGTGATCAACACCGGCAACGCGCTCGTGGATGGCATCTTTGGCAAGAACGCCCCGAAAATCTTGGCCCTCCCGGCGGACTCCCCGGTCAAACAAGCCCTGATCCTCAAATCCAACCCGCGCATCAGCCGTGTCGTCTTTGTCGCCGCGCCCCACCGCGGCGCTCCGCTCGCGATCAACCCGATTGCGGAATGGGCCGCCAGCTTCATTCGCCTGCCCGGCCGCGTGCTTTCCGACATCGGAACGGCAACGCTGCAGGCCGCCACCGGGGCAGCTGGCATCAAGGGGAACTTTGTGCCCAACAGCGTGAGTGGTCTCGAACCGACCTCCCCGCTGCTCATCGCCATGAATACCGTTCCCGTCGTGCCGCCGTTTCACTCGATCATCGGCGTCGCCGGCGAGCCCAAGTCGCCGCTCGCGAAAACCAGCGATACGGTCGTGCCCTATTGGAGCTCGCATCTCGATGCAGCCCGCTCCGAGAAGATCGTGCCTTACCCCCATACCGCGATGTTCGTGAAACCCGAGGCCACCGACGAGATCAAGCGCATCCTGCGCCTGCACCTTGATGGTTCAACAAGCACGGCAAAGGCCGACTGACGTCCTCAGAATTTCTCATCAAACCCCAAAAAAAACAGAAAGCCTCCCCCCGCCTCTGGCCGGCGGCGGTGCTCCATGTAACACCAACAACTCTGCCGGCCCGCACTTTGTTCCGCAAAGGCACGATCCCTCCGTTGAGTCGGTGAATCAAAAATCTGATTGCACCGCCCCATCGTTGATCTAAATGGAAACTCCAGATCCGCTCACCATATGAAAATTCCCCACCCCGCCTTTCTCCTCGCAGGCCTGTTGTCCCTGCTGGCGCTCGGCGCTTGCCAGAAAAAGCCCGACGCCGTGTCGACGGCCATCGACACCGACAAGAAGGCCGGCGTGCCCGCACCGGATATCGAGGAGGTCAAGCAGATCGCCGAGGAGGGCTTCATCTACGGCCTGCCGCTCGTGATGAATTACGCGGTGATGAACGAGTATTCCGTGGACCGGAATTCCAAGGAGTTCAAAGCCCCGTTCAACACCATCTTCAACGAGGCCCGAGTCTTCACCTACAAGGATACGGCCGTCGTTACTCCGAACAGCGATACCCCATACTCGCTGCTCTGGCTCGACCTCCGCGCCGAACCGATGGTCCTCAGCGTGCCCGCCGTGGAAAAGGACCGCTATTACTCGGTGCAGCTCACCGACGGCAACACCTTCAATTACGGCTATATCGGCAGCCGCGCGACAGGCAACGACGCCGGCGACTTCCTCGTCGTCGGCCCCGGGTGGAAGGGAGAGAAGCCTCCCGGCATCAAGCAGATATTCCGCTCCACCACGCCGTTCGCGATCACGATTTTCCGCACCCAGCTCCTCAACGCCGAGGACATGCCGAACGTCGTCAAGGTCCAGCAGGGCTACAAGGCCCAACCGCTCTCCGCGTTCCTTAACCAACCTGCGCCGCCCGCAGCGCCCGCCATCGACTTTCCGCCCGCCACGACAGCCGGCATCAAAGAAAACTTCTTCCAATACCTCGACGCCGCACTCGAGTTTGTTCCCGCCTCACCACAGGACGAAGCGATCCGCACCCGCCTTGCCCGCATCGGCGTCGGCCCCGGCAAGACCTTTGCCTTCAAAGATCTCTCGCTCGAACACAAGGCCGCCGTGCTCCTCGGACTGAAACAAGGCGAGGACAAGGTGAAGAAATTTCTCGCCGAGGGCATGAAGAACATCAACGGCTGGCAGGTCGGCTCGCTCTTCGGCGATGCCGCCTTCTATAACGGAGACTGGCTCAAGCGCGCCGCCGCCGCCCAGGGGGGCATTTACGGCAACGACGCCGTCGAGGCCATGTATCCCATGGCGCGCGCCACCGCCACCGGCGAACCCCTCGACGCCAGCAAGCACAACTACACCCTCACCTTCCCCGCCGGGCAGCTCCCGCCCGTGAACGCGTTCTGGTCCGTCACCATGTATGACGGC
>CAZSMN010000181.1:0-7948 GCA_964607615.1 uncultured Chthoniobacterales bacterium | reverse complement strand
AAGCATAGCCTCCGGACTCGGCACCCGTCGGGAAGCTGAAGATAGCGAAGTAGGGTTCGGCGTGGCGCAGTCGTTCGAGTCGAATGTCAATCTGACCTCCTCCAATCCGATCGCCGACTTCTACGTGACGCCCCGACTGGGACTCGAATGGCAGTTGGGCACCCCCGACTCGGTCTACAACGAATATTACGATACGATCTTCGCCCTGCACGGCCGCTACGAGGCATGGGCGGATCTTTTTTACGGAAATCCCGACCTCTCGGCCTTCAATCAGGAGGTGGTCGCCTCAGCCCGCATCGGGCGCACGGCCGCGATCTGGCGTCCTTCGTTCAGCTACAGCGACATCACCGGAAGCAACCTCCTCATGGCTGAGCTGGTGAACCGCGCGCGTCGCATCCGGACGAATGCCGACCTGCCGGGGGAGTATCAGTTCACCAGCCGCCTCGGCGGCAGCCAGACGTTCGGGTTCTTCGAGCTCCAGCATCCCGATCCGGGCTATATCAACTACCTTGTCGCCCGCACCCGGCAGGAGGTGAATTGGCTCGCTCTCGATCAGGTGCGCATTTTGACCGGCGTCGAGCTGCGCTACACCGATCCTGATCAGGGCTCAGCAGGGACCGAGGCGATCCCGCTCATCGGATTCTATGGCAAACCCGACCCCCGCCTCTACACCGAGCTCCGCCTCGGCTGGGGAATCCTCAACCTCGACGGCGATGTGCCCGGCCGGCGCAATCTCTCCGGCCTCCGCTTCAACGGCTGGACGACCTTCGATTGGAGCCCCCGGCTGCGGCTCACGTTCCGCTACGACCGCGACTATGTCTTCAATGAGGTCGACGTGAACGACAACTACGTCTCCACTCTGCTGCAGATTCGCGGTGAGGTCTACCTTGGCGGGAATTGGTACGTCACGCCCTACCTGGGCTGCGCCCTTCAGGAATTCGAGACGTCCAACCGCCTCAGCCTTCAGCTCCGGCCGGAAATGGAGGTTGCCTATGCTCTCCCGGGAGCCTATTTTCCGACCGACTCGCGCATCTTTGTGAAAGGCGCTTATATGAACTCCCGCAGCCTTCGCGGCCCGGACGATACCGTCGAGAACTGGCGCTTCTCGGTGGGTTTGAATTGCAAGTTCTAAGACGCGTGAACATCCTGAAACTTTCCCGCCACCTCCGCATGCGCTTTCCGACCTCACTTGCTGTTCTCCTCGCGGGGCTTCTCGCGACCGGATGCGTCCGTGAGACCGGCTCACCGGATCCCATCTCGCGTTCCGAGACCCCCTACGCGATCGCAACGCTCGACTCGGCCACCATCCGGCTCCCGGACGGCGAACGCCGGAAGGTGCAGGTCGGCCAGGACGGCCGCATCGACCTCCCCGGCGGATCGAAGTTTGTCGAAGGGATGCCGGTCGGAGAGTTCCGCAGCCTCGTCCAACGCGGTTTCCCGGGCGCCAAGGAAATCCGGATCACCGAGTTCCGCACCAACCGCGTCACCGTGCTGGGCGAGGTCTTTCACCAGATCCATACCGACCTCTCCGATGGCCCGATGCGCGTCATGGATGCCATCGCGGCCGCCAACGGGTTCACTCCGCTGGCCAACAAGCGCCGCGTGCGGCTGGTGCGCCAGAATGCCGGGACCGTTGAGGTCTTTGAGCTCGATCTCAGGGACCTCATGCGCGGTAAAAATCTCGACCAAAACCTTCTTCTGGAGCCCGGCGACGTGATCACCGTCCCGCGGAATTTTCTCTGAGTATGGAAAGCAGGGAGCCGGCAGCCCAGTGGGAGGTCGAGCCGGCGCGCGGGGTCTTCGGCCATCCGCTTCCGCCGAGGGAGATGGTCCGGATGTTCCTTACGGTCGCGATCCTTGTCGCGATTTTCGCATCCGGCGGGATGGTCCTCGCGTGGATGGCCTACCAGAAAGCTCCGCGGGCCTACCAATCGACCGGAACGTTTGTTGTCGACGAGCTTCCTTTTGTCCAAACGCTCCAGCAGGTCGATGCCGAGACCGATCGCCAGCTCGTTCAGACCCTCATCCTCAGCATCGCCAACCGCGAGATGCAATCCGCTGTCGAGAAGCGCCTCGATGTCCCTCACGGTCGCATCGCGTTTGAGGGCCTCGACCGGACGCTCCATCTCAGAGGCCGCGAGTCCCAGGCCAACGTCTCTGTCACCGCCGTCAAAAACAGCCGGATGGGCTCGATCACCGTCGAGTCGCAGGATCCCGAATTTGCCGCCGAGGTCGTCAACGCCCTCCTCGATGAGCTCCAGCTCTACAACGTCGTCGGGGGGAAGCTGAAGGCCCTCCAGACCAGCACCACCTTTCTCAAATCGCAGGCGGAAAGCATGCTCCAGCAATACGTCGATGTGAACGCCCAGCGCATCAAGCTCGAGCGCGAGGTGGCCGAGATGGAAAACTACCTCAAGCAGGGCCTGCCGATCTCCTCGTTCCCCGCGTTCGCGCAGGACTCGACCCTCAACAATCTCAAAACCCAGCTCATCCTCGTTGAGTCGGAATACAAGTACCTCGCGTCCACCAGCACCCGCGGCCCGCGTCTGGAGGGCAAAGGCATGGAGCTGCAGACGCTCCGCTCCCAGCTCGCCAGCCAGGCCAACAACCTCGCCGAAGGCCTCCGCGCCGATTTTGCCATCCGCCGCACGCAGGAGGCAAAGCTTCTGGCCGACCAGCAGATGGCCGCCCACCAGCTCGAGCAGCTCCAACAGGAGTCCACCCGCCTCGCCCAGAGCTTCGGCGATCCCATCCTCATGCGGAAGCTTGCCTCGGAGCGGCCGGAAGAGGGCGCGGGTCCCGCGAACATGATCGTTCCGGTCAACCGCGGTTCGCCGGCCGCCCAGCCGTTCCGGCCGAAGGCCATTTTCTATCTCCTTCTGGGTGGTGCCCTCGGGGCAATGATCGGCGTCGGCCTCGCCGCTCTTAGCATCCTTCTCGATAACGGCCTCAAATCCGTGCAGCAGATCGAGAACCAGCTCGGGCTCCCCTGCCTCGCCGTCCTCTCCAAAAGCGAGCCGATCGCGCTGAGCGCCCTCGAGGTCAAAAGCGAGCACCTTCCCGACTACCCTGCCGGCCTCGGGTTTCTGCGCAGCCACCTCCTTTCGCTGACCGAAGCGCAGAGCTTCAGCGTGGTGGGCTTCAGCCCCGTGTCGCCGCGCCAGCGCTCGTCCGCACTCGTTGCGGACCTGGCCGTGCTTCTTGCCCTTTCCGACAAGCGCACGCTCGTGGTCGACCTGCATTTTGAAGACCCTATGATCGCCCGCATACTCGGTATCGAAGTGCAGAAGGGCGTCGAGAAATGGGTTGAGTCGGATGATCCCCTTCCGCACTACCTCCGGCACTCGAAACTTCCGGGCCTCGCCGTGCTGGCCGTTAGCAAGCCGGACGAACGTCTCTCGAAGCTCATCTCCCGCCGCCCTCTGGCTGCCGAGTGGGTGTCGCTCGCCGGCGACTGGGACTTCGTCCTGATCGACGCGCCCTGCATGTTGTCCGATTGGCGCCTGAGCCTCTCGCTGCCCGCTCGGTCGCCGCTGATCCTCACGGCGGACTTCCGGAAGACCCGCATGGACATGCTCCTTCAGGCCTGCTCGCACGCCCGCGGTCCCCGTTGGCAGGTCGACGGCGTCGTGCTGACCGGTGCGCCGCGCCAGCTGGCCGGCTGATCATTTCCTCGCGGTGTGCAGTGACTTCAACTGGAGCAACGCGATCACTCCGCACACGGCCAGCGCTCCGAACCATACGAAGAGGCTCGGGCTCAGGGATGCTCCATAAAGCACCACCGCCCCCGCAGCGAAACCCGGTGCCAGCCGCCGCAGCGAGACAAACCAATCCACGATCGATCGCCAACCGCACAGGCGGGAAATGCCGCCGCTCACCGGCAAAAGGCACAGCGCGCCGAGGCTCCCTCCAACGAAAAGCCCCGGCAGGCCCGCAAGGTGAAATCCGACGCCGGCGAGGACGATGCTCACCAGAGCTTCCCATGCTCCCGCGATTGCGGCCGGCCGGATGAGCCCGAGGCCCATCGATGCATTCACCACCACACGGCTGAACGCCCCGCTGAGCCCGAAGGCCGCAAGCGCCAGCCCGATCATGTGCGGAACCATCTCCTCTCCGTGCAGCCATACCCCGAGCAAATGCCGCGTGAGAAACACGAACACCAGTGCGCCATGCGTGCAAAAGAGCGCCACATGGCGCCAGCTCTGGCGGAACGACTCGCGGCGCTCGTTCGGATTTTCCGTCGATGAGAGCGCTGCCAGAGATGTCTCGCTGGCCGTGGCTCCGACGTTGCCGACGATCTCGGAAAACCGGAGCAGGATGTAAAAAAGCCCGGCCTCCGCAGGTCCGGCCATCGCCGAGACGAGAAACGTCAGCGCGTGCGTCTTACCAACCAGCGACACGGTGGTCAGATAATACCATGCCCCGGAGCGGAGCGTGCGCCATGCGACCCGCGGCCCGAAGTGCGCCAGCCCGCGCCATGGCGCCATGGCAAGAATTCCCGAGCGCCATGCGACGATCAGGTTGGGAACCGTCAGCGACAGCGCGTAGGCAAAGACGACCGCTGCGACGGGTGCATCAAAGAGCACAAGCGCCCCGCAGATCGGGATCGCTGCCACAGCTCCCCAGGTGTTTGCCGCCTTGAGCTCGGACAGCTTTCCGCGCGCCGCCAGCGGCTCGAGCCCGAGCAGCGTGATCATAAAGACCGCCGTGCAGACGACGGTCATGACCATCAATGCCGCTCCGCCGGGCGGAAGCCGCAGAAGGTCGGCCATCCAGCCGGTCGCCGCGAAGCCCGCCGCCAAAAGGGTCGCGATCAAACACACCAGCGAAAAGGTCAACAGGCCCTCGGAATAAGCCCGGCGGGCGGCCTCCTCGTCTCCGTCCTTCCAAGCCTCGGCCATCTGGATCCGCGTCAACGCACGCACCCCGCCATCCAGAATCGCCATCGAAACCAAAAGCGAACTCGCGAGCGCAAACAACCCGTAGCCTTCAGGACCCCACTTCGAGATCATCAGAGGCGTGAGCAGCAACAGGAACCCGGCCTTGGAGCCGAAATTCAGCACCTGCCAAAGCTGGTTGAAGAGAAGCTCTCTTTTGTAAGTGTGTGTTCCTGAGCCGGATGAGTTCAAAGTCGGGCGGAGTCTGTCGGATTCGATGCTTTCCTGCCAACACGAAAACCGGTTGCCTGAAAGGTCTTTCTTCCGGAAGCGGATACCCGATGGTAAATTTTTCGCATGTCACGCGGCATCACGCGGCGGAAGTTTCTCATCACAGCGGCCGGCGCGCTTGCGGTGGGTGGCGCCGGGGGTTATTCTTTCTGGGAGTCCGGTGCTCTTGAAGTCAACCGCATCACCATCCCGCTCGAAGGCCTTCCTTCAGGGTTGGAGGGGTTCCGCATCGCCTTCCTGTCGGACCTGCACCACGGGTGGTTCATTTCGCGCGAGTATCTCGCCGGTGCGATCACTGCGACCAATGCCCTCCGGCCGGATCTGATCGTTCTGGGCGGGGACTACGTCGACGGCGACCCGGCGTATATCGCGCCCGTGATTTCGCTCTTCCGGGATCTCAAGGCTCCGTCCGGCGTCTTTGCCGTGCTTGGTAACCGCGATGTGAAGGCCGGTCGCGACGCTACGTCCCGCGAGTTGGCGCGGCAGGGGATCCCCGAGCTCACCAACCGCGGCGTGATGATCCGTCACGGAGGTTCGGACCTCTGGCTCTGCGGCTTGGACGATGCCACCACCGGCCGGCCGGATGTCGCGAAGGCCCTTGGTGACGTGCCGGACGACGGCTTTGCGATTGTGGTTTCGCACCACCCGGATGCCGCCGAGCTCCTGCGGGATGGCCGCGCGCGCCTGGTCCTTGCCGGCCACACGCACGGCGGGCAGATCAATCTGCCGCTCATCGGGCCGCCGTTCATCCCGTCATCGTTCGGTCAGAAATACGCCCGGGGTCTCGCGCAGGCGCCAAAAGCCAAGGTCTTCATCACGACCGGCGTCGGCTCGTTTTTTCCTCCCGTCCGCTTCCGCTGCCCGCCCGAGATCGCCCTGATCACGCTCACGCGCGAGGTGGCGTGATGGCCGGTTGCCAACCGGAGAGATTCGGGATATCACTGATCCGAAAGCTTTTCCTCCCATGAAACCCTGTCCTTTCCTTGATGCTGTCAGCGTCCTGTTCCGCACCGGAAAATACGAAGGCGAATGCCCGCTGTCGAAGGTCCCGCCGGCCGGACACCTGATCATCGGCGGCGCCGTCGCCCTGGTGTTGGTCGTTCTCTTCGGCGCGATTTTCGCCCGCCCGCGGCGCTGATCGCCGTCTGCCGCCACCCCCCGTGTAGATGGCCGGTTTTTCTCCGCTGAAGGATTTCGCGCCGGTCGTCGCGATGATGTCCGAGATCTCGATCTTCGGCGGCATCACCCCAGCCCAATGGGAAAAAATCCACCCCAAGCTCGTTCAAGGATCGTTCCGTGACGGCGATACCATCTTCTCCAAAGGCGACGAGCCTACGCACATCTACATCCTTCAAACGGGCAAGGTCGGCCTGCTCGTATCGGACGATGAGGTGACCCTGGAGAAAAAAATACTACTGCCCGGCGAGTGTTTCGGGGAGGTTTCTCTCATGTCGATGCACCGTCACTCGGCCACGACCGTCGCCGAGGAGGACAGCCTCATCGTCGGCCTCTCGCGGCACGCGCTGATCGAGATTCACAAGGAGGACATGGATCTCTTCGCGCTGCTGATGATGAACGTCGCCCGCGAGCTGGCCCGCCGGCTTCTGCTCACCGACAAGCTCCTACTCCGCGAGCTCCACCGCAGCCGCCCGGGGGCCGTGCTGCCGGTCAGGGCAGTTTGAGGTAGGGCGTGAGCGCCCGAAGCGTTGAGGGCCCGATGCCCTGCACGCGCTGGAGGTCGGCCAGTGTCGCGAAGGGCTTTTGCTGGCGCGACTCGATGATCCGGTTGGCCATGGTTTCCCCCACACCGGGCAGCGACATCAGCTCGTCGCGGGAGGCCGTATTCGGGTTCACGGCCTTTGACGGCTCGCGCTTGGCTCCCGTTGCGAGGGCGATCTCGTCATCCTCCGCCCGCTGCGCCTGCCGTTCGGACGGTAGTTGCTCCCAGTCGGTGGCCGCCCAGATCCCGCGCCGCTTGGCAGCTGCTGCCAGCTCCAGGTCCCGCAGGTTGTCGCGGTAGTTGTCGGCGGATTCTCCGCGCGGCGTGCGCCGCGAGACGCCGAAGGCGCGGGCGAGACCTTCGGCGACCAGCACGGACGATAGATCGCGTCCATCGCTCAACTCCACAAACGCGTAAATCCGCCCGAACCGGCTGTCACCCCGTCCGTCGGCAAAGGCGGTGTGGATCGTGAACGGCTTGGCCAGAAGCTCCTTCACACGGGCGGCCGCTTTCGCGCCGAACCCCTTCGCTTTGGCGATCGCCTCCGCCGCATCGGTGGACGGCATTCCAAAATACCTCCGCTGCGCCCGAAGGCGGCGGGCGTCGGATTCGTCGCGCACATGCATTTCCATGCAATCCGCCCCGTAAAGTCTCACCGTCACGTCCTTCCCGTCCGGCAGCCGGACCGGAAAGCTGTCGCCATCCGACCACTCCGCCTCCACCAGCGAGCACCCGGTCAACTTTGTCAGATCGCCGGAACCCGACGGAGCGGCTGCTGCAAAAGGGATCGTCGCCGCAAGAATCAGTAAAAGAAAAAACCGCATCATGAAATCAAACCGGAAGAAAGGCGTCCGGTTGCGGAGAATTTATCCGTTCTGTGGGATTCTGCGAGTTTCTTTCTCTCCACGGATTTCTCGCGGAAACCGCTCCGGCTGTTATGTTGTTGTCATGAGAGCGATCTGCCTCTTGGGGATGATGGCAACGGCAGTGGCCGCCACGGCGAATGATAAACCTGCCGTGCCGCTGGTCGTGCCGGTGCAGAGCGCGGGCACGGCGCGGA
>CAZSMN010000180.1:0-7969 GCA_964607615.1 uncultured Chthoniobacterales bacterium | reverse complement strand
GGAAATTTCACCAGCAATCGTCATGTTTGCGCCGACCTTGTTTTTGACCCAGAAGTCCCCGGTGCCGCTGGTGGTGATGGTGCGGGCTGAGTTTAGGGTAAAGCTTCCCGCGGCAGCGTCGTTGTAGAAACCGATGGGCTGGGATGTGGTGGCGACGGTGATGACGTTTGCTGCGTTGCCAAGGTTGGCATCGCTGTTGATCACCGTGAAGCTGCCGCCACCCGCAGCAGGTGCTGTGAGTTTGATCGTGCCGGTGAAGATATTGTTGACACCCGAGATATCGAGGTAACCGGAGCCTTGGCGCTCCAAGCCGTTGGTGCCATCCAGGACCGAGCTGATCTTAAAGCGAGTAGCTGGAGATTCCGAAAAATTGCTGTCACCGCCGGAATTGATGATCGCGGATCCAGCCAAGGTAAGCGTACCGCCTGAAATTGTCAGTCCGCCGCCCGAGGTTGTGTCGTTCGCAGTGATTGTGCTGACCGTAATGGGTGCATCCACATTAATAACCTGTCCCGTCCAGTTCAGTCCTCTGAAGGTCGCCACGTCCGTGGTGCCGTTGGGCACCCCACCGGTCCAATTGGCGCTGTCAGTCCAGTTGCCCGAGATGGCCGCGGTCCACGTGCCGTTGGCAGCATTTGCAAATTGGGGGAGGGCGCCAACACCAACGAGAGCGAGTGCGGTCAGGATGCCGCGTAGTGGGGGGAGCATGGTTGTTTTCATTGTTCTGGGCTTTGGGTTGGAATCAATGGGATTATTTTCGAGGGAAATACGGGCAGTGAGATGCGGTGTATGATTAAACAATGATGATTAAATCGGCTTCGTCACGAAAAGTTTAACTTTATGCTAAAGTATGTAGTGAGGGGTGTGATTTATTGAACAGAAGGAGTCACGCTTTCCAAGGTGTCGCCGATTCGGATTTCGTCAAACTCGGAAGAAAATCGACCCTTTTCGCCAGCAAAGGCACCGCCGACGTGGATGAAGTCACCTGCTAAGAGGCGCCCCCAGTTGCCATTTTCCACAACGACACGCGCCGTGTGAAACGATTCCAAGGATTCTTCGGTGAGTCCGCCCTGTGCGCCGCGAACCTTTGCAAAATCCTCCTCTGAAAGAACCCACATTGTTGTGCGCTGCGTGGCGGGGTTCACACCTCCGCCCCATGTGTTGACAATTTGCCATACGACGAGGTAAGTCGTTTGCTCAAGAAGTTCCGCGGTGTCGGCGCTCATGCCGAGGCTGTTCTCGCCCGAGGAGCGGCGGACTTTGACCCCCTGCGAGCTGGCTTCCTGACGGCTGAATGAATCGGGCGCGAAGGTCACCAACATCGGCAGGTCGTTATCGCCTAGTTGATGGTCAACGCGAGGACTGCCCCCACCAACCGGCGCCCCAGAGCCTGCTTCGATCCCGAAAAATGAAAGGTAGGGCCCGTTGATCTGTGAACTCCGGAACAGGAAGCTCCCGTAGATCGTGCTGCCCTCCGGCACATTGGC
Organism: uncultured Chthoniobacterales bacterium; assembly: GCA_964607615.1. Lineage (GTDB taxonomy): Bacteria > Verrucomicrobiota > Verrucomicrobiia > Chthoniobacterales > Terrimicrobiaceae > CAZSMN01. The sequence goes on along the minus strand of CAZSMN010000180.1, from coordinate 6,482 downwards.
TGCCACCTCACGGAAGAAATTGAGTCCAGGAGTGTCTGCAGGTCCGTTCAGCGTGACGATGACGCTGCCACCTTTTGTAGCCAGTCCCGGAAAACTCAGACCCTCGGAGGAGTAGGTCACGCTATGAGCCCCTGCGCCAGCTGCCTCCCACTTACTGTCCGGAGCAAATCCCTTACTGGTGGCACCCGCTGTGCCGATCGGGTCGTCCTGCGCACTGGCGAGGTCAAAGGATTCAGAAACCAGTAGTTCCGCACGAAGACCAAGCGGACTGAGGAGAGCGAGGCAGGTGACGGAAACAGACAGGAGACGATGGAAAGGGGAGGTGGCCATGAACGCTAAAAGTGAGAAATTCTACGAACGCGATGCGAGAATTTGCTCATCGAAGAAATCTTACAAGAATTTGTAAGTTTTATCGTAAAGATAGATCTGTTCTGGGTTTCTTTGAGCGGGCCGGCGCTTTCCCCATTTTACGAGATAGTAAGTTGCCGTTTGGAAGCCGCAAGGCGCGATACTAGGCTGAGCTGAGTTTTTTTTAAATGTGCCACGCTCTTGTTTTATTTCTAGTTTTTTGCCTGCCTTGGTTTGCAGGCCCTGCGAACGCCGCGGAAAGCCAGTGGCCAGTGGTTGCTCCGGTTGATTTTTCGCAAATCAACGCCGACAGCTTTTCCGATGAAGAGCTCGAGATTCCAGAAAAGCTTTTCCATTTCGCGCAGGTAGCCAATGCGGTGGTGGAAAAGGGTGACAACCGGGGGTTCCTGGATCTGCCAGTGAACCGAGATCCGCAGGATAACCAGCCCTACAATGCCCGCATCCTCGAGATGCAAATGGTTCTCGCGTATTTTTACACGATCGACCGCCCGTGGAATCCGTATCGCGGTGACGCCGCAGTCCGGGTCCGACTTGAGGCGATGCTGGATCGCTGGATCCGCATCCAGAATCCGGATGGACTTTTTGCGGAATACAGCGAGGAGAACTTTTCCCTGGCTCCGACCGGATTTGGGGCCCTGGCCGTGGCTCGAACCCTCGACCTTCTGAAAAACAACGGCCAGCCCTTTAGCGAACAATTGCTGGAGAGAGCTCGGCTCGCGCTCCGCAAATCCCTGGTGGCCCTGTTTACCAACCCCATGTTGTTGAAAGCTGCGAGGCAATACAGCAACCAGCACAGCGGTTCGTATTATGCCGCTGCCGCTTATCTGGCCAACTGGCCCGACTCGGAATTGCACGATCTGCTGGTGGCGGCGGTGACAAGTGCCGTTGAGAATGACCAGAGTCCGGCGGGATTCTTCTATGAGCGGTCTGGGCCGGATTTTGGATACTCCGGGGTTCACGATGAGAACGTGCGGATTGCATGGCCCATCGTGCGTAACGATGAAAGAATCGAACCGCTGTTGCTGAAATCCGACACGCTTTGGAACGAGTGGCTATCTTACAACTATGCCCCGATTCCCGGAACGCCGGACTTTCTAGTGAATGCCGGCGTCCAGAGCCGCACGACATTTGCCCTGGCGAAACCCACGACACGGGTGCTCGCGGAGTTTGTTACGGCATCGCGCGCCCTGGCCCTGACCGATGAGGAATACCGGCTTGAGGCGCAGAAAAAGCGCCGCGAACTGGCACAGCAGTGGGGAAAATGGCCGACGTTGAAGGTTCCCAATCCCTACAGCTACCGGCCGGATTTTGTGCACACCGCGGCAGGGGAAAGGAATCCCTGGCACCCGACCTCCGGTCAGCGCGAGACGGCACTCGCCGCGTGGCCGATGGCCCGCCAAGGCAACCTCACCCACCAAAGGCATGATAGGTTTCCTTATACTTACACTTACATTAAACGGCCCGGATACTATGCCGCATTCAATTCGGGACGAATCACACCCACGGCTGGCGAACATCGTCAGGCCTATGGTCTTGGATTGCTTTGGAATCCCGGATTCGGACCGGCTTTGCAGTCCGTCTCGGAATCCCCATGGTTCTGGGGCACCCTTTTGCCGGGAGATAAACTCCCTGTAGAGGCCCTTGATCTCTTTGCCAGGTTTTCCGTCAATGGGCAGGAAATCACCCCGACGACCGGCGCCCGGGATTTGCCGGAGGGCGATCTCCAAGTCACCTACCCGCTCCCCGACAACGGTCGCAAGACGCTTTTGTTCTCCAAGGATGAGATTCAGGTCACCGTGGAGAAAGCCGGCCCCTTCCAAGAAGTCCTCCCGCTCGTGATCCAACCGGATGCAAAAATCCAGCCTGCCCTGGGGGAATTGGTGGTCTCACAAAACGGCCTCAGCCTCCGCGTCGAGTCACCCGGTGCCATGCTCGACCTGCAGCCCAGCGAGGACCGCGTCGGCGACCTTATCCGGAGGAAGCTCGTCATCCGAGGCCAGGATCAGCTCGCGTATCGCATCCATTTTTCTTCTCTCGCCCCACAGGCCCCGGAGAAGCCGAAGGAATAATAGAAAGTGCCGGGTGCGACAATCACCATAAAACCACCTCCTCCCTTCTCCTCGCGCGAAACGAGCGATTTTTGAAACACCGTGCCCCTTTTCCCACCTCACCTCAGAACGTTTCTAGCCGCCTGCCTCCTGGCGGGTCCCGTGTTGGCGCAATCGCCGCCGAAGGTGACGCGTCCCATCGGGATCTGGTGGGGGGGATATCGCGGGAGCGAGCAATTGGTGGATGGAGGAGCTTCGCAGTGGACGTTTGTCCGTCGGAACATGGATGGATTCTTGCTGCACGGAGCGTATTGGAACTACCCCACCAATTCCTTCGGTGCGCCGACGCCGGATGTGATTGGTCCGAAGCTGGCCACCCTGCTGGCTGCGGAGAGCAAACCCGTCATCCTCGAGCACCTTCTGGCTGGTGAGTATCCGGATATTGACTCGGCCTTTGGAAGTGCCTTCGCGGGGAGTCCCGCCGATGCAGCCGGCTATGGAAGCGCAGTCTCGAATATCAAACGCCTGCAAAGCTACGGATTCCCGCGTCCGGACGTGGCATCGGACTTTATCATGGAAGCCTGGAAGCAGGCGGTGCGCGTGAATCCGCAATGGACATCGAAGGAGTTTTTCACCGCACTCACCGGATCGTGGGAGACGTATTCCGGCACGCAGTTCAACACAACCGCTGGCTCGGCGGATCGTCAGACCTACGGATGGTTCCGGCAGTGGGTCGAAGGCCTGGCTACGGCGTTTCCCGGCATCAAAGTCACTACCACAAACTCGCCGGTGTATTTCAACTGGGAGGAGAATGGAGTCAATCGCAGGGAACTCGGCGAGGGCTACAACAGCTTCCGCACGTGGCTCAAGCTGGAGCGGCGCGGCGATCAGGTTACCGCCATGTATTCCGGCGACGGTCAGGGATGGGAGGCCTTGGGAACCGCGACGGTGCCGCTGGGAGCCACGCCGCGCGCCGGAATCTTCCTCTCTTCGGTCAATGCAGCCCGGCCGGCAATCGGACGCTTCAGCAACCTGACAACGCTTCCGTTTTTTACCGCCGACGTCGGTAAGGTCGGCCGGGGCGGCAGCTTTTCGTGGAACGGGACGGTCACAACGATCTCAGCCAGCGGAAATGATTTTCTCCACCCGGGAAACAACTCATCCGACGCCCAGTCCGTGGCATATCGGGAACTCACGGGGAACGGCACGGTAACCGTGCGGCTCGATTCCCTCACCGGCTCAAATGCGGCGCGCACCAATCCCGCAGGAGAGACTCCCACCGCCGGCTTGTCGCTGCGGGAATCGACGGCCCCGAATGCCCGCCAGGTCGCTCTCCTTGCCAATCTGGCCAATCAGTTGGAGTTCCGGGTGCGCAGCACGACAGGGGGCGGACTGACTCCCTCTTCCGGTTCCCCGCTACCCAATCTCGGCGTCCAAAATTCAGCGCGCTGGCTGCGGCTGACCCGCTCGGGCAACACGATCACCGGTGCGTATTCCGCCGATGGCATCACATGGACAAACTTTGGGTCGGCCACAGTGGCTTTCCCCGCAACAGTGCTCGTGGCCATGACTGCCGACAGCGAGGTGCGATTTGAGACCGCCACGGCTCAATTCAGCAACGCGTCGTTCGTCACTCCGCTCACGCCCGCCTTCTCTGGCGCGGGAGTGGGAAACGCCGGATCCGGCGCCTTCGCTTCGTCCGCCTCCGGAATCACCACGATCAAGGCCGCAGGCAGCGGGATGTCATCGGGCAGTGACAATTTCCAAATTTTCTCCTCGGCATTTTCAGGCGATGGCACGATCCTCGCCCGGCTGGAGACATTCGCCGATGATGCCTCGCCCGCGACCCCGCTGCCTGACGGCGCCCAAATGGGGGTCACCCTCCGCAGTTCTCTCGCTGCCGATGCCCCCGCCGTAGCGCTGGCCTTTACTCCGGGCCAGGGATTGAAAGCGATCACCCGCCAGACTTCCGCCGGCCCGGCGTCGGATCTGGCGGTCTATGGAGTCGGCGAGGTCTCCATCCAGCAACTCAATAACGAATACCGCCCGCTCCTGCATTACTTCACGGGCAACGACTTCATGGCGTCCCTGCACGAGGCATTTCCGGCGGCATTTTCCGACAACTTCCGGGGATTCACCACCGATTCCCCTTACGGAAACTACCAACGCTGGGGCGGGTCGGAGGCCCTCCCCGAAGCGATCCGTCACCGTCAGAAAATCCTTCTCTACGAAAAATGGCTGCAGGCGCGCGGCCGCGAGCATGAGTTCATCGCCAACACCGAGGGCAGTGGCCCGACCGGTTCCCAGGCCGAAAAGGACGCATGGGATCTGCTTTACAAAAATTCCTCCCTGCGCTCGATCCAGCTTCACCAGATCGAAGGCGGACGCCCTGACAAGGTCTTCTTCGAGAGTTGGTATGTCGGCCCCTTTAGCATGGTGCCGGAATCAAAAAATGGCAGCTTCACCAATCTCGTTCGCGATGCCATTTACTACATCAAAGGCATCGATCAAACCCTCAGTCTCAGGGCACAAGGGCCGGGCGGAGGGAGTTTTTCCACGCAATCTCCCTCCGAATCGACAGCAATCTCGATGGGCACTCCACTGGTCTATACCGTGCGGCTTACCAATACCGGCACTGTGCCCGCGCTTCCGGTCTTGCAGGCTTATGAAACAGGGGGTGATGGGTGGACGACGGCTTATGAGTTGGCCGGCAACAATGTCAAAACCGCTATAACCGCAGCTGAGGGATTGCCCATCACCGATGCGCCCCTTTATTCCGGCAACGAACTCATCGCCCCCGGAGATTCCGTTGATCTCACCGTCGCCCTCACCCCGACGGCGGCCACGCTGCGCAGGGAGGTTCTCATCCGCGCCTTCTGGAACCCTCAAGACCCTTCATCAACCGAACGCGCCAGCCTCGTCCTTGTGGCCAATCCGCCAACAGAACTCCTTATCAACGGTAACGCGGAGGCCGGAACAACGTCCGGCTGGACATCCAATTCAGGAGGAGCCGTGGTGGCGGATACCACGACGGTGCGGACGGGCACCACATCTATCCGTGGAGATAGATCTCAAACCTATCAAGGCCCATCCCAAGATCTGCTCGGGCGATTGATCTCTGGCGAAACATACCGCCTGACCGCATGGGTCCGGTTGGGCACCGGAACCAGCAACGTTAAGGCAACTCTAGCTTACACAGGTACGACAGGCAGCACGGTTTTCAACACCCTGCAAATCGTCGCAGCCACAGCCAGTGGGTGGACACCGGTTGACATCGTCTTCAGATACACCGAGCCCAACGGTCCGGCCAACTCGCTGCGACTTTATTTCGAAGGGCCTCCCGCCGGGACCTCACTCTTCGTGGACGATGCCTCTCTCGTGCTCGTGCCTCCCGCCTGGACACAATCGAGTTCCGGTGTCCATCTCTGGAGCACAAACACCAACTGGAAATCGAACTTCAATCCGCTCTCGAATGCCCGAAATGTGATCGCATTTTTCCCTGGTCAGACGCTGCCAGCTTCTACGATGACTGCCCGGCAGAACTCGGGAAACCCATTTTTGCTGAATGCCCTTGCACTCGACGGCATCGGACCCGCATCCGGTTCTGCGAGCATTATGATCGATGGAGACCCGCTTGACCTGCGCGTCCACGACGGTCGGGATCCGACGATTCACCTGACCGCATCGGCAACGTCGCCGGCCACGATGGATTACGTCTTGAACACCGCTCTTGCCGCCACGGGCAATATCAATGTGATTGGAGATGGAAATGCCAATTTCCGCTTTAACGGCATCCTCTCGGGTCCGGGATCGCTTACGAAAACTGGCACGGCGTCGCTCGCGCTTTTCGGCACCAATTCTTTTTCCGGAGGAACCTCCCACCAAGCCGGCACGCTCAAGCTGGCGAACAATGCCGCTCTCGGAACGGGAACGGTCACCCTTTCCGGCGGGAATGTGGAAGCCTCAGGCGCACCCACCCTTGGGAACGCCATGATCCTGGCCGCCAATACGAGTTTCAACGGCGATCTGACACTGGCTGGCCCCACCCAGCTTGCGCAGGGAAAC
>CAZSMN010000179.1:0-7996 GCA_964607615.1 uncultured Chthoniobacterales bacterium | reverse complement strand
CCGGTCGGCGCGCTTACCAGCAAAGACTTCCGCTTCAAGATGCGCGTCTGGTTTTTGAAGGAAACGAAGAGCATCGACGTCACCTGCGGAACCGGTTCGAACATCCTCATCTCAAGCCGCGAGAATGTCGTCTACCGCATCACGCCGCGGGAGAATGATTTTGTGAACTCGTGCTGGATGCCCGACAGCCACCGGCTCAACTTCCACTACCTGCACAGCGACGACCGGCTCAAAGTGCCGGAGGTTCGCGGTGAAGAGGTGCCGGCGAAATGGTCGCGCGCCATTGAGGCGGCGGCCGCACAGCTCAAGTCGGTTCCGGCCGGCGAACTCGCGGTGATCGCCTCCGCCCGCATGACCAATGAGGAACTCCTTCTCGCAAAGCGCCTCGCGAAGGCCCTCGGCGCCAAATATCTCGACGTCCTGCCACGCCCGCAAAAAGGCGACGGATTCCTTGTTTCCGATGACGGCAATCCGAACACCACCGGCGCGAAACTGCTCGGTCTGGTGAGCGGCGACCTTCCGAAAATCGCGGCCGAGATCGACGAAGCCCGCATCACCGGACTTCTGGTTCTCGGCGAGGATGCGGTCGATTGCGGCATACCCGAGACCAATCTGAAAAAGCTCAAGACGCTTGTCACGATGGGCATTCTCGCCAACAAGACAACGCCGTTCGCGAGCGTCGTCCTGCCCGCGAGTGCATGGGCGGAGAAGCGTGGCACGATGATCAATCTCAAGGGCCGACTCCAGCGGCTGAACCAAGCCATCCAGCCGCCGGGATCGGCGCGGGACGACTGGGAGATCCTTCGCGACCTGATCCAGGCGGTCTCGGGGGCGAACGGTATCTATGCGATCGAGGACGTCTTCAAGCAGGTCGCAGCCGAGACGCCGGCGATGCAGGGCCTCACCATCAGCCGTATCGGCGATCTGGGCGTGCAACTCGAATTGAACGCCTGAGCCCCATGCGGATCACCGGATTTTTCGCCGTTGCCGCGTTGTCGGCTTTTCTCGCAGGTTGTGGATCGTCCCAGGCGCCGGCCCCCTCGGCGGCGGACGCCCGTCAGGTTCGCATCGACTGGCTGGGCAACCAGTGTTTCCGGATCTCCTCGTCGATCGGAACATCGATTCTCACGAACCCGTTCGGGTCCGGCCTGGGCGGGGGACGTTCGTTGCCCTCACCTCTCAAGCCGGATGTGATCCTCATCACGCAGGAGCGGCCGGATTCCAACAACGTTGACGCGGCGGATAATCAGCCAACGATTTTCCGCGGTAGCGTCGGCATGGGACTCGTCAACGCGTCCGGCATCCGCATCCGGGGAGTCGCCACGTTCCGTGATCCGGAGAACCAGACGCCCGAGGGGATGAACCTTGTTTACTCGTGGTCGATGGACGGCATACGTTTCTGCTTCCTGGGCTGGCTGGCTCACCCGCTGTCGCCGTACCAGCTCGCTCAGATCGGGACGGTTGATGTCTTGTTTGTCCCGGTCGGCGGCCCGCTTTCGCCTTCGGACCGTGCGACGGTGCTTTCCCAACTCCGCCCGCGGGTGGTGATTCCGATGGGCGTTGGTGCCCGCGGATGGACAACCGGACGGGTGGAAAGCGTAAGCGGAAACTCCGTCCTTCTCTCGCGTCCGCAGCTTCCGCTGCAGCTCACCACGCTTCTTTTCGGATCGTAACCTCCATGGACGTTCTCGTTATCGGATCGGGTGGCCGCGAACATGCTCTCGCATGGAAGCTTGCCCAATCCCCGCGTGTCGGTCGCGTCTATTGTGCCCCGGGAAATGCCGGGACGGCCGCGGTCGGCGAAAATGTGCCGATCGCTGCGGATGATCTGACGGCCCTGGCGGACTTTGCCGCATCGCGCGGCATCGGGCTGACGGTCGTCGGTCCGGACGACACGCTCGCTGCGGGAGTGGTCGATGTTTTTGAGGCGACGGGATTGAGGATTTTCGGTCCCCGCGCGGCTGCCGCCCGGTTGGAGAGTTCCAAGGCCTTTGCGAAGGATTTTATGTTCCGCCACGGGATTCCGACGGCGGCCTCGAAGGAATTCATCGACAGCGAACGGGCAAAAGCGTTTTGCCGCGAGGCCGCTTACCCGCTTGTTGTGAAGGCGGACGGGCTCGCGCTTGGCAAGGGGGTCATCATTGCAGAGACGCCGGACGAGGCGCTCGCAGCGGTAACGGACTGCATGGAGACCTGCGTCTTCGGCGACGCCGGGAAGAAAATTGTCATCGAGGAATTTCTCCGCGGCGTCGAATGCTCGATCCACGCGCTTGTTGATGGGGAAAGCTATTTGCTCTTCCCCGATTGCCGGGATCACAAGCGGGCTCTGGATGGCGATCAGGGGTTGAACACGGGAGGCATGGGAACGATCTCGCCCTCGGGCTCGGTGGATGCGGCGATGGAACAAACGATCCGCAAAGAGGTCCTCGACCGCTTTGTGGCGGGACTCAAAGCCGACGGGCTGGTTTTCCGCGGGATGCTTTTCCCCGGCCTCATGATCACGAGCGAGGGGCCGAAGGTGCTGGAATTCAACTGCCGCTGGGGTGATCCCGAGACCCAGGTGCTCGTGCGGCGTCTCGAGTCGGACCTGCTGCCATTGCTTGAGGCGACGATCGATGGAACGCTGGCGGAGGCCTCGCCGGAATGGTCGCCGAGGGCCGCGACGTGCGTGATCCTTGCCTCAGGTGGATATCCCGGGCCGATCACCAAGGGGCTCGAAATTCACGGACTCGCCGATGCGGACGCTTCTCCGTCTGCCAAAGTTTTTCATGCGGGAACCAAGCCATCCGGCACGGGGGTCGTCACGAATGGCGGTCGCGTGCTTGGCGTAACGGCTCTCGGCGATGATCTGCCATCCGCCCGTGCGCTGGCCTACGCGGCGGCTGACAAGATTTCGTTTGATGGACTCCAGCGCCGGAACGATATCGGCGGCACACTCTGATGAAAATTCTCCCCCTCGCTCTGGCCGCCGCCTTTATTGCGGACCTTTCCGGGGCTGATCCGGGGGCAACCCCACCAACCCCGACGCCCGCTCCCGCAGCAGGCACGCCGACTCCCACGCCTGCTCCGGCAGCCCCGGCAGGAACGCCGGCACCGAAGCTGCGCGAGGTGATCAATGGACTCGATGAGGCGCAGGTCAAGAAGGCGATGGAGGCGATTGATGGCAGCTTTCTTTCTGCTGCATCGTTGAACGAAGCCGAGCGTCAGCGGGCGCTCCTTGAGGGGGTGATCCGGCGCATGTCTCCGGGCTTGGCGATTTCCGTCGGACCGCCTCCGCCCCCGCGTGCTCTTCTCCCTTTTCTGGCGGAGATCCTCGACGAGCAGGCGGGCTACATCCGGCCCGGTGCGCTCGACGCCGCGACGCTCGCGCAGGTCGACACGGCGCTGGCGAGCTTTGCGGAGAAAAAGCTGCCGGCGGTGATTCTCGATCTGCGGGCAGTGCCGGCAGGGAGCGAATTTGAAATGGCGGCGGATTTCGCCCGCAGGTTCAGCCCGCGGGGTAAGATTCTTTTCACCATTCAGAAACCAAGCGCGAAGCAGGAGCGGATCTTAACAGCGGACAAGGATCCGCTTTTTACCGGCATGCTCGTGGTCCTCACCGATCCGGACACCTCCGGCGCGGCGGAGGCGCTTGCGGCCACGTTGCGGGCGAATGCCAAAGCGATGATCGTCGGGACCGACACGGCCGGCGAGGCGGTGGAGTTCCAGACGTTTCCACTGGGCGGCGAAAAGGTGCTCCGGGTCGCTGTGTCGCAGGCGATCCTGCCGGACGGTGCGTCGATTTTTCCCGATGGTGTGAAGCCGGATGTGGCGATTTCGCTCCCAGCCGGCCTTCAGGAGGAGATTTTCCTGCAGAGCCGTGAGAAGGGTGTCGGACAGTTCGTCTTCGAGCAGGAACGACCTCGCATGAACGAGGCCGCGTTGGTGGCAAACACGAATCCGGAGATCGACGGGACGCCCGTCGCCAGGGCGGAGCGGCTCAGATCTCCGCTGCGCGATACGGTGCTTCAGCGCGCAATGGACCTGATCACCGCGGTCAGCTTTTTCAAAAGCCGCGAGTGATCAGTTCTCGATCGTGACAAGCGTCCCGATCACAACCTTCTCGAAAAACATCCGGGCGATATCGTCGGGAAGGCGCACGCAGCCGTGCGACGCCGGGTAGCCGGGAAGGATTCCGGTGTGCATGCCCTCGGGCCGCCAGCCCTTGGTGGCCGGATCGCCGAAGCGCATGAACCAGCGCATGGAGGCACCGCGATAGGTGGTGCCGCTTGGCGCGGAGTCAATTTTTGTGCTGACGCCGGCCCGGACGACTTGGCCCTGCTTGTTGACGAAATCGCCGTAGAGGCTCGAACGGTGGTCGGCATTTTTCTGAACGATCGGGAACGTGCCGGTGGGCGTCATGCCTGCGCGCTTGCCACTGGAGATCGGCGTGTCGATCGCAATCTCGTCGCCGACCTTGAGATAGGCGCGTTGCTTCGAGAGCGAGATGAGGACCGAGACATTCGAGGCATCGGCCTGCTCGAGAACGCGGGGGATGACCTTTGGCGGGTCCTGCTTGCGGATGAGCTCGGTCGCTTTCTTCTGCTTCTTCGGTGCCGGGCGAGGGGCATTGTTTTGCTGTGCGGAGGCCGTGCCAAGCAGGAGAAAAAAAACAAGCAGGGGAGCGAGGGCGCGAAACAATCCGGCGGCAGGACTCTTCGGAGACTCGGGCGTGGTCGAAGGCATGTCCCCAATCGCTTAAACGGTGAGGCTGTTTTTTTCAACAGCATTCCCCCCGTGCGGTCGAATTGAGCAAGAATCTCGCGGTGCAGCGGATGTGGAGGAGGATTGAACTTGACCCGCCGGCAGTGCATGGAAAGCCTCTCGGCGTGCGGCTTCAAGATCCTGCGACCCAACCCTTCGGCGACTTCCGTTTATGGAACGAAAGCTTCGCCGGTCCGGAGGGTCCCCGTGAGGCCTACCGTGCGCTTTTTGAGCGGATGGAGGCCATGCCGCACCAGAAGATCCGTTCCCTCGACGAGCGTCTGGAGGCGACCATGCGCGAGATGGGCGTGACGTTCGATATTTCACGTGACCGCCCCTGGGGGAGCCGTCCGTGGTTCTGCGACCTCCTGCCACAGATTTTCGCACCGTCGGAGTGGGATTTGCTCGCGGCAGGAATCCGCCAGCGCCTGCGGGCGTTTGAGATGTTTTTGAAGGACGTCTACTCGGGCAAGGAAATCCTCCGGGAGGAGAAAATTCCGATCCAGCCCGTTCTCGGGAGTCCGTTTTTTCAGCGGGCAGCGGCGGGCCTTCGTGGACCGGCCGGCGCATACCTCCACCTCAGCGGTCTGAGTGTTTGCCGGATGCCGGACGGCTCGCTGGTGGTGAAGCACCATTACTTCAGCAACGCGTCGGGCATGTCGTACATGATCCAGAACCGCCGTGCGCTGGCACGGGTGATCCCGCAATCGTTTCAGGAGACTTCGATCCATTCGATCTCGGATGTGCCGACCGACATCCTCGAGACGCTCCGGTCCTTTTCCGACGCATCGGATCCCACGGTCGTCCTGCTGTCGCCGGGGCCGGGGAGCGCGGTGTATTCGGAGCACAGCTTTCTGGCGAGGCGCATGGGCATTCCGCTCGTGCAGGGCGGGGATCTGCTCGTTCTCAACGACGCCGTTTATCTCAAAACGGTTTCCGGGCTTCAGCGCGTCGAGACAATTTACAGCCGCGTCTCGGACGAATGGCTGGACCCGATGGTCTTCCGGCGGGATTCTCTGCTCGGTGTTCCGGGCCTGGTGCAGTGCATTCGCAAGGGGACGGTCTCCGTCGTAAACGGAATCGGCTCGCAACTCGTGGATGACCGCAGCCTGCTGCCGCTGGCGCCGCAGATTATCCGGTATTATCTCGGTGAGCGTCCTATTCTGAAAACCCTTCCGACGTACTGGCTCGGGGATCTCGACCAGCAGGAGATGGTTCTCTCCGATCTCGGCGACTACACCATCCGTCCGCTTTATGGCGAGCGCATCCTGCTGGGTGGCGACGGGATTCGACCGGACGAGAGCCGGATCGAAGCCGTGCGCGCGCAGATTCTTGCCAACGCCTCGCAGTATGTCGCACAGCCGCAGGACTGCGATGCGCTGGCGGTTTGCTATCAGGACGGCGAGCGGGCGGTCCGCCGTCAGGATCACATCGTCTTTGCGCTTCGGAAAGACGACGGGGATTACGAGGTCTTTCCCGGAGCGCTGACGCGTGTCTCGACGAAGGAATCGGTTTTTACCGCGTCGGAACTCGGCGGCGGAAGCAAGGATACGTGGGTGCAGGTGGGGGCCGAGGCCGGAGAGGAGACGCAGGAGTCGGCGCGTCCCGTTGAGACCGTGCTTCCCTCCCAGTATGTCACCAGCCGCGTTGCGGAGGCGTTTTACTGGATCGGCCGCTATCTCGAGCGGGCCTACAGCCTGGCCGGCATGGTCGGGGTGATCGAGTCTCTCGAGCTCGAGGAGTTGAATCCCACGGAGAGAACGCACTATCGGCCGGTTTGGAACCGCATCCTTCCTCCGCTGGAGGGTGCGGGAGCCGGGAGCCGGCGGACGATCTCAAGCCCGGTCGGCCGCTACCGCCTCACGCTGGACATCGAGGAGGCGGGATCGGTGGTCAGCACGATCCTCCGGGCCTCGCGGAATGCGGAGTCGATTCTTGAGACGCTGAGTATCGAAGCATGGGGCGTGTTGAGCCTCCTGCGCGACCGCTTTCAGAGCACGAGGTTCCGCCCGTCGTCGGCACCCGATGTGCTCGCGTCATCCTCACGGCGCCTTTGTGATTTTGCGCGCCAGCTTATCCCGCAGTTTTTCGGAACTGCGGAATGCACGATGCTGGCGGACGGTGGGTGGAAATTCTGCGAAATCGGCCAGCTGATCGAACGGGCGGCCATTTCCGCGAATGCGGTGAACTCGATCGCCGGCCCGCTCATTGAAAGCGGTGCCGGGGTGGGGGAGCACGCCATGGAGATCCGCCTCTCGGCTTTTCTCCGCCTGCTCAACAGCCGCGATGTCTACCGGCGCGTCTATCAAATGCGTATCGAGCCGGGGCCCATGCTTGACCTTCTTTGGAAAAATCCCGTGGCGCCGCGCTCGGTGGTCCGTTGCCTTAAGCGCTGTGCCGATCGGATTCTGGAGAGCGAGGACACGAGTTCTCCCGCGACATCGCGCGCGGTGGCCGCGATCGAGTCTCTCGTGCAGACGATCCAGGCGACGGATTTCGAAGACCTGATCGCACAGGCCGGTCCGACGCCTTCGAAAAACTCTCCGCTCCAGAAGCAGTGTGCACACCTTCTCAAGCGGGTGCTGGCCGTGCACGATCTGATTTCCGATGGCTTTCTCAATCATCAAATCCACATGCGGCACGAGACGCCGCCGCTCTTCCCCGGCCCGAAAAATGCTCTTTGAAATCGTGCATGTGACCGACTACCGCTACGGCGACCACGCCAGCGAGGCGTATTTGGAGCTGAGGCTCACGCCGCCCGAGCGCGCCGACCAGTCGGTCCTCAGTCACCAGATCGAGTTTTCTCCCGCAGCAGCCACGTCTTCGTATGTCGATTACTTTGGAAACCTGACGACGTTTTACTCGATGACGCTTCGGCACGAGCGCCTTGCGGTGACCAATCGAATGCACGTGCGCACGCATCCGTGCCGGAAGCCGGAAGAGGCTCTCGCCCTGACCGTGGCCGAGGCCCGTCAGATCTTTTCTTCCGCGCTGACCGATGTTTTCGACTACATCCAGCCGACTCCGGCGGTTCCGACCGGCGGTCCTTCGACCGAGTGGGCGCGGCGTTTTCTCAAGGGCGATCAGCAGCTCGGGCCGGCGCTCGAGGCGCTCAACCGCGCGATCTACGAGCGCTTCACCTACCGTCCGGGAGCGACTGACGTGAATACTCCTCTGGCGGTCGTCTGGAAAAAACGGGCCGGGGTTTGCCAGGATTTTGCCCATGTGATGCTCAGCGTTCTTCGGACGGCGG
>CAZSMN010000178.1:0-7997 GCA_964607615.1 uncultured Chthoniobacterales bacterium | reverse complement strand
ACACGCAGCAATTGAGGCGGGACACGTCCGACTAGTGACCCCGGAAACTAGCAGTGAAGCGCGGCAGCTAGATGATTTGAAGTCGGCAATGCAAAACACTACTCACCAAGCGGCGGCTTTCAAGTATGCACTGCTCGCAAAGGAGATATACCTTGATGGTTCGGGGATACACTTCGAGGTGTTTCGCGATCTTGTTGCCGATCCTGTAGATGTGAATGACATAGAAAGCCGATCGTTAATCACATCGCAGAGTCCGGAGGTCCAGGAGTTTATCCGCCTAACTGACTCATCTGGAAACTGGATAAAGAGTGGAGCCTACCGGCACCCGCCTCAAGTCCGGGCGAACGCGTATGCAGCACTTGAACCACTGATTTGGGCGTCGTTCCGTCGGAGCGATTGGGATCTAGAACGAAACACCCTCCAAGTTCTCTTGGATATGCTTGTTCTGGAACCACAATTGATAGATATCAGAATGAACCGATCAGAAGATTTTGATGCCGCGGCCCACGATGCTATAGCGAGGAGATGCTCCCCAAAAAAGCTTCCGGCCTCAATGCTGCGCTACCTTCGATCTGTTCTCTATGTTGCAATGACAAAGGGCGACGTTGCATCGAGCGAACTCTACGAATCAGAGACGCTCGGCGCTTTCTATCCCGTACCCGATCTCTCCCTCGGGAAGAGCCGAAAACAATCTGACAACGCGCAGCTCGCATCGGTGAAAAGTGATGAGCTTATTGCCGCTGTCGGACTGTTAGTTAAAGAGATCGATTCATGGCCCGATATTAACGACTTCAATGATTTGCTGATGCTCCGTCAAAACAGACACTTCTCCGAGTTTCGCGACATTTTAGGAAGATGGACAACGGCGGTAACCACAGGAGATAAAGTCGAAGAGGTCGCTATACGAAAAGAACTCGCCAAAGCAAATAGATCGATGAAGGAAATCGCGAAATGCTCTTCCATCGGCGTGTTTCTGACTTACCTTGGTCTGCCTCTTTTGATCGTTGATGCCATGTTCGGACCCGTACTTGGAACGACAACCACACTCGCTGGATTTGGCCTTCAGGGATATGCGGATTGGCTGAAAAGTAAACATAAGTGGCTTATTGTTAAGATTTGAAGCAAAGAGAAGACAAGCCGAACCATCGCCTTCACCGTACGTGAAATGGGGGTCAGCAACTGTCTTAGTTCGCAAGTGCAAAGCGTGGATTTTTTAGGAGCCGATTGGCGAGGAGGATGAGTTTGCGCATAAGGGCGGTGAGGGGATGGGGGTCAGTGTTCATTTTCTTGCAGATCGCCGAGGAGAAGCGTTTCCCGGTTGCAAGCATCGAGCTCGCCTTTCGATGCTCGACATGTTCTGGTTGGTAACATTGCTAGTTGGTCAACCAATCGCCCGCAAATCAAGCGCTGAATACCCATGCTCGTTTACGTTCTTACCAATCCCGCAACGCCAGGCCCCGTAGAAATCGGGTGGACCAACCTCTGAAGGAGTGTTCCTTAGCCTCACGAGTGGATAAGAAAAATTGAGAAACTCGGGAGGTGGGAAAGCCGTTGTCCCATAGCGCCCTCTATAGGCAGGGAATGGACACCCGCTTTCCCGTTGAGCCCAGAACCACATGCATCCTTTGTTCGCGAAGTTTCCTTCTGCGCACAGCCGAGGAAACAGGCGGATTTTGTCGGGGACACCATCAAAGGGGTCAGTCCGAGCATTTGATCATTTTTGTGATGGAGGGAAGCCCGCAGCACTCGCATCGGGCAGCTCTACACGGCCGGTGTTCCCGCGCCGTTCACGATCGAATCTGCCCGCAAAGGGGCGGACCCGGATTCCGTGGAGAGAGCACTCTGTGTGTACCGCGTTCCTCCCGATCAACGAAAATCGGATTGCTGATATTCTCGTCTGGATGCTTGACCCATCGCAACCACATGCCCAAGTCTTCGAGTCTTGGCAATGCACGTCATCACACGAAAGCGACTGAACGATTTCGCGGCGGATCACCCGGACTGCAAGGCCGGCCTGGCGCAATGGTTCGCCGGCATGCGGGCGAGGAACTTTTCCGACATTCAAGAGATCCGGTCCGTTTTTCCCCATGCCGACAAGGTGGGAAAGTTCACGGTTTTCAACATCGCCGGGAACAAGGCCCGCCTCATTGCCGCCATCCACTACAACCGGGGAAAAGTTTACATCCGCCACATTTTGACGCATGGTGAATACGACAAAGGAGCTTGGAAAAAATGAGCGCAGCACAACTTGAAACCCTCACGCGGAGCTGGACACCCATCTCCTCACTGGTTTGCGTCCCGCGCACGGAGGCGGAATACTTGCGCCTTGTCTCGCTCCTCGACGAGATCACCGACGAGGTCGGGGAGGACGAAAACCACCCGCTCGCTTCCTTCATGGACGTGCTCGGATCATTGGTCCACGGCTACGAGGCGTATTCCGTTCCCGAACTCGCGTAGCTTTGACGGATGCGAATCGGTCCGGCAAAGAGGTCGGTCCGCGCTCGTCATCTGGCAACATCGGGGAAAGAGGATCTGCCCCATGTTTCCTTGCTTCTTCAGCAGGCCGCTCTGATACGATGCAAAGCGTTCTTTTGGTCATTGCCTTTCCGAGGAAATCCGTTGGAATCGCGCGCAGCCGGGAGGAACTATGTCTTATTGTCAGATCCATCGACTGGGCGATCATATCCGGGTCATCGAAGGTCGGGAATTAATCCTGAACAAGCAGGGTGATGTCGCCCAGATTGTCCTCCACTGCCGCGATGGAATTCTAACGATCATCGACAGCGGGGCCTACCCCGAGGATCGAAAGGCGGTGCTGACGGCTGCCGCCGAACTGGGGGAGTTCTCAAGGGTCGTTCTTATCAACTCCCATGGGCACGTCGATCATGTCGGGAACAACGATGTGATCCATGAATTGCAAGCTGCGGAGGTGGAGCACTACATCTCCGCCAAGGACTACCCGAACCTCCGCGATCAAGCGGGTTTTTTCGTGAGCCTCATGGAGGAAGCGTCCCGCTTTTTGGACATGGGCTCTCCGGCGCAGGTCGTGGCACGGCTCATGGCGCTTTTCCCTGAGTTGCGGACAAACAAGGATCGCGCGGCGCTGCTGGAAGATCACTTTCCGCTCGTGACCCACGGGATCGGCGGGCTTTCGTTCCAGGCGTTCTCCGTTCACAACGTTTTGGTCATCCCCACCCAGGGGCACACCATCGGGCATGTCTGCTGCTTTTTTCCGGAGGACCGCTTTTTTTATGGCGCTGACGAGTTCATCGGAGCCGTCGCCCCTTGGGGGGACAGCAACCCGGAGAACCAGCTTGCCGCCTGCCGCCTGGTGATCGGTTTGATCCAATCCGGAGCCGTCACCCACGCAGCCCGGGGGCATCACTGGGGCATTGCGGATGGCGGAACCTTCGCACAGGCACTGCAAGCCATCATTGAAACGACCGAACAATGGAACCGTAACGTCCGGGAGTTGCTGGAGTCCGGGCCGCAAACCATCCGCGCGCTTCTTGCCGAGATGCGTGAACGAATGCCGGAATCCTTTGGTCCGAATGCGAATCCCCTCTTTGACACCATGAAGGTTATCAACACCTGCCACCGCATGGGTACCGAAAGCAAAGGAACCGCCCCCGACACGCTGTTCTATCTGGTTCCGGACCGGTCACGCACCGGGGCGTAGGTAACAGTGCGGGGAGTTGCGGAGGAGGATGGAATCCGGGGTGGGGGGCAGTTACGGATTTACTGTGGGCTCAGGAGGAACGCTTGGCACGCTTGCTGATCAGCCATGCGCCACCTGCCATCAACACCAGGAAAGCAACGGAGGGCTCCGGGATACTCGCAACACGCATACCGATGATGTTATACTCCTGCCACGGTGAGGCGGATGTGCGGAACGAGGAGCGCAAAGAGTCCTCGAAACTATTCCAGTCGCCGCCTCGGATGGCGCGATCCCCACTGAAGAAACCATCGGTGTCACTGCCGTCAAATGCGCTTTCCGTCCATTCCCAAATATTTCCATCCTGGCCCATTGTCCCGTAAGCGCTCAAGCCCCCGGCGACGCTGACTTGGGCAGGATGGGTGTGACCATTGTAGACCGCGGTGCCCCCATCCGTGCCTTCGGACACCGGAGTCGGTGTCACGTTACTCCCGGTCGCGTAGTCCCAATAGTTGGCCGTTACCCCGTCGTTCTGGTGATAGGCTGCCTTGTACCATTCGTTCTCACTGGGCAGGAAGTAGAAGGCGTCTTTGTGCCGGTAGTGGTTGGTCCCGCTATTCACCCCGGTCGTCGCCCGATGATCAGGCGCCCATGCCCCGATGGACCACTGACCAAAGGAGTAGTCCAAGTTGTAGGCTGCTTGATGCCCCTTGCTCGTGTTCAGCCAATTCACAAATGCTGCGGCCTCGAACCAGGTTACTTTTGTCGCAGGACTGCCTTCAAACATCCCCTCTGCCGTGACATGGTTGAGCCCGCCCACGATCGCGCCGCGGACGCTGGACCGACTGACCTCATAGGTCGAGATCCGATAGTCATAGCTCACCCCGCCATATGGCGAGGAGTAGCTCCCTCCTCCAGCCCCGGCGTCGTTTGCGTTGCCTGCGTTGCCAACATGCACGAAATCAATTGTAAACGCATCCGGGGAGTCCCCGAACGAATCAGCCTGCGAAAGGCTTGGAGCCACCATTGCCACAGCGACGCTGAAAGCAGCTATTTTCCTCATCGATTTCATTGATTTCATTTCTCCGTGCTTTGCCTCGCCGCGTTGCTGATCAGCCCTCTTTGCCGGGCGGCGACTGTGAGCCGGCTGCCCGTAACCCGATAAGTTCCGGGCGTCAAGTGATCGCTTTGCGTAGCTGGAATGATGCCATTGAAGAGGAAAAAGATCCGGTAATTGCCGGGGATAGGGGCAAGTGTGCATGATCCCGCAGAATTTAGAGGATTCTTCAGGTGGGGTTTTGCTCCGTAAGACACAGTCGGTTCTCCGTCCGGGGATGTGGGAGCATTTTCACCGCAGATTGACGCAGATTTGTGCAGATGGAGGGAGGCGGCGACGGCTCTTTGGTTTCGGAAAAATCTGCGAGAATCGGTGTTAATCTGTGGTTAGAGGAAAGAGCTTGGTCTGCGGACGGGGTGGCCGTCCGACGCAGCCATGGCTACCCCAGCCCTTGACTAACCAGAAAATCTCTCGGTGTGTGAACGGTCATTCCGTAGACCTCCGTGCCAAGCAATAGTCCGAAGTCGCCCTTGTCGAGGGTCAGCAACGCGTCGCACCGCTCGGCCAAGGCCGAGATGAGCACCGGCTTGTCTTTCGAGGCGGTTAGAAGAAGCGGCCGTCGGGTCGTCAGCGCATTGGGTGTCCACCCGACGTTCCGCTGGAGGGATAGCCAGTGCTCGCTGGCTGCAGCGCCAAACTTTCCGACGTTCTTGGCGGTTTCCGCCCGGCAGTAGGCTGCCGAGACCAGGTTCCATTTCCGCTCTCCGGCGATTTCGGTAACCAGCCTCGACAACGAGCGCTCCGACCCGCAGGCCGAGAGCAGCACGCTGCTGTCGAGGAAGACCTTCACGCCTTGCCCGCACGCATCCAAAACCCTTCGGCATCGCGCTCGTCTTCCGCCACCCACTCACGAAGCGTCGCCTCGGGGATATCCCGCACAGGCTGCGCCTCGGCCGGCTGCAAAAAGATCCCTCCATCGCGCAATTCCACCAGCATCATCGGATGCGCGGCCTTCTCCAATCCCAGGGCGCGCCGGATCTCCGGCGGCAGGGTGATTGTTCCTCGCTTACTCACAGGGATTGCTGTCATGCTGTAATGCAGCATTGCGGCGTCTTCCCTGTCAAGTCCTGAATCAGGTCGGAGATGGGGTCAGGGGGATGGGGGTCGGTGTGCATATTCTTGCATGGGAAGATGTCACGGACAGCCTAGGCATTCGCGGCGGGCCGGGAAACAGGGGTCCGTGTTGAAGAGGTCGGTCCAAGTATTTGATCATTTTCTCGATGAAGCAAAGGGGTCGGTCCGCGCTCGTCATCTTGCAACACCGGGGGGTGGTGCGCAAACGGGGGCAGGCATGGACGATTGGCGTTTGGTCGGCCACTCCCTTTGTTACCCTGCCTGCGCGCTGTTAGATTCTAGAGGGTGTCATGCACTTTGGGCAGGGAATCGTTGGGTTCAAAACGGGCTGCCGGCAAGGCGCGGAGAGTGCAGCATCCCCGCAGCGGGTTGACTCGCCTGCCTACGGGCAGGGAGGCTTTTGGCGATTGCCTGTCCAAAGTGCATGACACCCTCCAAGGCCACGGAGCCTCTCGACTCTTGAAGAAAGAAGCTGATAGGCTGTCTGATATATTGAGCAATGAGCTGACGAAGAAAGGCTGGGGCGGTTGGCGTCTTGTTGAAAAAATGCCATGGCCATGGGGCGTAAGCCGGCATCATGCGGGCGATCGTTTGGGCGCCGAAGGATGGATCGATGCCCACGGTCATGTGCCACTGGATATTCCCGAAGCCGCCGATTGGTTGCGTGAGTTCGGTATTTCAGCCGCTTTCAATATCTGCGTTGCGCATGAGGATCTGGGTTCCCTGGAAACCCAGCGAGCGTGGTATCGCAAGCTATCGGCTGCCAATCCCGAGAGATGGGCTTGGGCGACCAGTTTTTCGCTGGAGAACTTTGGAACCGAAGGTTGGGCGGAGAGGGCGATTGCCGGGATCGCGGAAGATTATGCCGGGCCGGGTCGCGCCAGCGGTTGCAAGGTTTGGAAAAACATCGGGATGGAGCTGCGCGATCCGCAGAGCGGGGCTTGGGTGTTTGTGGACGATGCGAGATTCGACGCGGTCTTCCAATGGCTGGAGCACCAGAGGAGGCCCCTGCTTATGCACATCGCAGAGCCTCTTCAAGCCTGGCGGGATCTTGATCCGCGCGATCCCCACTATAGCTATTTCCGCGAAGAGCCCAGATGGCACTGGTTCGGACGGGACGACGTGCCGAGCTATGACCGCCTGCTCGCTTCGCGCGACGAGGTGGTGGCGCGGTATCCGAACCTGCCGGTAATCGGCCTCCATTTCGGGAGTCAGGAGCACGACCTCGCGGCAGTGGCCGAGAGGCTTGATCAATGGCCCAATTATTATGTGGATACGGCTGGCAGAATCGGAGATTTGCTGGTCCATGCCGAGAGTGACCGCGACCGCCTGATTCATTTTTTCGAAACCTATCAGGATCGTATCTTGTGGGGTGTCGATTTTGTACTGACGCGACCTGTTAGCGAGTATTCTCCGCAGGAGAAAACGGATTTACATAACGCGATGGCGGCGCGTTACCAGCTGGAGCGGCGCTTTTTTTCCACGAGAGAAAAATTCACGGTCGAGGGAAAAACGGTTCGCGGATTGGGCCTGGGCCGGGGAGTGCTCGATAAGCTGATCCGTGGCAATGCCCGCAACCTTTATTGGGGAGACGATCCGGGGAAATAGGTGAATCGGAAGAGACCAGGCTTGGCTTGGCGAATGAAAGCGGTCGATGCGAGCATTTGATCCTTTTCGGAAGCCGGGGCAGTAAGGTTCCTCCCGGGCGCTCACCTCGCACCCATGTGCCCGGTTCCTACCGGGGATCGGGAACTTTGGACGCACTCACTGGCGCTGACCGCACAGGCCGCTGCGCTTTCTCTTCACGGCGTAGAGGGCCCCGAGTGCGAGCGCGATCAGGACGGAACTTGCGGGTTCCGGGATCACGGTGATGGCGCTGTTGATGCCCGTGCCGTAATCAAGGGAGTAAGAGGACGGCAGGCCGGACACATTCGCAAAGGTGCCCGTCAACGTCCCGGAATAGGAGAGGAGCGTATAGCTGCTGCCATCAAACGCGCCGGGAAGAGCGAGAAGCTCGAGGGTGACACCCGGATCAATCACGAGACTGCCGCTGAGTAGAACGCGGTCGCTGAGTCCGGCGGCGCCGATATCGACCCGGAAGAGCGATTCAGAACCCAGGATCAACGTGTTGTTGTTGCCCGGAGTGCCGAT
>CAZSMN010000177.1:0-8018 GCA_964607615.1 uncultured Chthoniobacterales bacterium | reverse complement strand
GAATGTTTGCCGCGATCTTCTTCAAGTAAATTTGCTGTCTAGCGGCCGTGGCTCCGGCATAGAACCTCGAACCAAAATTCGGAATAGCCCCATTGGTGGCCGCCTGATCGTGGAACAAGCCTTGGTCCGTCGAGTTGCTCAATCCCGGGAAAATGTGGGATCCCGTAATCACAAAAATAATATCATCGAGATCAGATGAGATCGTATTGGCATTAAGCGAGGACGTGACAATTGCATTGAGGTTCACTCGACGCTGTCCGGTGCCGGCAAGTTCGCTGGCATAGCCTGCCATGGTCGTGTAGAATCGGGCCGTGTCTGCCCCGTTGGTCGAAACGGCCGCGGCTTGCGCCACTAGTCGAGTGTCGACAGGAACGGTTGTGGATGGTTGGCGGAGCGACAGAACCTGCTGGTTAACAATCGAGTCATTCGTAGGGAGGGGAACTCCGTTTTGGAGTGGAATGGCTCCGAGATCGACGTCGGAAGGCGACGCCGAGTTGGTGGAGCGGCGAAATCGTCCGCTCTCGAGGCTGTTGCCGGCAACGCCGAGGTCTATCTTGCTCGATTCATCTTCGACCCAATAAGCGTATCTGGCGACATACGGATTGTAGCCCGGTGATGAAGGGTCAGGCTGGTGTGGGAGCGACGGATCCCGGGAGAGGTAAACCCATGGGGCGCGACATTCGCGGTTCACGGTCACTCCATTGCTTACCGAGGAACCCATCCATCCCGATTGGCCGGTCGTACGGAAGTTAAGGGCGGTGGAATTCGTGGCGTTCGGAATCGGCGGTGCATTGGTGGATGACACACCGGAGACGAGAAAATGAGGGAGAGGGGAATTGGTGCTGCTATAGTCCGTCTTGCCAGAGAGGATTGTGTAGGTTTGCCCTGCAAGATTGGTGTATCCGATGCCATGGTAAGGCATCGTTTTAAGCAGCCCGCCGATCCGGTTTACGGCAGCCGCGAGAGCCGAATCTGCCGCCATTGTTGACTGCAATCGATTTGCAGAGCTCCGTGCCACCGAGCGTTCAATGCTCATGCTTTGCATGAAGGCGACGCAGATGGTGGAGAGGACGACGAGGACGAGGAGGGTGGTGATGAGGGCGGAGGCGCGGCGGCGGGCGGCGGGGAGGGCCAGAGAAGTCGTTGGTTCGGGCGTTTGGGAAATCCTGTTCATCCTGTAAATCCTGTCAGAAAGCGGGTGGTCCTCATCGGGGGCGGTTGAGGCGGATGCGGGTGGTGAAGGTTTGCACCGCGGGGAGGAGAACCGCGCTGTTGGTGTTGGTCCACGACGAGAGGGAGGAATCGAGCTTTTTGGCGGTTTCCTGATTGATCGCCTGCACGCTGATCTCGAGGAGGTCAGGGAGGGGGGAGTTGGTGGAGGAGGAAAAATTGGTCAGCGCATTGTTGGTCGTGATCGAGAAGGCGCGGATGGTGAGGCCGGTCACGTTGCGGGCGAGGAGTTCGGTATCGGCGGTGTTGGGGGATGGCGGCGGGTTGTTGAAAAGATTGGTACCCGCCTGGAGGCGCTGAAACGTGGGATCGCTACTGCGGAAGTAGCGGTAGAGGTTGAGCGACTGATTCGTTGAGGCTCCCGTTCGGTTGAGGGCGAGGAAGTAGCCGACCTGGCAGATGTCGCTCTTGTTGGAGCCGGACTGCTGGGCCTTGGCGGGGAGTGCGGAGAGGAAGAAAACGGCCGAACCGCTGTTGGTATTCGCAACGACGCCGCCGATCGAGGAGATGAGCGGGAAGGCGTCGGTGTTGACGAGAAACTGGTTGGCGTTGGTCGTCCCGGCGACGGCGTTCTGCAGGTCCCGCGCCATAATGCCGAGCGCGGCCCGCGCCTCGCGGTAGCTGTCGACGCGGTTCTCGTTCACCCGCCAGAGCTTCGTCGCGCTGTCGACCATCTGGAGCAGAAGAACCAACAGAATAGACATGACCGCCATGGCGACCATGAGCTCCAGAAGGGTAAAGGCTGATTGTTTGACGGAATTAACAGAATTCGCGGAATTGGGCGGCAAACTGAGGAGCCTTCTTTTGTATTCGAGGCTTTTCGCTCCGAAGTTAAGGAGCAGTCCCGTGGGAATTCCGGTGGCAGCGAGATAGTTGACGAGTTGAACCTCGTGAGCGGAGTTCAATGTGGAGACGGCTTTGAGTTCTATGATGAGATCATCTTCGAGGTGAAAGTCGCACTGGAAGTCTCCAATATGCCGTCCACGATACAAAACCTTCAACGGCTCCTCTCTCCGGAAGGCGATGCCGGCATCCTCAAGCTCGATCGCAAGCGCATTGGCATAGACGCTTTCCAGGAAGCCGGGTCCGAGTGTCCGGTGCACCTTCATGGCCAGCCCGATCACTCTTCCTGCCAGATCGTATTGAGGTTCGTTCTCCAAAATTCTGTAAATTCTGTTAATTCGGTCAAAAGCTCCTCAGTAATTCATCAGCGTCACGAACGTGAAGCGGGAGCGGTTGGTTGACGCGGCGGCGGCGGGTGTTTCGACGACGGTTTGGACGCGGGAAAGATTGGAGGAGCCTGTGTTTGTATCGACCGAAACCCGGGCGAGGAAGAGCGCGTTGGTCGGCGTGTAGGGGTTGGAAAATTCGCTGTCGGTAATTGTTTGCACGGGCGCGCCTTCGGGACTGAAAGCGAGACAGAGCGTGCCCGTCGTCGAAAGGTTCACCGCGTTGGTATCCGATAATTGAGGTCCGGAATTGATCAGGCGGTTGGTGCCTGTGAGCGTGCGGAGGTCGGAGAAGATCCGTTGAGCGATGAGCGTGGCCCGGGTCTCCCGCTGGCTTTCCTGCGCGGAGCGCATGGCGACCGGGAAGAGACCCATGATGCCGACAATGGCAAACGCAATCACCGACAGGGCAAGAACGATCTCGACGAGAGAGAAGGCGCCGGCGCCGGGATGCGGGACGGGGTTTTTCCCCTGTCGGAGCAGGGGCTCGAAACACCTCCCGTCGATGCCCTTATGGCGCAGCCGGCCCGTCACGTTCCGGTTCCCGTGACGTCGAGCTGGGCGCGGCCTGTGTAGCGGGACAGTGAGATTTTCTCAAACAGGTTATTGGCATTGCGCACGGGGTTTTCCCGGCCCTCGGCGTAGTAGCCCTCGTAGAGGAAGACGTGGAGATTGCTGGCCGGTTCGTCGATCGCACCCGAGGAGTTGAACGCCACAAATGGAAACCGCTCATCGCGCTTGCCCGCTCCCAGTTCGTTGGAAAGTCCGGTGAAGTCCCGCACGACCGCGCCGCTGCCGACGAGCGAGCTGGCGATCTGCTTGAAAGCGACGTTTTTCGGGAGACGGGTCCAGTTTTTGAGAACGACAAACGTCTTTCCCACGCTTTTCTCCTCATCGGTGGCATCGCGGAAGACGATAAAGGCCGAGTAGCGCATGTCCTCGACCGGAAAGTCGCCGTCGGCAAACCCGACGTAAACCGTCTGCCCGCTTTCAAGCGCCGCGACGCGCGCTTGCTCGAAGGTGTTCATAACGATGTTCACCGCTCCCCGGCGGCCGGCCGTGCTCGAGAAACCTCCCACCGCGGGGAGAAGCAGGGACGTCATCACGGCCATGATGGAAATCACCACCATTAGCTCAATCAGGCTGAAGCCCTTACGCTGGCGCAGGCGCGTTTTTGTTGCTCCACTCATGCTCAGACTTCTCGTCCCGATTACCAAGTCGGACAACGGGATGTTTGTGACAATCCCGTCACAGGAGGTTCCAGACAATTCCGCCTCCCGGCAGTCCGGGCCCTCGGGTGGTTTGCGAGATGGCTTGTATGGACAATGCATGGACCTAGCCTAAGCAATATCGATGCCAATCCGACCATGGCTTCGCTACAGATGCGAAACGAGGTCAGGGAAGCTCGACAACTCCGGCATCCAAAGGAACGACGTGGCGGAGTCCGCGGATGACAAACTCTTCAACAAAAGCACCATTCCCGCGCAGAATCCGGAGGCTGTCCGGTTCGGTGCCGCGTTGGGCGGCGGTTTTTACCGTGTCATTGTGGAGGCTGATATCGGCGATGGCGAGCCCATCGGGTGTCTCGAGCCGGGTGCCTTTCGGATCGGCCACGACGTGGAGGAGGAGCGTGTCATGCCGGCCGGTAAGCGGGTTTTTCTCGAGGCGGAACGGGATCTCCCCGAGCGTCGTGCCTTCCTGGGCGACGGGGGTTTGACCGGAGAATCCGAAACCGGCAGCTACCCGGATCGAGCGCTCCCAATCGATTGTCCATGCCCCATCGGGCGATCGCGTCAGGAGGCGGAGGCGTTGGATCCCCTGGCCGTTATCGAGTACCGCAAAGGTCTCGGCTTCGCGGAGGGCACGGATCCTCGAAGGCGTGGGGCTGTCCGGCTCGGTGCGCAGGGTGCGGAGGAGTTCCCCTTCGGCCGTGACCTGACCGACGATACGATCGCTTCCCTCGTTGGTGATGAACCAGATCGTGTTACCGGAGCCCAGAGCCACCGAGGCGGCGGGGGCATCCAGCTTGATGGGAGAAAAGTCCGTCGTTCCGGCTTTCTGGAGAAAAATCTCCTTCCCGGCGGTGGCGGCGACGGTGCCGGATGCGGCATCCATCGATACGAAAGCCTCCGGCAGAGTCCGGGGCACTGCCGGGGCCATCTCAGGGCCGGTGCGCACTTCCAGAGAGGTGCCAGAGGCGAGGAAGAGCGACGCATCGTCGGCAGCGATGGCCGAGGGCCGGGTGGTGAGGGTGATAGTGAGCGGGAGGAGCTCTCCTGTGGCCGCCTGCCGGATGGTCACAACCTCCGGTCCAGCGGCGAAAACCCGCGTCGCGTCGCCGGCCAGCAGCGGCGGGGCTGGTTCGGTTGAGTGCCAGAGAAATCCTTTGTCTGCATTGTAGCGGGCAACAAGTCCCGTGCCGTCCGCAAGGAAGCCGGACAGGATCAGGTCGCCGTCCGGCAGGAGCAAAAAATCCTCCACGCGGGTCAGAAGCGGGTCGGTTGTCGCGGAAATCCAATCGTTGAAATGGAAATCCACGCCCTCGACTTCGACATCGCCGACCAGGTAGCCGCGCGCATAGTAGTTCCCCGCCGGGAGCCGCATACCGTTTTCGTCACGGCCGTCCCACCGTGTTATCAGGCCGTTGAGGCCGATCCGGAAATTGCTTTCCGGGACGAGCCTGTGGAGCTGGCGGACCAGTTTGCCGGACGAATCAAAGATCCCGAGCGTGACGGCGCCGTCGTCCGGAACGGCGAAGGCAAACTCGACGTCCCCGTTCCCGGCCGCACCGGCGTTCACTAGCGGAAGGGCGGTCGCGATGGCTCCGATGGCAAGCCGGCGCAGTGCCGCGGAGACGGATCTCAAAGGTAATGCCTCCAATTGATGTCGGGAAAAAGGTTGTCGCAGGCCTCGCACGCGGCGAGCAGCCCGGCATCCGTTTTTTTACTCTCGAGCATTTCGAAGAGGCGCGTAAAGCGCAGGAGGTGGTCGTTCGTCCGCTTGGTGGCATAGTCGCGGGCGGTGCCGGTTTTCATGAGGAACGCCCAGTCGCTGGATTGCGCGAGGAGGAGCTCGCGGGCCATCTGACGGAGGATGCGGATCGTCTCCTTCGAGCGGGTGGACTTGTGTTTGCGGGCGGAGGCGGTCATGCGCCGTGCCGCCTCGTGGAGGTGGGGGTAGATCCATGCGTTGCAGTGGTCCAGCCAGACTTCCCAGTAGCCCTTGTTTCCCCAGCTGGAGGGCGAGGGGGCGACCATCTGAAGGGTGGGGTGGTGCGCGAGATAGGCTGTCGGCGTCGTGAGGCGGAAGACCGTCTGGTCGTAGGCGGCCTTGCGGAGGAAGAGATCCAGAAATTCCGGGCCCTCGTACCACCAGTGGCCGAAGAGCTCGGCATCGAAGGGGCTTAGCAGAATCGGGTCGATCGGCAGCATCGAAGCCATCTGCGAGATCTGGCGCTCCCTCGCGTGGAGGAAATCGGCGGCGTGCGCATCAGCCGCGCCCATCGCCCAGCCTCGGTTGTAGATCTCTTTGTGCTCGGATCCGGTGATGCGGTGGTATTTGATGCCGGTGTAGCGGCGGTGGCCGACGTTCGGGAAGACGCGGTGGAGGTATTCCTCCGGCAGATCGTTGCCGATGTCACGGTAGAAATCCCGGTAGGCGGGATCGCCCGGATACCCCTCGCGGGCGCTCCAGACCTGCTTGCTGGACTCGCGGTCCCTCGCGAAGACCGCCGGCCCGGCCGGCGTGAAATAGGGCGAGTAAATTGCGAACCGCGGCCTGGGATTTCCATACATGAGCCCGTGCGCATCCACCACGAACCACCGGATATTCGCCTCCTGCAGGATCCGGTCGATGCCCGGAACGTAGCCGCACTCAGGCAGCCAGATGCCGTTCGGATCCCGCCCGAAGCACTCGCGGTGGTAGTCGCAGCCGATAAAAATCTGGGCACGCGTCGCTTCGGGAAAGGCTTCCATGAGCGGAAGGAACCCGTGCGTCGCCGCGCAGGTGATGATTTCCAGCACCCCGTCCTCCTGCAGCTGGGCAAAGGCTCCCACCACGTCGCGGGCGATTTCCTTTTCGTAAAACGCCTGCGCCTCGGTGAGCCGTCCGTGGTAGAAGCGCGCCAGTTCGTTCAGCGCGGCATCGCCCTCCGTGCGCGCGATTTCGAGTCGTGCGAGCTCGATACCCCGCTCGATGTAGCGCACGGCCCGGGTCTGCAGCAGCGGATCCCTCAACATGGCGCAAAGGGTCGGTGTGAGGGTCGTCGTGAGCTTGACCGGCACCTTCTCGACGGCATAGCGGCGGAAGATTTTCAGCAGCGGAATGTAGGTCTCGACGATGGCTTCGAAGAGCCAGTCCTCTTCGGAGAATTCGCTGTGTTCCGGGTGCCGGACCCACGGCAGATGGGCATGGAGCAGGAGAGCAAGCGAACCTTGATGCATCGGGGAAAGAAGCTACCCGCGGGCTGCGCGGTGGACAAGAGGACAATTCCCTTCCGGACCGTCCGCTCCGGCAGGCACGGGTTCCGGATTGATCCGGACCGGGGTCTCTGGCATGCTCGCCGGCATGTCACGTCCGCTCCTCCTCGTCGCCGCATTTTGTTCGATCCTCCCGGAGGCCATCTTCGCGCAGAATACGGCGCTGGATGCCGTGCAGCTCCTGCCGGCTTCCTACCGGACCGGGGTCCTGAAAATCTCCGCCGATAATGGCACTCCGAATCCGCCTCAGTGGTACTTCATCGCCCGCAGCGGCTTCGGCGAGGGCAAGCTCCACTCGGTCACCATCCAGGATGGCGACATCATCTCCGACAAGCCTTCGCTCGACCTCCGTACGCTCATCGGGGATCCCTCGCCGATCGACTTCGACCGGGTGAAAATCAACTCGACCGATGCCTGGAGTGCCGCCCTGAAATACGCCGCCGACAAGGGCCGCAAGCTCGGCTCGGTGAGCTACGCGCTCCAGCAGAAGGGCTCCAAGGCCAGCCCGATCTGGTCGGTCTGGTGCTACGACAAGGCCGGCAGCTACATCGGCCTGATCACCCTCTTGGCAACCAGCGGCGACGTTCTCTCGAGCGAGTAGGTTTCCCGTTTTTCTGCTGTCCGGTTTTCCGCTTTTTACTGGCGGGACGGCCCGACGCGAGCCACTATTCTATCTATGCAAATCCACCTGACCCCCCGCAATATCGCCCTCACCGGCGCCATTCACTCCTTCGTTGCCGAAAAGGTGACCCACCTCGAGGCTCACGGTGAACAGATCCTTGCGGCCCACATCGTTCTTTTCCACGACCAGAACAAGAAGAAGCCCTACGCCGTCAAGGTTCACCTCGCCCTTCCGGGGCCGGATGTCTTCGCGGAGGACGCCGAATCCGATCTTTACGCTGCCATCGACAAGGTCGTCGACAAGCTCTCCGGACAGCTCCGCAAGCGCAAGACGCGGATCAAGGAGCGGGCCAAACACGTGAGCCAGCTTGAGCGCGAGGGTGCCAAACGGGGCTTCAAGAGGCGATAAGTGGACGACTACAAGGTCAAGCTCGACGTCTTCGAGGGACCGCTCGATCTC
>CAZSMN010000176.1:0-8019 GCA_964607615.1 uncultured Chthoniobacterales bacterium | reverse complement strand
CGTGCCGCTGTGCACGTGGCCGATCGTCCAGTCGGTGTAGTGCGAGAGGGAGTTCACCGAGCGGATCGCGAGGAGCGGCCCCTCAAAGGTCGACATACCGTAGAACGTCACGCCCGCCGCGAGGAATTTCAGCACCGGATCGGTCCGCAGTTTATCCCACGCGCCACGCAGGGTGAGCAGGCCGTTGAGCATGCCGCCCCAGGAAGGTGCCCAGAGCATGAGGCTGAAGATCATGCCCAGGGTCTGGAGCCACTCGGGCAGCGCGGTGTTCAAGAGATGGTGCGGGCCCGCCCAGATGTAGATGAACACGAGCGACCAGAAGTGCACCACCGAGAGCCGGTAGCTGTAAACCGGCCGCTCCGCCGCTTTCGGCAGGTAGTAATACATGATGCCGAGCACCGGCGTCGTCAGGAAGAAGGCGACCGCATTGTGCCCGTACCACCACTGGACGAGCGCATCCTGCACGCCGCCGAAAATCGGATAGGCATGGAGCAGGCTCGTCGGAATTTGCAGATGGTTGACGATGTAGAGCATCGCCACCGTGATGATCGTCGCGATGTAGAACCAGATCGCGACGTAGAGGGACTTCTCGTTGCGGATCGCGAGCGTCCAGAAGAAGTTCACCGCGAAGACGACCCAGATGAGCGTGACGGCAATGTTGATCGGCCAGATGAGCTCGGCGTATTCCTTGCCGCGCGAAAAGCCGAGCGGCAGCGTGATGGCCGCCGCCACGATGATCGCCTGCCAGCCCCAGAAATGGAGGCTGCTCAGAAAATCCGAAGCCAACCGCGTCCGCACCAGCCTCTGGGTCGAGTGGTAGATGCCGGCGAAGATCATGTTCCCGACAAACGCGAAGATCGCCGCGTTCGTATGCAGCGGCCGCAGACGGCCGAACGTCAGCCACGATGTGTCAAAGTTGAGAAAATGGAAGCTGAGCTGCGACGCGATCAGGACGCCGGCCGCCATGGCCACGACGCCCCAGAAGATCGACGCGATCACAAACTGCCGGACGACAGTGTCGTTATACTCGATAGTTGCCGTTCTGGTATTCATGAGAAATTTTTAGAGGTCCTTGGGAGCAGCGGATGCCGCGGGCGGATGCGCATCCGGTGCCGCGGGCTTGGAGGTTTTTTCCTTCTTGAACGGGAGCAGGCTGTCGCGGAGCGAATCGCCGCCCGAGAAATCGTGGTGGTAGAGGAAGGCCGCCACGAAAAAGAGCGCCAGCATCATGCTGACGAAGATGGTCACGCTCAGAACATTCATGCCCGGGTGCCGGTCGAAAGGAGCGAGGGAAACACTGTCATGACGCGCATCATCTTCGGAGCCGCTTGAACCGGCTACGCATCCGTTCGGATTCTCTGCGCAGATCTTCGGAAAAATCGCTTGCCCGCCGTCCGCTGCCGCGATGTAGTCGGGAGGTCCTTTTCAACCGGTTGACACCTCAACCCCCATCCTGCGCGACGAACCCTGACAGCTCTCGGTTGTCTGAGGACTTTTTTGCTACTGATGCCTGACTCCCCTCCCAGAAGCCTGTTTTCCGAATTCGCCGCGTCCTTTCACCAGGCGACGGGCCTGCCCTTGCAGTGGCAGGCTCCCGGAGAGTTTGCGATCGCGGAAGAGGATGGGATCCCGAAATTCTGCCGCGTCATGTCGACCGGACGTAAAGCCTGTGCAACCTGCGTAAAGACCCATGTCGCGCTACAGGACGGAACGAATCTGCAGATCCGGACCGCGCGGTGTTTTGCGGGACTCACGTCGTCCGCCGTTCCGGTCGTTCGCGACGCCCGGGTGCTGGGTTTCCTCCACACCGGCCATGTTTATGTCGACCGTCCGCCCGGCTGTGCGGTTCCCGGCCGCGGATGCATGTTGCCCGGGAGCCGCGAGCGGCGCTGTGCCTGTGCGGGGGCGTGCCGGGATACGAAAAAGCTCTCCGCCGCGACCTACGAAGGCGCCCTCGGGCTACTCCGGCTTTTTTCGAGCCAGCTTGCCTCGGCGCACGTTCCGGCCAACACAACGCCAGGGTGTTCGGCGATCGAGCACATCGTCCGCCTCCTGCGGAAAGACGTTGCCCGCGACTGGCGGCTGGGCGAGCTGGCGACCGCAGCCGGCATGCATCCGGGGTATTTCAGCGAGCAATTCCACCGGCACACGGGCAGTACGCTCACGAGGTTCCTCGCCACCCATCGCGTGGCGAAGGCCCGACAACTCCTCGAGCTCACCGGTTACCCGGTGAGCGAAATCGCTTTCGCAAGCGGGTTCCGCTCGATTTCGCAATTCAACCGCGTTTTTAAAGCCGTCTCCGGAACGACTCCCAAAGCCGTCCGCGACGAATCGGCAACGCGGCGGTAGCCCGCCTCTCTCATGCCGTCGGCAGCTCCGGTGGCACGGGTTTGGCTTTAGGCTCCGCCCTCTTCCAGCAGCCGCCGGCGCAGAACTGTTTCCACCCCCACGCCAGCCAGCGCAGCAGCGAAGCAGCCAGCCAGAGCGCCCAGGCCAGCATGAGGAGACGGTACCACCAGATGGAGACGGTAAAGCACTCCGGCATCGGCAGAATCTCCCCGCTCCGCGCGGCATACCATCTCAAGACGCTGCGCGTGGAATCGTTGCCGGCGATGAACATTTCCGGATTTCCCAGCAGGCCCTCGGCAACGACGACGATGAAGATGCCGAGCGAGGCCGCGGTCAGGACGACCAGCGCCAACTGAAGCAGACGGAACGGCCAGGGCGACAGGGCCACGAACGAGGGCCGGCCGCGCCATTCCAGAAAGAGAAGCCACGCGACCACCGCGAGCGCGGCCGCCAGCGGCACCTGGGTGAGACCGATGCCGAGCAGCATCCACTCCGGCGCCCGCAGGGGCGACATCCGCAGCCGGCTGAGTGCCCATGCGGCAACCAACGAAACGGCCAGAATCGTCCAGAACCGCACCGCCGGTCCGCGCAGCGGTCCGGCCGTCCACAGGGTCCAGCGATTGTCCGGCGGGCGGATGATCGTTTCGATATTCGCGCTCTCGACCGGCAGGCGGACCTCGCCCGCGCGGGCGCTGAAGCCCAGCGGCAAGTCCTCGCGCCAGCCAACGGAGATCGATTGCTCGCCGGGTCGCACGGGAATGAGGAGACGTCCGCCCTCGATGCGCACAGGAATGGTTTTCCCGTCATGCTCCAACGAGGTCACCGAAGCCTGCGGCGGCAGGCCGATCGGAAAATCCTCTCCGAGGCTGCAGACAAGCGAGAGGGTGAGCTTTGACGTTCGCTGGCGCTTCCCGAGCGTGACCTCGTGCGTGCCTTCGCGAACGGTCACCGTGGCCCCGGCGATTGCCTCCGGACGGCTGATCGCAAGCTGCACGCTCTCGCCCGGCCACGGATGCCACACCGGCACGAGATCGGTTTGTGAGGCGTCGAAGGTGGGGGCGAGGCCGGAGATCCCGACATTCCAAACGGGCGAGGCCACCACCTGCCAGCGCTCGACCCATGGGTCTTCGCGTCGCGTTTCCAGCGCGAGATCGTTCGTGAGCGGAAGCTCGCTTTCCCACGTGAACGTCTGGTCATTGGCACCGAGCGCGACCTCGATGAAACCGTCGCGCACGGAGAGGTTTGCCGTGACGACGTTCTCTCCGGGCAGCACGGGAACACGAACCGATATCGCCCGGCCATCGGGCGTGAGGCGGGAAACAGTCGTGCGCACCTGCCAGACGAGGCCGAGTTCGATCTTGCGATCGACGAGCACAAGATTCTGAAGATCCTGCCGCTCGTAGGTCGCTTTGCTTCCGGTGGCTTTTTGTTTGCGGGAGAAAAAGATCTGCGGCTCGGGCTGCCCGTCGGCGCGGACGCCGGTCCATGTCCACTCGGGCGCGTCAACGCGGACGCTCCGCGGCCGGAGCGGAAACGCGCACTCCCACTCCGTTCCGGCCGGCAACATCCCTTCCACGCGGAGGCGGTGGACTCCCGCAGGGATGACGACCCAAAGAAAACCATCCTCCCGCCTCACGCTCGCCTCCGGTTGGCCGTTGCGCGTGACCGTGAGCGGTGACCAGTCGGGCAGCCGTCCCGGCAGGGGCACCGCCACCTGCACGGCGCTTTGAACCTCGACCTCCATTGTGACGCGGCGGTCGGTGAGCGTGAGGTTGGCCGAAGAAATATCCGCCGCCATCGGGAAGGCATCGTCGGGTTTGTTCAGGCGCTCACGGAGCGAATCGAGCATCGCAGGATCCGGAAACTGCGCCCTCGCCGCGGGGGATCCCACCAGCAGAAAGGCAAAAGCGAGCGCCACGGCAGGGATGGTGCCTCCGGCGGATGCTCCGGCTGTCCCTCCGGACCGCGTGCGGAGCAGAAAGGCCGCCAGCAGAAGAAGCAACGCCACTCGGAGAATGCTCAGCACACGTTCGAGGCCGAGCGGGATGAGGATCGGGCGCACGTCCTGCGACGCCGGCACCGGCCCGTTCCAACCGAAAGCGACGCGGCGCCACGACCATTCGGGAACACCGGGACCGGTCTGGATGCGGGCTTTCGAATCATAAAGAAGGTTGCTGTTGATGGAATTCCGCATTTTAGCCGCCTGGGGCTGTGGGACGATTTTCTCGCCGCTGAAATACGGCGTATCATCTGCTGATTCCTCCATAACCACCATCTCCGGGGCAGGCATTGCTGAGCTTGGCGGCGGTTGAACCGCACGCGGCATGAAGGCGGGAAGCCGCTCGAGTTGAGGGTAGATGGCCTGCTGGATCTGACCGGCGAGGAAGGGGGTGAGGCTGAAGATCAGCACGACGACGGTCGCCCATTTCCAGAGTTTCAGCAACTGGAGCCCGCGTCCGGATTTCACCACACGCAGCAGAGCGAGAGGAACGAGCAGGGCCAGCCACACAAACCTCGGCGCGCCCGGCTCATGGTAGGAAAGCCCGAAGGCGACGAAGGCAATCACCGCCGGCAGGGGACCCCAGAGGCGGAAGACCGCGAGGGAAAAGATCACGAGAACGAACAGGTCGAGGAGGGTCCACGTCGTAAGCCAGTCCCCGCGCGACCAATCCGCACCGAAGAGCGCAAACAACCGCCAGCCGGGCGGGAGGTTCAGGTCGACACGAAGCGAGTCCGCATCCGCCATCCATCCGCTGGCCGGCAGCGAAGCGGCGCGTGGCATCTTGCCCGTCGCATCGATGGAGAGCTCACGCGTCCGCACCTCAACACCCGGCGCTCCGGTGGCAGGATTCCGCGTGATGAGCTGCCCCTCACCCGCGTTGCGCACCGAGCCGAGGTCCTGCCCGGCGGCGGCATCGAGGCGCCAGATTTCCTGCCGCTGCCCGGAAATGCGATCGCGGAAGGTGAGGCTCTTGCCGGTCTCATCCAGCCACCACTCGCGGGAGATCGCCAGCCCGGCTGGATTTTGAAGCCCGCTGCCGCGCAGCCGTTCCTCGATTGTGATCGCGCCCGAGGTCTCCCAGCGGTAGACGGGAAGCGTTCGCCACGGGTCGGGGAACATCGTTTGCGAAACGTCGATGAGCGGGGCGCCCGTCAGCTCGATCAGGCGGAAGTCCGGCTTGGCGCGGAAGGCGATCAACTCCTCGGTCACGGCCGGCTTTGCGCCTTCGGCGAATTTCAGCTGTGCCGGCGAATCCGTGCGGAAGGCCGTGGTGCGGATCGTCCAGCGTCCGGGGCGGACCTGCGCGCGCATGCGGCCGGCATCGTCGATCGCCACAGGGATCGGGCCGTCGACGGAAGCGAGCTTCCAGCCTTCGGGCAGGATCGTTCCGATATCCTCCTCCCGGCTTTTTCCCGAGACCACGAGCTCGATTTCCCCTCTCAACCAAAGGGGAATCCCGTCTTCCAGAAGGGAGTAAATTTTCACCCCGAGGAAATCTTTGTCAGATTCCTCTGCCGAGCTCTCCCGGCGCAGCCACAGGAGACCCGAAGAATCCCAGGCCGGCATCTCGATCGCTTTGCCATCCAGCACAAGCGAGAGGATCCCGATCGACGGCGGAATGGCGATCCGCTGCGGGATCCCACTCCAATGGAAACTCCCCTCGATGCGGTAGGTGCCGGCCGGCAAACGCACCGCCGGCACACCCGCACGTTCGAGCACGGGAGCGGCCGCTCCGTTGGCTTTGACATCCCGCGGCCACGCCTCCGCATCGCCCGGAAGCGCCAGCCACGACTCGGCGAAAAGCACAACGTCGAACGAGAACTTTCCGCCTCCGGACCCCGCTTCGATCGCGAGGCGCGACGGCCACGAGCAAAACGTCCGCCGTGCATCGTTATACGCCGGCGGGCAATCCCGCGACCCCGGCGCCACCACCCAGTTCACCCACGGCTTCAAAACCTCCGGAACGTAAACCGGCTCCGCAGCAGCCCGAGCTGCAGGGAAGGCGGAAACCATCGCCAGGAGCGCGAGAAGTCGTAATACGGAAATCAACAAGCCTGCGGATCCGCTGCGGGACAAAGTGCGCATGGGTCCGATCATAGGACTCCGTCCCGGGAGTTCAATCCCCGGCAAGGAGCTCCGGCAAGCTCCTACCCTTCGCGGTGATAGGGGGTGCCTGCGAGGATCGAGTGGGCGCGATAGATCTGCTCCAGCGCGACGACGAGGGCAAGTTCATGCTGGAGCGTGAGCGTGCCGAGGGACCAGAGCAAATCGGCTTTCTCCCTCATCGCATCGCCCCACCCATCCGAGGCCCCGACCAGCAGGGCGCATTTCGAGATCGAGCGGTTCTCCAGCTTTTGAATCTCGGCTGCGAAGCCGGTGCTCGTGAACTGCCGGCCACGCTCGTCCATCAGGATGCGGAAACATCCCTCCGACTGCGCCAGCAGGCGCGCGTGGAGGTCGGGCGTGACCTTGACGAAATGGATCTCCGCCCGCGTCATCCTCGCCAGCCGGCCGAGATACTCATCGATGCCCTCACGGGCGTAGGAGAGAGCGGGCTTGCCCGCAGCGAGGATCTTCCAGATCAACGCGGAACCGGATTGAAGTCCGCCGCGTGGTAGGAGCTCCGCACAAGCGGAGCACTCGCGACGAAAGTGAAGCCCTTCTTCCGCGCAATCTCGCCGTAGAGCTCAAACGTCTCGGGTTTGATAAACTCGACCACGGGCAAATGCTGCGGCGTCGGGCGGAGGTATTGCCCGAGGGTGAGCACCTGGACGCCCGCCTCGCGCAGGTCGTCCATCGCTTCGAAGAGTTCGTTCTCGGTCTCACCGAGGCCGAGCATGATACCGCTCTTGGTCATCATGTCCGGTTCCATCTCCTTCACGCGCTTGAGGACGGCCAGAGAGAGGCGGTATTTCGCCCGCGAGCGGACCAGCGGCGTCAGGCGCTCGACGGTCTCGAGGTTGTGATTGAAAATATCGGGCCGCGCATCGAGCACGCGGCGGATCGAGGGATCCTTGCCATTGAAGTCCGGCACCAGAACCTCGATCGCGATTGACGGATCGAGAGCGCGGATCGCTTCGATCGTCCGGCCGAAGTGGTCCGCTCCGCCATCGGGAACGTCGTCACGGGCGACGGCGGTGATGACGACGTGCTTCAAATTCAAACGCTTCACGCCCTCGGCCACGCGCTGGGGCTCGTCCGCCTCAAGCGGAAGCGGCTTGGCGGTATCGACCGCGCAAAACCCGCAGGCGCGTGTGCAGCGGTCACCGGCAATCATGAACGTCGCCGTCCCTCCGCTCCAGCACTCCCAGCGGTTCGGGCACTGGGCACTCTCGCAGACGGTGTGCAGGCGGAGGTCCGAAACGAGATCCTTCGTGGAGAAGAAAACCGGGTTGTTCGGCAGGCGCACCTTGATCCAATCGGGCTTCTTCTGCTGGTGCAAACTCGGGTCAATCTTCACGCTGGGCATAACCACGCAATCATCGCGGCCTCTGCCGGCTCTGTCAAACCCTCCGACGGGAACGGTTTGCCGGAATTCTTCCGATGCTCAGGATTGGAATTTTCGTTGGAAAAGCCGGCCTGCGGGGTTAAAGATCTCGGAACACCGAAAAAATGGCGTCCGACTACAGCAAAGATCCCGATTCCCTCCTCGACCTGGACTCCGACTC
>CAZSMN010000175.1:0-8075 GCA_964607615.1 uncultured Chthoniobacterales bacterium | reverse complement strand
CTCGTGTTCTGCCTCGAGGTCCTGCTGATCTTCATCCTCCTGATCGTCGTCCACGAGCTCGGCCACTTTCTGGCGGCGCGCTGGAGGGGATTGGTGGTCGAGAAGTTCGCGATCTGGTTCGGCAAGCCGATCTGGAGCAAGAAAATCGGCGGTGTCGAATACCGTCTCGGATCGATTCCCGCCGGCGGCTACGTCGCCATCCCGCAGTTGGCGCCGATGGAGGCTCTGGAAGGAAAGGTCGAGCAGTCGCGCGACATGCTGCCGCCGGTGAAGCCCCTCGATAAGATCATCGTCGCGGCAGCGGGTCCGGTTTTCAGCCTCGGGCTGGCTTTTGCCATGGCCTGCGTCGTCTGGGCGGTGGGCAAGCCCCAGAGCGAATTTGATTCGCCGGTCATCGGGTTTATCAAAGCGGATGGCCCTGCGGCCAAGGCCGGCCTCCGTGTCGGTGACGAGATCCTCGCGGTCGATGGACATCCTGTGAAGCATTTCCTGAGCGGAACGGACAGCGTGAAGTGGCGGATCGTCCGCAGCGAAGGCGAAACGATTCCCTTCACCGTCAAGCGGGAGGGGCAGGAACTCACGATCAACACGGGCTGGACGAAGCCCGAGACCTCCAGCTGGCGCCGGCCCGCCCTCCGCGAGGTTCAAATCGGGCCCCGCCTCACACCCGGCGTCGGGTTTGTTGTCCGGGGGAGCATTGCTGACAAGGCGGGATTCCTCGCAGGCGATCTGATCACTGAGGTGAATGGCCAGCCGATCTTCAGCCTCGATGAGATCGGGCCCTTCATCGACGGGAACCGCGGAGGAACGCTCAAGTTCGGCGTCGAGCGCAATGGCGAGCCCCTGACGCTGGATGTCGCGCTGCCGCCGGCCGATCCTTCCGGAGTTCCGTTGGCCTTCGGCGTGGAATGGGGCCGGAGCGTTCTTGTGCACCCCGATCCCTTCACGCAGGTGAAGGATGCAGCCACGAGCATCTTCCGGATGATCGGCGCGCTCTTCTCACCGAAATCGGATGTCAAAGCCGCTCACTTCAGCGGGCCGGTGGGCATCATGCGGCTCTATTATCAGATCTTTGAATCGGAGAACGGCTGGCGCATCGCACTGGCCTTTAGCGTGCTGATCAATGTGAACCTCGCCTTGATCAACCTCCTGCCTTTCCCGGTCCTCGATGGCGGACACATCACGCTGGCGATCATTGAAGCCGTCCGGAAAAAGCCGATCAACGTGCGTGTGCTCGAGTTCGTGCAGACCGCGTGCGCGCTCCTGCTCATCGGCTTCATGCTCTATCTTACGTTCTACGACGTCGGTGACATCGTGGCCACGAAGCCGGTGCCGGTCGAGCAGCACCAGAAGAAGTGATGGAGATCCGTCACCGTTCCTATCCCAACCGGCGCCCGTCCCGCCCGGTGAAAATCGGCCGGGTCGTCATGGGAGGGGAGAATCCGATCCGGGTCCAGTCGATGCTCACGAGCGACACGATGGATACCGGAGCCTGCGTCGAGGAGACGCTCGGCCTGGTCGGGGTCGGCTGCGAGCTGGTGCGGATTACTGCTCCGACCGTAAAGGATGCGCGCAATCTTGAGAGCATCCGTGCGGAGCTGAAGGCGAGGGGATGCGACGTTCCGATCGTTGCGGATATCCATTTCAAACCCGAAGCCGCGATGGAGGCCGCGCGCTGGGTCGACAAGGTGCGGATCAACCCCGGCAACTTTGCCGACTCGAAGAAATTCAACGTTCGCGAATACACCGACGACGAATATGCCGCCGAGATCGGCCGGATCCGTGAGCGCTTCGCCCCGCTCGTTGCGCTCTGCAAGGAGCGCGGGGTCGCCATGCGCATCGGGACAAACCACGGCAGCCTCAGCGACCGCATCATGAACCGCTACGGCGATTCTCCCGCCGGAATGGTCGAGAGTGCGCTCGAGTTTGCCCGTATTGCCCGCGAGAACGATTACCACGACTTTGTGTTCTCGATGAAGTCATCGAACCCGAAGGTCATGATCCATGCCTACCGCCTGCTGGCGGCAAGGCTCGAGGCCGAGGGACCGGATTGGAACTACCCTCTTCACCTGGGGGTGACCGAGGCCGGAGACAGCGAGGACGGCCGGATCAAAAGCGCGATCGGCATCGGGAGCCTGCTCGCCGACGGGCTGGGGGATACGATCCGCGTCTCGCTCACCGAGGACTCGGTGCATGAGATTCCCGTCGCCCGGATGCTGGTCGATCTCGCCAACGAGCGGCCGGCCGGTCCGGAGCTTTCCGCGTGGCCTTTCGATCCCTTTTCCTATGCGCGCCGCGCATCGGACCGGCTTTCCATTGCGGGCGTTCCCCTCGGCGGCAGCGAACTGGTCCGCGTCGTGGTGCGGAAGGCGGCTTTCGATAAGGTCGCTCACAAGCTGGAAGGGCTCGGCGACTACAGACCTGAGATTGTTCTCGAAGAGAGCGGAGTCATTGACCTCGACCCGCGTGATGACGCGGCGATTGCATCGTTGAATGAGAGCCCGTCCGCCCGCTTGGTCACAGTAAACGATGGCTGTAATCTGCCGGTGATCGGAGCCTTCCGGCTCCTTGCCAGCCGTCTGGACCCGCGCCACCCGATCCTGCTCAAAGATACGTTTTCCCCGGCCGGTGCGGAGCCGGTGGATTTCCTCCGGACCCTCCTCTCCGCCGCGACGAACATCGGTTCGCTCCTTTGCGACGGGATCGGCGATGCGGTCATCGTGCAGGGGGAGTCCGCTCCGGGCCAGTCCCTCCGGATCGCTTACAACATTCTTCAGGCGGCGGGCGTCCGGATTTTCAAAACCGACTACGTCGCGTGCCCGAGCTGCGGCCGCACGCTTTTCAATCTTCAGGAGACGACCGCACGTATCAAGGCGGCGACCGGCCACCTCAAAGGAGTGAAAATTGCCATCATGGGCTGCATCGTCAACGGTCCCGGCGAGATGGCCGATGCGGATTTCGGCTACGTCGGAGGGGCGCCGGGCAAGGTGAATCTCTACATCAACAAGACGCCGGTGAAGTTCAATATCCCGGAAGCCGAGGCGGTTGATCGGCTGGTTGATCTGATCCGCGAGAATGGACGCTGGGTCGAGCCGGCAGAGGCCAGCGCGGAGGTCGCGTGAGCCTCCGGCCGAGCCGCCAGTCCACGATCGCATGAAGGTTTTTCTCCGCGTCCTGCCCTACGTCCGCCGCTATCCGTTGCTCGCGTTTGCCACGCTGGGCAGTGCGATTCTTTCGACGCTGATGGTGATCGTGTTTCCCGTCGTCACGCAGACGATCGTCGACGAGGTCATTCACAAAAACCAACCGCATCTCCTGTGGCCGCTTTTGGGAGCGGGATTCGGCGCGTTTTTCCTCGAGCACTTCCTCGCGAGCGTGCGGATCTTTTTCAACAACCACTTTGAGCAAAAGGTGATCTTCGATCTCCGGAGCGAGCTCTACAGTCATATCCAGCGGCTGCCGCTGCCGTGGTTTGATGACCGCGCCACCGGCGATATCATGACGCGGCTCATCGAGGACGTTACGAGCGTCGAGCGGGTTCTCATCGACGGCATCGAGCAGGGGACGGTGGCCGTGCTGCAGATCCTGATCGTGGGCGGCGTGATGCTTTTCTACAGTCCGATGCTGACCGTTTATGCGATGCTTCCGCTGCCGTTTCTCGCGGCGGGCGCACTGGCGTACACGCTGACGGCGCGGTCGCGCTACCGGCAGCAGCGCAAGGCGGTCTCAGCGCTGAATTCCCTCCTTCACGACAACATCGCCGGCATCCGGCAGATCAAGACGTACACCAGCGAGGACCGGGAGCAGCGGCGCTTCGATGAGGCCAGTGATGGCGTGCGCAAGGCAACGCTGGTCGTCATGAAGGCGTGGGCGCTCTATAATCCCTCCATGGGCTTTTTCACGGCCTGCGGGATGTTGCTCATCGCGGGCTTCGGCACGTCGAAGGTGATGGCGGGAACCTTGGACACGGGCGTGCTGGTCGCCTTCTTCGTCCTGGCCCGCTACCTCTATGAGCCCGTGGGCCGGCTTCACCAGCTCAACCAGATTTTCCAATCGGGTCGCGCGGCCGGTGACCGCGTTTTTGAGATCATGGATGCTGATCCGGAGAATCGCGAGGGAGAGAATCCCCTGCGCGCCGGGCCGATTAAAGGCGGGGTGGAATACCGCGATGTCTCGTTCTCCTACTCGGAGGAGTTGCCGGTGCTCCGTGCGGTAAGCTTTTCCGCACGGGCCGGGGAGACGGTGGCGCTGGTCGGTCCGACGGGCGCGGGCAAGTCATCGCTGGTGAATCTTCTCGTGCGCTTCTACGAATACACCTCGGGCGAAATCTTTATCGATGGCGTGCCGTTGCGTGAGATACCGCGCGATCACTTGCGGCATAGCATCGCCGTCGTGACCCAGGAGAGCTTCCTTTTCAACGGAACCACGGCGGAGAATCTCCGTATCGGCCGGCCCACCGCAACCGAGGAGGAGATGTGGGAAGCCCTCGCGGCAGCGAATGCGGTGGATTTCGTCCGGCGGCTTCCCGAGGGGTTGCACACGCCGGTCGGTGAGCGTGGCATCAAGCTCAGTGTGGGCGAGAAGCAGCGGATATCCATTGCGCGGGCGTTGCTGAAAAATCCGCCGATCCTCATTCTCGACGAGGCGACGGCGAGCGTCGATACGGCGACCGAGCGGCTCATCCAGCAGGCCCTCGACCGCTTGATGGAAAACCGGACCAGCTTCGTCATTGCGCACCGGCTCTCCACCGTGCGCCACGCCGATCAGATCCTCGTCCTCGAGCGCGGCCAGATCGTCGAGCGCGGCGCCCATCAGGAGTTGCTCGCCCGCGATGGACTCTACGCGAAGCTCTGTCGGAACAGCTTTATCGAGCCGAAGGAGAGCTGATTCAGCGAAGGGGATCGCCGCGGAGTTCCAGCACGCGGCGGATGGTATCCTCAATCAGGTTGTTCGGGCAGCTTGCCCCGGCGGTGATCCCGATCTTCAGATCTCCGGCAACGGGCAGCCATCCGTGGCCGGTGGTTTCGCTTTTCGCGTGAAGATCGAAATGACGGATCTCCTCCGCGGAGACCAGGCACGAGGCGTTTCTCACAAACCACGTCGGCAGCTTCCCTGCGCCGATCTCGACGAGGTGTGTGGTGTTCGAGCTGTTGTAGCCGCCAACCACGAGCAGAAGGTCGAGGTGTTCGTTGAGGAGTTGAAAAAGTGCGTCCTGGCGCTCCTGCGTAGCTCCGCAGATGGTATCGAAATAGCGGAAGTTTTCGGCGCTGCCGCCATCCCGCTGCGCGATGGCCTTGCGGAGCTGGCGCTGGATCGCTTCCGTTTCGCTCCGCAGCATGGTCGTCTGGTTGGCGACGCCGATGCGCTCGAGGTGGAGCATGGGATCGAACCCTTCGCTCGTGGCGCCGCGGAACCGGGCCATGAACGCTTCGGGATCGCCCCCCTCGACGATGAACCGGCAAACTTCTTTTGTCTGCTCAAGATCCAGC
The DNA here is from genome assembly GCA_964607615.1 of uncultured Chthoniobacterales bacterium. Classification (GTDB taxonomy): domain Bacteria; phylum Verrucomicrobiota; class Verrucomicrobiia; order Chthoniobacterales; family Terrimicrobiaceae; genus CAZSMN01. The sequence continues at coordinate 2,586 of CAZSMN010000175.1, read as the reverse complement.
ACGATGAGGTAATGCCCCTTGGCATCGGTGCCGAGAGCGCGGGACGCCGTGGCGCGCGTTTCCTCATGCGATGCCTTGCCATGGATGATCGAGGTCACCTGCTCGCTGGCATTCTGTCGAACGCGCTTCCAGACGCTCATGACGTCGCCGCAGGTCGTATCAACGATCTGGCAGCTCCGCTCTTTGACCGAGGCCACCGTGGCGACCTCGGCTCCGAAAGCGGGGACGATGACCACATCGTCGGAGGTCAGCTCGGCCAATTGCGAAGGGCTGGGTCTGGCGGGCAGGTAGCGGATTCCCATAGCCTCCATCTGGCCGTTCACGTCCGGATTGTGAATGATCTCGCCAAGGAGGAAGATCCGGCGGTCGGAAAAAACCTTCGCCGCGGCGTAGGCCAGATCGATCGCACGCTCGACGCCGTAGCAGAAGCCGAACTGCTTCGCGAGGCGCACCGTCGTTTTTCCGGAATGAAGGATGCCGCCATTGGCGCGGATGGTTTCGACCAGACTGCTGCGGTAATGCTCCTCGACCTGCTCCTGGACGCGGGCCATGACGTCGGGCGTCCGGAGGTTGATGCGCTTGGCGGGAGCTGAGGAGTCTGACATGGGAAAATGGGTTCGAAGACCGGCTTCCGCCGCGGAGGTCGCTGCTGCCGTCGCGTTCTGTCTCGCCGCAAACCGGCCGTGTTGTCAACCGCCGCGTCGGCCAAAATCGCAGAGTTGCAGCGTCCGCCGCCCGCGGATAGGTTCTCAGGATGTTCAAGGAGCACGATTTTCACTACGCGATGGAGAATACCCGCGTCGTCGTGCGTCCGCGCAGTGCGATTGAGACCTTCGGAACCACGCGTTTTCACTTTTCGCTCGTGAGCGAGCTCATGGATGAGGTGGATACGGTCCGCGTCCGGCAGGGACGCATCGAAGCCGAGCGTCCGCGGATCGTCGCCCCGCAGCACTTCAGCCGCTTGCTCCTTGAGGGCTTCGGCGAGGAGGCGAGGGAGTATGCGGACTGGGTGGAGTCGAACGGCGAGGCATTCAAAATCCTCCGCTACGGATTCCAGTTCCGCAAAACCGACATGTCCCAGCATGTCCGCAAGCAGCCGATGGAAGCTGCTCTGGCCGGACTAGAGGAGGAACTGGCGAAAGAAGATGATCCCCTGGCCGCGCTTATCGCCGGCGTCGACGAAACCTGGGAGGTATGCCTGCTCAAATTCGCCATGGAGATGATCCAGAAATCCGCAGGATCAAATGTCGCAGAGTGGAAAAGGCGGGGGCTCGCGTGATTTTCCTCGTTTCCATCGCCCTGTAACGCGGCATAATACCGGTCTGATGATTTTTAAAGTTCTTACGGTTCTCGTTCTGGTTGCCGCCATCCTCGGCGGCACCGGGTATTTTGTTTACGAGTTCCACTTCAAGCCTAAGAAACTCGATGTCGAAGAGAAGAAGGTCATCGCCGAGGCAGTCCCGACTCCGACGCCCGATCCGAGCGAGGATGCATTCAAAGCGATTTCCTCCTCTCTGACCGCGGATACGCCGGAGGCCCGCGATGCCTTGCTGGGATTTTTGCGCGACTACCCCGACTCGGTGAAGGCCGGCGAGGTGAAGGCGGCGATCGGCCGGATCAACACTGCTCTCGTTCTGTCGCCTGTTCCTTCTGCGGACAAAGTCAGCTACTCGGTGGTGTCCGGCGACGCGCTGGTGAAGATCGCCGCGAAGTTCAAGTCGAGCGCCGAGCTGATCTACCGGGTCAACCAGCTGTCGACGATCAACCTGAAAATCGGACAGTCCCTCGTGATCCCTCAGATCGAGACCGCCCTGGTGATCGATCGAACGGCCGGCACCGTGACGGTCCTGAATCACGGGCAGTTCTTCAAAGAATATCAAAGCGTCTCGAACAAGCTCCCGGCGGCGGGCAGTTCTCCCTTGGAGACGAAGGTGAGCGACAAATTTATGATGAAGGGGGACGGACGGCTGGCTTTCGGCTCGAAGGATTACGAGTCCGGCGAACGCTGGATCGTTCTGGCTGTGCCGGGCGCGGTGATCCGCAGCGCTCCGGCAGCCGGAGCCGACGGCGTGGTGCCCCCGATGCCCCCCGGTCTTGTTCTTTCCCCGGAAGACACCGCTGAGATTTTTGTGCTCGTGCAGCGGGCGACGCCGGTAACGATAAAGTGACGTAAAATGAGTATTCAGCCCTTGGAATTTGAAAAACCCATCATCGAGCTCGAAGAAAAAATCGAGGACCTGAAGCGGCGCCTCGACGCGTCGAAGATCGATCTCGATCCGGAAGTTCACCTGATGCGGCAGAAGCTCGATGCCACGCGCATCGCGATCTACGGAAACCTCAGCGCCTGGCAGCGCGTGCAGATCGCCCGGCATACGGCACGTCCGTTTTATCTGGATTATCTCCGCATGGCGTTCACCGATTTTGTGGAGCTCAAGGGCGACCGCCTGTTCGGCGACGACCCCTCGATGCCGGGCGGCTTCGCGACGATCGATGGCATCCGCTGCGTGGTGGTCGGCCAGCAGAAGGGCCGGGACGTGAAGGAGAACCTGCTCCGCAACTTCGGCAGCCCGCACCCGGAGGGCTACC
>CAZSMN010000174.1:0-8084 GCA_964607615.1 uncultured Chthoniobacterales bacterium | reverse complement strand
GAAGATCCGCGGAATCATTGATGGTCGCATTGTTGCCCAGGCTGAGAGTTGCCCCGCCAGCCACTGAGACATCGCCCGTGCCCAGTTTGCCCGAACCGCTGACGAGAAGGGTCCCGGCCGTTACCGCTGTGGTGCCGTAAGCGTTGCCTGCATTCGAGAGGGTCATGTTCACACTGGCACTATTTTGGGTAAGCCCCAAAACATTTGACCCGATAGCTCCACTGAAGACCACGAAACCTGTACCGGCAGTGCTGTTGTTCGTTATCGAACCCGCCATATTGATCGATTGCGAGAATGTGATGTTCGACGTGCTGGCCAGAGTGCTGGTGACTGCAAGATTTCCGGTGCCCGTGACATTGCCACTAATGTTCAGGGCTTGGTTGGATGCCGCGCCGTGACGCACCACCAAGTCCCGGGCTAGACTGATATTTCCAGAGTAAGTTGTGGCTCCACTGCCTCCCGTGCGCTGGAGGATAACATTGGTTGCGTTTGAGCTTGCCACCACTATAGCTCCACCGATCGCTACGCTCGACCCACCCGCGAGGATGAGATTTCCAGACGTCGTTTCTGCACTACCGAGGGTTATGGTGCCAAGGCTGGCTGCCGCCGACTGGCCGAAGCCAAACGTTCCGTTTTTAACCAGAAACCCTCCCGTCATGTTCCCGCCAATATTGTTCAACTGCCAACTACCGGCGCCATCCTTGATGATGCCTAGCGTTGTCCCATTCCCTTGGTTGTAAGTCGCGTAGGCGAGGTTGCTCGTATTTGTGTTATTTCCGGTGAAGGTCACGAAGACATTTCCGAGCGAAGCATCCGCATTCATGCTGCGGGCTGCGGCGTTGGCACCAAATTGAAGAATGCCGCTCGCGCTGGAGTTGGTGTTCGAGAAGGTGAGATTGCCGGCAAGATTTATATTGGAAGTAATCGCATATGTTCCGGCTGCATTTCCGATACTTTGAACAAGGCTCCCGGCGGAGAAAGTAAACCGGTTTATTGTTGAGTTCCCAACGGTGATGTTATTGCCAGTGCCAGTTGAATTGAAGGTGATGCCGGCAATATTGTAGCCCGTATCCAGAGTGACGACTCCCGCTGAAGTGAATGTCGAGCGGTTGAACGTCGCAACGTCTGTACTCGCGTTACCCGTCGTAGCTCCGGGGACGCCGTCCGACCAATTGAGCGGGTCAGAAAATGTGCCGTTTCCATTCGTCGTCCACGTGGAATTGTTAGCGAAAGCTGTCCCTACGAAAGGCAACAGGGCAACGGCGGCGAGTAAGATGGGGCTGGTCTTCATGGGGAGTGGTCCTTTGTTCTTTTTCGAAAATTTACCTGGCCACCCGAAGTTCCAAGCCCTTTGTTTGCGATACAGTAACATAGTCTAGTATTCATAAAGTGTTTTTTATAAATGCTTTATAGATCTCTTAAGGACTGTTACCCCGATCGTTTTCGAAGATTTCCACGCGAAAAGCGTCTTGCTCACCGGAAAATCCCTCCTGGCGAGCGTGGATTCGGTTAAAAGGCGTGTTCCGAGGCACTTCGGAGAATTGCGCTCTTTCTGGCACGCTGGCGATGGGCACAGGCTCGCAAATCCTGGGAAACGAGTTCCGGCAGGGTGCTTGTGCGACGCCGCCGTCGCTAATGAAAATCATGCGAGGCCGGCGGCTGCATCTCCCTCGTCTCCAACCGCTTCACCGACGACGCCAGAACATGAACGGTGCCTTGGTGGATTTGGAGGCGTCCGCCGATGCGCAAAAACCTCTCCTGCGTGACGAGAAGCCGGTGTTTTTCAAAAAACGCCGCCGCGAGAATCGCATTCGTGATGCCGGTCTCATCCTCCAGGCTCACAAAGACCACGCCTTTTGCCGTCCCTGGACGCTGCCGGCAGATGACGAGGCCGGCGATCTCAACGCGGGATCCGTTCCGACATTCCACCAGCCCCGCCGCCGGCGTCACCCTGTCCAACCGCGGCCGGAGAAACGCCACCGGATGTGGCCCCGTTGTCACTCCCGTGCCGGCATAGTCCGCCTGCAGGCGCTCGCCTGCCGTCATCGGTGCGAGCGGCTGTCCGGCCGGCCCTCCGAAGAGGTCGAGTTCGCCCGGGCGTGACGGCGCTTCGATTTTCCAGAGCCCGTCCCGACGGTGTTCGACCAGGCCGTTCAGCGCGCCGATCCGGGCGAGGAGGCGCAGTTCCGACTTCGACGCTGCGACGCGGGCGGAAAAATCCTCCAGCGAGTCAAACACCCGCACGTCCCGCTCTTCGGGAATCCGCCGCACCAGCCGGCGGTCGAGCCCCCGCACGAGGCAGAGCCCAAGCCGCAGCGCGCCGTCCGCTTCGATCCGACACGGCTCATCGGACGCCAACACGGAAACCGGCCGCACCCGGACGCCCCGCGCCTTGGCATCGCGAAGCAGCGTGGAAGCGCTGTAAAAGCCCATCGGCTGGTTGTTGAGGAGGCCACAGTAAAACTCCGGCGCGCGGTGCACTTTGAGCCAGCAGCTTGCATAGGCGATGAGCGCAAAGCTGATCGCGTGACTCTCCGGAAACCCATACACCGCAAACGACTGCACCGCCTGCACGACGCGATCGCAAACGTCCGGAGCAACGCCCTTCGCCAGCATGCCGCCTCGGAGCTTCACGCACACTTTTTCCATGCGCTCCTGCGAGCGGTGGAAGCTCAGCGCCCGCCGCAGCTCCTCCGCCTCCCCGCCGTCGAAATCCGCCATCACCATCGACATTTTCAGGAGCTGTTCCTGAAAAAGCGGAACCCCCAGCGTCCGCTGGAGGACCGGCCTCAAGCGCTCGTCAAAATACGTCACCGGCTCGACCCCCTCCCGGCGCGCCAGATACGGGTTCACCATGTCGCCCTGGATCGGTCCCGGCCGGATCAGCGCCACCTCGACAACGAGGTCGTAAAAACACACCGGCTTCACGCGCGGCAGGGTCGCGATCTGCGCGCGGCTCTCGACCTGGAACGTGCCGATCGTATCCGCCGCCTGCAGGAGCGCAAACGTTGCCGCATCATCCTTCGGCATCGTCGCAAGGTCGACCGCCCGCCCGCGCTCGCGGCAGATCTCCAGCGTGTCCTGCATAGCGGCCATCATCCCGAGGCCGAGGAGATCCACTTTGATAATGCCGAGGTCTTCGCAGTCGTCCTTGTCCCACTGCGCGACCACGCGACCGGGCATGGTAGCGTTTTCGAGAGGAACGACCGCATCGAGCGCCCCCTGGCAGATGATCATGCCGCCGGAATGCTGGCCGAGATGGCGCGGCAGTCCGTATATCGCACGGTAGAGCTCCGCCGCCGGCCGGGCCTGCGGGTGCATGGGCTGCACGCCGGCCTGTGCCAGCTGGGCCTCCAGATCCAGCGTGTGCGGAAAGTCCCCGCTCGCAAAAAGACTCGAGAACCGCTGAAGCACATCCTCCGGAAAATCCAGCGCCTTCCCGATCTCGCGCATCGCGCTGCGGCCGCGATACGTGATCACGTTCGCCGTCATCGCCGCCCCGCGCGGGCCGTAGCGGCGGTAAACCTCCTGGATCACCCGCTCGCGCCGCCCGCCACTCGGCAGGTCGAGATCAATATCCGGCCACGATGTTCTCCCCTCGCTCAAAAACCGCTCGAAGAGGAGCTCACACCCGATCGGATCGCAGGCCGTGATCCCCAGGCTGTAGCAAACCGCACTGTTCGCCGCGCTGCCGCGGCCCTGCACGAGAATGGCATTCTCCGTGCAGAAGTTGACCAGATCCCAGACGATCAAAAAATATCCCGCAAATCCGAGACGCCCGATGAGGTCCAGCTCGCGCTCGAGCTGCGCCAGCACGCGGGGCGTGAGGTGCCCGTAGCGTCCGCGCGCTCCCGCAAATGTCATCTTGCGCAGAAACGAGTCCATCGTTTCGCCGGCCGGAACTTCGTAGGTCGGAAAGCGATAGCCGAGATTCTCCAGAGTGAACCCGATCCGGTCCGCGACCCGCAGCGTGTTTTCGAGGAATTCCGGATGGTCCGGAAAAAGCGCAGCTATCCCGTCTCCGGACTTGAGGTGGCGCTCGCCATTGCGCGCCAGCAGGCGTCCGGCCCGGGCAAGGCTCGTGTGATGGCGGATGCAGGTGAAAACATCCTGCACCCGCCGGCGGGCACGCTCGTGAAAGAGAACGTTATTGGTCGCCACGACGAGCAGGCCGTGCGCGGCGGCGGCATCGCACACAAACGCCAACCTCCGCTCCTCCCCGCGTACGAAATGCCTTTCAACCTCGGCGATCACCCGGCCGGCCCCGAAGGCCGAGACCAGCTTTCCCAGCCGGGCGCGTGAAGCCGCCGGATCGTCCGGGTCGAGCACGCCTTCCGCATCGCCCGTCAGCGCGAGGAGTCCGGCATTGCCCTCCGCCAGCTCGTCCCAGCGGACCGCACATTCGGTTTTCGTGCCGCGGAGTTTCGCGGTCGTGATCAGGCGGGAGAGGTTTTCATACCCCTCCCGCGAGGCGACCAGCACCGGCACCACACAGCCGTCCTCCATCGTAAGCTCCGCGCCGATGATCGGCCGCAGTCCGTGCTCCCTTCCGGCCGCATGCAGCCGCGGCGCGCTGTAAAGCCCGTCCCGGTCGCAGAGGGCCAGACCGCCAAGCCCGAGCTGCGCGGCCTGGGCGGCGAGTTCCTCCGGATGCGACGCACCGCGCAAAAAGCTGAACGCGCTGCGGGCGTGAAGCTCAACAAACGGCGTCATAAATCCCCTCGATCCTCCAGGCTCCGGACGACCGGGCGATCCGGTAAAGCCCGCCACCGGCGAGCGCGATATCCCACTCCTCGATCTGCCATGCGCCCGACTCCCACCAGTGGCCGGAAAGGCGGTAGGGGCCAAGGACGGAGGCAATCCTGCCGTTGGCGAGCGTGGACGAAATCCGCGACGGACACCGCCCCGCCACCACCACCCGGGCAGCTACCGGCGGCCGGCAACGGCGCAGGGGAAGACCGAGCGGAACCGGCTCGCGGACAACAATCGGAGTTTCCTCCAACGACCAGCTCACCCGCTCAGTCAGGCGAAAAGCATCCGGACGGTGCGTGTCGGCCGGCTCGGCAAAGCCCACGCCGTCCGTCCCCACGATCGCAGCAATGCGGGCGAGGGTTTCACCAAAACGGTTGGGATCCCGCAGCGCCGCACCAAAGAGACCGAATTGCTGCCGTGAGGGAGCCGCTGGCTCGATGATCAACGAGGCTCCCACCGGTTTTTCCTCCAGCTTCAACATCTCCAGATGCGTCACCAGAATCCGGAACAGCACATCCGCAACCGCTGTCGGCTCCGGAATCGAAAAGCCCCGCTCATAAACCGTCCGACCCTCGAGCGGCAGAACAAGCGTCATGCGCCCAGCCACGAGATACAACGCCCGTAGCCGCTCGGCGAGACGGTCGACAAATTTTCTCAGCAAAAACAGCAGCGGCTCGGTCGTTTCCACCGCATAGCCCAGATCACAGCTCTCCTCAAAAACCTCCGGTTCCCGAACCAGCCGCAACGGACGCCGCGAGCGTCCCATCGCGACTTGCCACATCGTCCGCGCCTCCGGCCCGAGACGTTCGATCGCATCCTGCGCCGGCAGCGCGAGGAACTCCCCGACCGTCCGCACCCCCCAGGCGTTCAGAATTTCCATTACTTCCGGGGGCGGCGAAAGAACGTCCAGCGGGAGCGGATGCAGAAACGCCCCGGTATCCCGCACCACGCTCACCGGGTCCGCCTCACGGGAGGCAAGCCGCGCGACATCCGGATTCTTCCCGAAGGCCACGCAAGCCCGCAGCCCGAGGTTGCGGAGTTGCCCAACCAGCGCGTCGCCCAGGTCATGCCAGCCCATCCGCAAGGGCGTGCCACGAAAGTCCAGCGTGACCAGCCCCGGCGCCGTGTGCTCGACAAACGGCGAAAACCGGAGAGCCACCTCCGCCAGAAGACCCGCCACCATCTTCTCCTGGCGCTCCGAACGCGACACCACTTCCAGCTCCGGACACCGGGCCATCGCCTGCGGCACCCGCATACCCTCCGATATTCCCCGCGCTGCCGCCGGCAGCGTGCGCCCCGCCACCAAGCCGGATGCCGGATCGGCCACCACCACCGCGCGCGTCCACCCCTCCTCCCGCCAGCGGAGCACTGCCTGAACCGGAAACGATGGCAAAAAGACCGCCCCGAACATCACGCCGTCCTCCGCTCCTCAACCGGCATCCCCCGCCTCCGGCGGTGCACATGCAGCTTCTCCATCAACTCCGACCGCGGACACACCAGATCGCGCAATATCCAGTTTGCATGCACTTCGATCCGCCCCCTTGCCGGCGCGATGCACGGCCGGTCGGTGCAAACCGCCATCGAGACCGGACGACCCTCCAACAACTTCTGAAACCGATGCCACGCGCTGGCCGGAACCTTCGCAAGCCCCCCTGCAGGCACTCCCCGCAAATCCAGAACGACCAGCGACAAATTCCCATCCCGCAACAAAAGATCCGCCGCCTGCACGGCCTGCACCGCCCCCCGGCAACGCACCCACAACATCCGCCGCAAAACCCCCGCAGGAAACTCCCCCACCTCCAGCGCATCCGAGGCATCCACCAGTCCGGCAAACAAACGCTCATCGCGCGCCAGCTCCCGCAGCAGGAACAACGAAACGCTCCCCACCGACCCGTGCACCTCCGTCAAAACCCCGCGCGGAATCCCCTCCTCCCGCGCCCCGCCCGCCTCCGCACCCACCCGCACCGCCTCCGGAAACCGCTCCTCCACCATCCGGCGCAACGACTCCAACCGAAGGATCTTCCCACCCTCCCATCTCCCCTCATCCACCAGTTTGAGCACTTCCTTCATAGTGTTCATTTGAGCACTATTCTGCACTCCCTCAACAGAATTCCCTCAGATTAGGGGTCAGTCATTTCATATTGATATTTTTCCTGATTTGGCTTTGGTTTTTTCCATGCCAAGACAGGTGCGCATCGAGTATCCGGGAGCCGTTTATCACGTCATGGCCCGGGGCGACCGCCTCGAGCCCATCGTCAGCGATGACGAGGACCGGAAGACCTTTGTGCGAACGCTGGCGAAGGCATGTCAACGTGCAGGATTCCGTCTCCATGCCTACGTTTTGATGCCAAATCACTACCATTTGCTGCTGGAGACGCCGCAGGCGAACCTCTCGCGCGGGATGGCCTGGCTGCAGAATGCTTACACGCGCCGGATCAACACCCGCCATCGCCTGTGGGGCCATGTTTTTGGAGGCCGCTACAAAGCGATCCCCATCGAGCCGGGAGAGTGCTTCGGAGCGGTCTTGGACTACATTCACCTCAACCCTGTGCGCGCCGGTCTCATTGGACCGGAGGAAAGCCTTCAGAGTTATCCGTGGAGCAGCCTTCCCGCCTATCTTACAACGCCCGCACGGCGGCCGGAATGGCTCCAGACAGAACTCGGATTCCGCGCTTCCGGATGCAAGGATAACACAGCCGGACGGGAGCAGTTTTTGGAAAATCTCCAGCGGCGGGTGGATTGGAACAACGCAGCGGACGCCGGCGCAAAGCCCTTGGAAGAAACGGCTGAAGCGTCCGTTTCGTCCACGCTCCGGCGGGGATGGTATTTGGGATCGGACGACTTCCGGACAGAGCTTCTGCAGCGTTTCAGCAAGCAGGTGGAGGGTCGGAAAATCAAAGCGGCGGATGGCTATAACGGGCCTGAGTGGAAAGACCACGGGGAAACCCGAGCCGCGCAGCTCCTGGCGGCGGGGTTGGAGCATTTCGGGCTTTCGTTGGAGGAACTGCAACGATGCCGCAAGGGCGACCCGAGAAAAATCCTGCTGGCCGGGCTGATCCAGGCGGAAACCACTGTCCGGTTGGACTGGATCACGGAGCAGCTCCGCATGGGCACGCGGTCCGCCTGCTGCCGGCTGATCGCCTCCGGACGGGCTGCAACCACCGATGCCAGGCAGGTAAAAACGCAGCGGGCGATCTTGAAAAATATCAATATGAAATGACTGACCCTTTGTGAGCAACTCACAGGTTGAGAATCCGGGCGGGGCGGAGCATGATCTCGGGATCAATGGATATTGTTTACTTCGATCTTGAGACCCAGCGGACGGCGAACGA
>CAZSMN010000173.1:0-8111 GCA_964607615.1 uncultured Chthoniobacterales bacterium | reverse complement strand
GGGGGGGGCGATTTTAATAGTGCATTCATGAAAGGGGGTCCTAGCATTGGATCGAGAGGAAGGTTTCCCCCATGAACCGCCCTGTAACATTCCTGAAAAACCTGCCGGCCGATCAGGAATTTTCGATTCTTCACCGGATCATGGAAGCCGCCCCGGTCGCCATCATCGTGACCGATCCCCAGGCGACACTGGAGTACGTGAACCCGGCATTCGAGCGAATCACAGGGTTCTCACGGGACGAAGTCATCGGCCGCAAGCCGAGCCTGTGGAAATCCGGCCTGCATGACCTGTCGTTCTATGAGGACCTCTGGGCCAGGATCTCCTCCGGCGACAACTGGACCGGCACCCTGCAAAACCGGCGCAAGGACGGATCGCTCTGCTGGGAGTCGATGACCATCGTGCCCCTGAAGGGATCCGACGGCACGATTCTCCATTATCTGGCGACGGAGACCGACGTGACCGGAGAGGTCGAATCGCGAAAGCTCGCCCGAACCTCACAGGATCTGGCAGAGCGCCTCGCCGAGCAGAGCGGGATCGTCAGCTGGGAGGTCGATGCCGACGGTCTCTACACCTCCGTCCACAAATCGGCGGGAAAAATCTGGGGCATCCCGCCGGAGGATCTCATCGGCCGCAAACATTTTTATGACCTCCATCCCGAGGAGGACCGGGAAACGATCAAGGCAGGCGCTCTGGAGATTTTTGCGAAGAAGGAGCCGTTCGTGAATTTCCTGAACAGCATCGTTCGTGGGGACGGCGATCTCATCTGGGTGCTCACCAATGCTGTTCCCATCCTGGCCGCGGACGGGACGCTGAAGGGCTACAGCGGATCCGATACGGACGTGACCAACCTCCGCTCGAGCGAGCTGAAGCTGCGGGAGACCCGCGACTATCTCGACAGTCTGCTCAACTACGCGAACGCGCCCATCATCGTCTGGGATGCGGAGTTTCGTATCACCATCTTCAACCGCGCCTTTGAGCGCATCACGGGGCATACGGCTCAAGAGGTGATCGGGGGCCCTCTCGACATCCTCTTCCCGCCTGCGAACCGCGCGGCGACCATGGATTACATCCGCTCGACCGAGGGCCGGCATTGGGAGACCGTCGAGATCGCGATCCAGCACGTCGACGGCAGCGTAAGGACCCTTCTGTGGAACTCGGCCACCATCCGCCCGGCCGCTGGCGGCGCCATCGCCACCATCGCGCAGGGGCAGGATATCACCGAGCGGTTGGAAACCAGCCGGCAACTCAACGACCGCACCCTGGCACTTGAAAAAGCCAACGTGGAGCTGGAAAGAAACGCGAAGACCTCCGCGGCGCTGGCTCTGCAGGCCGAAGAGGCAGCCCGAGTCAAAAGCGAATTCCTCGCCGTGATGAGCCATGAGCTCCGCACACCGCTCAACGGCATCCTCGGTTTTTCCGAACTCCTACGGGAGACTCCTCTCAACGCAGAGCAGTCCGATTACATGCAGACAATCATCGAAAGCGGGCAGCACCTGCTCGGGATCGTGAATGACATCCTCGACTTCTCCAGCATCGAGAAAGGCCGGATGGTGCTCGACTCCCGGCCGCTGATGATGGCGGACTTGCTGACCTCCGCCTGCCAGGCGATGGAGAAGGCGGCCCACGACAAGGGGCTGGAGTTGCAACGGGAGGTATCCCAGGGTGTTCCCAACGTCATCGCAGGCGACGCGAGGCGGCTCCGTCAGATTCTGCTCAATCTCATCGGCAACGCCGTGAAGTTCACCTCCACCGGACGTGTCACCCTCCGCATCACCGTCGCCGCCGGCGGGAAGAGATCGGAGCTGGTCTTTGCCGTTACCGACACCGGACCCGGCATCCCGCCGGACCAGCTCGACCTGCTCTTCCGGCCGTTCACTCAATGCGACTCGACGCTTCGCCGGAATTTCGAAGGCACTGGCCTGGGGCTCGCGATTTCGAAGAGGCTGGCGGAGGCCATGGGAGGCACCATAACCGTTTCGTCCAAACCAGGGATCGGCAGTACCTTCACGCTCCGGATTCCGCTCCTTCCGCTGCCACCGGAAGGAACTATGGAAATCGCAGCCGGCCGGCACCCCCCCGTAGAAGGCGGACTGGTGCTCATCGTCGAGGACGACAAGGTCAACAGCGCACTCGCCTCCCGGATGCTGAGGAGACTCGGATACAAGACGGAGACCGCCTCGAACGGGCAGGAGGCGGTTGCGACTTTCCGGCCCGGAAAGTTCTGCGCGATCCTGATGGACATGCAGATGCCGGTGATGGACGGCATCGAAGCTACACAGAAAATCCGGAGCCTCGACGGCGGAAACGATATCCGCATCCTCGCCCTCACCGCGAACGTGATGCCCGGTGATCGCGACCGCTGCCTTGCCGCCGGCATGAATGACGTACTGATCAAGCCCTTCCGAAAAGAAGACTTCGCCGAAAAGCTCGGAATCGAGCCGGTGAGACGGACAACCTCCTCAGATCTCGAAGAATCCCCCCGCCAGTGAGGGATTGCTCGGACCGGAAGAGGAATCCGTAACGGCAAAGGGAATCGGAAGCCCATCGCGGCGAAGTGCCCGGATCGTTACCTCCACCACCTGGGAGAGCGTGTAGCGATCCAGGATCTCGGCGATCGCATTCCGCACGTCGAGCATCAGCATCCGGAGCCCGCAGTGATTTTCATCCGGGCAGGAGCACTTTTCGTATTTCGTCTGGGAGACGCAACCGATGGGCGCGAGCGGTCCGTCGATCAGCCGCACCACCTGTCCCATCGAAATCGTGTCCGCCGGTTTGGCAAGGAAGTAACCGCCCTTCTTGCCCCGCTTGCCGTCGATGAATCCTGCCTGCCGGAGCTGGGCGAAAATCTGCTCCAGAAACGGCGTGGGGATTCCCTCCTTGGAAACAATCTCCTGAATGCGGATCACGTCGCGGCCAGCCTCATGCGCGATGCCAAGATCGATGAGACCACGGAGTGCATATTCGCCACGCTTTGAGAGCTTCATTGTCGATGAAAAGATGGTTCCTGAGTGCTGCTTCCGAGCCCGTTCCGGAAGAAGGGCTGCCGGGAAATCACGGCTCGCCCAGGCGGGCCTTTGCATCAGCAGAGAGCCAGCTCCAAAGGCTGGAAATCTTCGCGGCCACGGCCGATTTGATCGCCGCCAGATCAGAAATCTCAAACCGCGCGCCGGACGCCGGTTTTTGAACGGCAAACATGTAGTATTTGATCTTCGGCTCGGTGCCGGAGGGACGCACGGCGATGCGTCGCCCGTCAGCGAGCGAAATCATCAGCATGGCCTCCGCGGGGATCCGGTCGCCCTCGATATCATGGATGACATCGGTGGCGAAGTTGACGATCGAGACAACCGCCGAGCCATCGATTTCCTTCGGCGGGTTGGCCGCGTAAGAGTCCACAAGTTTCTTGATCTGGGCCGCACCCTCGGCGCCGTCCATGGTGAGCGACTCGCCGCGCTCAAGGTAGACGCCGAATTCGGCAAAGATCTCATCGAGGAGCCCGGCGAGCGTGAGTCCCTTGGACTTCGCATAAGCCGCCGCCTCGGCAATCAGGACCGCCGCGCTGTTGCCATCCTTGTCCCGGACGAAGTCCGACGCACTGTAGCCGTAGCTCTCCTCGCCGCCGAAGACGTAGAGCATGGAATGCTGGAGCCGGAGCGCTCTGGTCCCGTCCTCGGACATCTCGCTGTAGTTCGCGCGGAGTTCCGCCGGGATCGCGAGCTCGTATTTGCCGAGCTTCTCGCCGATGTATTTGAAACCGGTTAGCGTCTCAACGCAGCGGAGGCCGTGCTTTTCAGCGATGGCCTTCTGGAGGTCGGTTGTGACGAACGTTTTGATGATCACGCCGCGGTCGCGGTTCGAGTCATTGAGAATGCCGAACTCGAAATGCTTGCTTGCGCGGTACCAGGCAAGGATCGAGCCGATCTGGTTGCCGGTGAGAAGCTGCATCTCGCCCGCGGCATCCCGCGCGGCAATGCCCATGCGGTCGTCGTCCGGGTCGGTTGCGATAACGAGGTCCGCCCCCGTGGCATTCGCCTGCGCGATGGCCATGGTGAGCGCCTCCGCATTTTCAGGGTTCGGCGACTTCACGGTCGGAAACCGGCCGTCCGGCACCTCCTGCTCGGCGACGCCTTCGCATTGAAAACCGAGCCGCTTGAGCATCGGTTTGATGATCACGCCGCCGACGCCATGCAGCGGCGTGTAAACGATTTTCAGCGAGTTCTCGCGGCGGATGAGGTCCGGATCGAGCGGCAGGGTGGCGAGCCGGTCCATGTAGGCCTCATCAATCTCAGCGCCCATCGGAATGACCCGGCCGCGGTCGGCCTCCGGCACAGGAGTAAAGTCCTCGCCGGCCACCGCGTTCACCTTGTCAATAATCGCCGAGGCGTGCGGCTCGACGACCTGGCAGCCGTCTTCAAAGTAGACCTTGTAGCCGTTGTATTGGGGCGGATTGTGGCTGGCGGTCAGGTTGATACCCGCCTGCGCCTTGACGTAGCGGACGGCAAAAGAAAGCTCGGGCGTCGAGCGGGGCCCCTCGAAGAGGTAGGCATCACAGCCCATGTCGGTAATCACCTTGGCGGCCAGTTCGGCAAATTCGCGCGAGAAAAACCGGGTGTCGTGGCAGACGCAGACCGCGGCCCTGCCCGGCTTTCCGCTCCGGGAAAAATGTTCCTTAACGTAGGCAACGAGCCCCTGCGTGGCGCGACTGATGTTGTAGGTGTTCATCGCGTTCGTCCCGACGCACGGATACTGCGGACGGCCGAGCGGCTGCGGCTCGCCCTGCTCGACCTTTGTTACCACCGCGCCGATCGTCTTGCCGCGGAGTCCGCCGGTCCCGAAAGCCAGCGTGCGGAAAAACCGGTTATCGAGCTCCTTCCAATCCTGCGCGGCAACAAGCTCCGCGACCGCCGCCTCGTAAACCGGCGAGGTGCTGCCCGCGAGAAGCGCGCTGATATTGGAAGCGGAAGAGGCGAGAAGCTTGCCGTCTCGTGCGGCCTGTTCGATCGTGGAAGCGAGGGCGCTCATGGGTCCGGAAGGATTACCAGCCCGCAGGCGGAAAGTCCATCCGGCACAACGAATCGGCATCAGCTACGGCTGGGCAAGCGACGGTGAGGACACCGCCGCTACATCCCGCCCAATCTCCTGTAGCGGCAGTCTCCCGACTGTCGTTCGCTTTCCCCCCAACGATTTCCAGCTTGGAACAAGGAGACTTCTCCCACAAATCTCCTGACATGCGACGCCTCACCCGACTTGAGGAGGTTTTTACGGACTCGCCAGTCTATTTTGTCACAGCATGCACGTGGAGCCGGCGGTGTCTTCTGGCGTGCAAGGAAATCAAATCCACGGTGGATGAGTTTGGAGCTCTCGGGCCGACTCGGGGGGCATGGCTTGGAAGCTACGTTCTCATGCCGGATCACCTCCACGCTTTTGTCGCGCTGGACGTCGAACGATGTCCGCTGTCTCAGTGGATGAAAGCCCTCAAAGCTGCGATTGCCAGGACTCTTCGCGCCCAAGGTGTCGAAGGGCCGATCTGGCAAAAGGGCTTTTTTGACCATCTGCTGCGGAGCGGGGAGTCGGCTTCGGAAAAGTGGGCCTATGTGCGCGCCAATCCTCTGCGTGCCGGATTGGTGGATGCCGAGGAACACTGGCCGTTTTGGGGTCAGGTGCATCCGCTGCGGTCGGATGATGTGGATCGCCGGTGATCTCACCCCGCGACGGTGAGGACACCGCCGCTACATCCCGCCAAGCTCCTGTAGCAGCAGTCTCCCGACTGTCGCTCGCTTCCCGCTGGCTGCACGGGCCAACCCGTCAGCCGTGCGAGAGCTCAACCATCGCATGACACGAGAACTCCGGCAGGCGGACGGTAACCCTGCCACCGGACGGCTCGAACGGCACCGGCGTTCCTGCAGGAACCAACGTGGCCGCCGTCACGGGCTCCGGCAGATCGACCTCGACGACGATATCACGGATCGGAGGAAGGTCTTCGACCACTTCGACGGATCCCACACCTCCGTACGCGTCGGAGGCCCCCCTGTTGATCGTCGGCGCGAAGAGCACATGCAGCACATGGCGTTTCGCAGCCGGCTCGACGGAGAGCGAGACGCGGCCGATCGAGGGTAGGTTCGTACGGAGCGAAACCCCGTCGCCAAGAAACTGCCGGATCGCTTTGACAATAAACTCGCGGGACGAAACCGCACCATACGCCCGGTAATGCCGGAAAACCGGATGGGCGAAATACAGCACATTGGAGGTCATCACACCGCAGTCGAAGCCCGAGGGCTCCGGACGGTTCGGCGTGTGCCGGTGGCTGCAGAAGTGCCGGTAGCTCCGGTTGAAATACGGATCAAAAATCTGCCCGAGGCTCCGACCGGACGTGACGCGGATCCGGCGTGAGGGCTCGTAGACGACCTGCGGGGTCTGCACGTAGGAGGCACGGAAATCCTCCGCCGGCAGGATGTAGTCCGGGTTGAACGGGCTCAGTCCCTCCGCATCGGCTCCGATGTCGAACGCGAATTCCTCGCGGGCCTTCCAGAGCCCGCTCTCTCCCGAGAGAATCAGCCGCCCGCCGGCTGCGAGATAGGCGTCGAGCTTTGCCTTGAGCGCCGCATCAATGCGGATGACGTCCGTAAGGACGATCGCCTTGTAGCGATCGAAGTCCATCTCACGGTCAATGAACCCGAAGAGAAAATGCCCCTCGAGAAACACGCGGCTCGCCCCTTCATCCGGGTGGCCCGCATTGTGGTGGAGCTCGGACTCGCTGGAGAGCACGCCGATGTCAAAGACCTGCACCGCGTTCCGGCACCAGGGCTCCTTCTGCTCCACCTCGCGATACGCGGCTCCGATGATCTCGTAGGTCGAGGCGTCGATGCGGCCGTCGGGATGAAGCTGGTCGCCGACGCTGCACTTTGAGCCGTAGGCCAGCATGGCAGCACACTCGTAGCGCAGGGCGTTCGGATGCTTGAAGCCGCCGAACTCGCCCCACGACGTGTGGAATTTTCCCGTCATCCCGAGGAAGTCGAGATCGAGATTGCAGGCATATTTTGCCGACATCGGGAAGTGGTCATACCCCCAGCCGCCCGTCGGCAGAGACTCCAGCTCGAGGTGGCTGAAATAGGGCAAAAGATCCCGCCGGCCGCGTAGAATGTGGCCGGAATTGTGGAAGATGGGCATGTCGTCGCGAAGGCACTTCGCCGCGGCCGTGGTCGCCTTGTAATACTTTTCCAACGCCAGCTCGGAGCAGCGCTTGCGATCCTCTTCGCACTCCGGATCCAGCCCGTTCGCAAGCATGAAATCCATGCTCCACCGCCCGCACGATTGCGCCTGCGAAATGATATCCAGAAAAATCCCGTCGCAATCCGGAAACAAATGAACCGCCTCGCGGATCTGCGCGCAGAGGTAGTCGAGATACGGACTGTGAAAGTCCATCATATGGAACCCCGCATCGAGGAGCCGACCGGTCCAGCCCGCGTATTTGCCATCCTTGTCCACGATACGCCACTCGGGGTGCTCGTAGGACGCCAGATTATCCACGCCTGCCGAGAGGTAGACCGGGCAGTTGATACCGGCTTCCTTGCAAGCGTCGTATTGCGCGCGTAGCAGGTCGAAGCCAAGGTGCGGGTGCATTTTCCCCACCGTGGTCGGATGGTAGCTCCAGCCGTGGTGGCACTTCGAAAAGATCGTGATCGAATCGACCGCCGCCGCACGGAGGGTGTCCTGGAATTCCTTCTTATCAAATTCCGCCCCGATTCCCTCAATGTGCGGAGACGTGTGAAAATCGAGGTGAACCTGGCGGAAGCGGAGGTTGTGGGGGGACATGGAGGCGATGCGGGGGTGAGCCGCTTTTCCTAATCCCGGCCGGCCCTCCACGAAAGAAGATTCCGGCCCGCGAGGGCATAAAAAAAGCCCGGCGGCCTTTCGGCAGCCGGGCTTTCTCTCTGCGGGAGGGAAACCCGTGAAAAAACTATCCCTGGGCGGCGGCTTCGGCGTCGCGATCTTTCATCGCGGCCTTGCGGCTGAGCTTCACGCGGCCCTTGTCGTCGACTCCGATGCACTTCACCCAGACCGAGTCGCCGTTTTTGACGACGTCCTCGACCTTGTTGACGCGGAAGTCGGCGAGT
>CAZSMN010000172.1:0-8116 GCA_964607615.1 uncultured Chthoniobacterales bacterium | reverse complement strand
CGGTGGCTGCCGGTCTTTTTGTCGTCGCCAAATCGGTCTCGGGACTTCGCTCGGAGGTGAAAAGTCTTCGAGCCGAGATCAAGGGCTTCGGTGCCGAGGTGAAATCGCTCCGCGCCGAGCTCGACAGCCGGCCTGAGCCGGTTGCCGCGGCCGCACCTGCGCCGGCTCAAGCTCCGGCTGCCCCTGTGGCTCCTCCGGCGCCGGCGCCTGACAGCATCCCCGCCGATGTGTTCGCCGCGATCGTGAGCGCGATTCATTACACCATGGGTGACGGACATCAGATCATCTCCCTGAGCCAGGTGGATTCGCTCGCATGGTCCCGCGAAGGACGCCGTGGCATCTTCGGCTCGCACCAGATCCGCTGACGAGTTGCCGCTGCGAGATTCAAGGGCAATGAACCTCCTATGACCTCCGACGCCGGCTTGCAACTCACGTCCGGCGTTGGTAACGCAGGGTGGCGTCTCTTCGAGGGAGACGAGGCGCGGTCGACAAACGACCTCGCCCGCGATCTTCCTGCGTGGAGCGCTGTGAGGGTCGATACCCAGTCGGGCGGCCGCGGGCGCTTCGGGCGCGTTTTTGTCTCCGATCCTGGCGGGCTCTGGATCTCCGCCGTTCTTCCGTCCACGGGCGGGGCGGCGCGGTGGGCGGGGTTTTCTCTGATGGTTGGTATCCATCTCGTCCGTATGCTGGAAGTTGCCGGAGTCGTCCATGCGCGCCTCCGCTGGCCGAATGACCTCATGGCCGGACGCAAGAAACTCGGTGGTCTGCTGATCGAGCAATCCACAAAGGAGACGCTCATTGTGGGCTTCGGCCTCAATGTTTCCAACGCCCCCTGGGGAACCGAGCCGTTCCTTGCGGAGATCGCCACGAGCCTTGCCCGGGAAACTGCCAGCGCACCCTCGGTGGCCGAAGTGACGGTTCTCACGCTCAACGCCCTCTCCGATGCCCACCAAGCGATGGAGCAGGGCGGGCTTGCAGCCGCGATCGCAGCCTGTAACGAACGCTGGAGCGAGCCGGTGGCCGTTGAATTGCAGCTTTCAGACGGCCGTTCGGTCCAAGGGCTTTTTCACGGACTCGATCCGGCCGGAAACCTCCGGATAGAAGAGTCGTTCGGCTCGCAAAACCTTGTCGCGCATCAAAGCGTGGAGAAACTCGTCGAATTACTCTGATCCCGCCTTCACAAATTTTTAAACAACAACAGAAACACAACGAAACGACCAATGGCACTCCGGGATAAATTCATGACCGCCGACGAAGCGGCGGCCCTCATCAACAACAACGATACGATCGGCTTCAGCGGCTTTACTCCCGCCGGCGCCGCCAAAGAAATCCCCACCGCATTGGCAAAGCGCGCGAAGGCCGAGCACGAAGCCGGACGTCCGCTCCAGATCGGCGTGGTGACCGGTGCCTCGACCGGCCAGTCGCTCGACGGTGAATTGGCGCTTGCCGAGGCGATCGCCTGGCGGACTCCCTATCAGTCGAACAAACACCTCCGCGCAGCGATCAACGCCGGGCGGACGCGTTTCTTCGACATGCACCTCTCGACGCTGCCCCAGCAGGTGCGTTACGGATTTCTAGGAAAATTCAATTGGGCGGTTGTGGAGGCATGCGACGTGACGGAGAATGGCGAGATCGTTCCCACCACATCCGTCGGTGCCTCGCCGACCTTCTGCGGCGTTGCAGACAAGGTGCTCATCGAGCTTAACCGCGCCCATCCTGCGGCGCTTCGCGGCCTGCACGATATCTACGAGCCGAAAGACCCGCCCCATCGTGAGGCCGTGCCGCTCAATGATTGCTCGTCGCGCATTGGAACGCCTTACATCAAAGTCGATCCCGACAAGATCGCGGGCATCGTTGAGACCGACCGTCCGGATGAAGTCTCGCCCTTCGACCCCTCGGATGAGACAACCCAGAAAATCGGCCAGAATGTCGCGGAGTTCCTCGCCTCCGAGATCCGTGCCGGCCGCATCCCGAAGGAGTTTCTCCCGCTCCAGTCCGGCGTCGGCAATATCGCCAACGCGGTCCTTGCCGCGCTCGGCGAGAATCCCGAGATCCCGCCGTTCGAGATGTTCTCCGAGGTGATTCAGGATTCGGTCATCGCCCTCATCAAAAAGGGGAAGTGCAAGTTTGTAACGGGCACGTCGCTCACCGTGAGCCCCGACATGCTCAAGGAGATTTACGCCGATCTCGAGTTCTACAAAAAGCACATCTGCCTGCGTCCTCAGGAGATCACGAACAACCCGGAGATGGTCCGCCGCCTCGGCATCATTACGATCAATACGGCCATCGAGGTCGACCTTTCCGGCAATGTGAATTCGACCCACGTGATGGGTTCGAGCATGATGAACGGCATCGGCGGCTCGGGCGACTTCACCCGCAACGGCTACATCTCGATCTTCACCTGCCCGTCCCTTGCCAAGGGCGGCAAAATCAGCCCGATTGTTCCGCTCGTGAGCCACATGGACCACAGCGAACACTCGGTGCAGGTCGTCGTGACCGAGAATGGCATCGCTGACCTCCGTTGCAAGACGCCTCATGAGCGCGCCCGCCTCATCGTCGACAAATGCGCCCACCCGGACTTCCGCAAGGAGCTCCACGGCTACTTCGACAGCGTCACCAAGGGGCAGACCCCGGCGACGCTCAGCGCGGCATATGCCATGCACGAGAAGTTCCTCAAGACCGGCGATATGCGCGGC
Organism: uncultured Chthoniobacterales bacterium; assembly: GCA_964607615.1. GTDB lineage: Bacteria > Verrucomicrobiota > Verrucomicrobiia > Chthoniobacterales > Terrimicrobiaceae > CAZSMN01. Next base: position 5,420 of record CAZSMN010000172.1, on the reverse strand, counting down.
GTGGACTGGAAGGCTGCAGGGCTCTGAGCCTGTGCCGGGTATCCGCACCCGAGAGTTGAAAGCGTTTTACGCGCCGCCTTTCAAAGGCGGCGCGTCATAATCTTATCGGGTGGGCGAAGGGAACTCACGGACGACCGGTTGAGCGGCACCCGCGGTGGTAGTGCCTGAGTCGGCTTGACGTATGCATACGCTATCATAAAGTATGTATATGAAGGAGCGCGTAACGTTAACGTTGGATCCCGCAATCACCCACCGTGCGAAATCCGTTGCGCGGAAGCGTGGGACGAGTTTTTCAGGACTGGTGGAAAAGCTTCTTGCGGCAGAAACGAGCGTCGATTCCACCGCGGATCAATCGTTCCACATCAAGTGGGCTGGTAAGCTGAAGTTGGCCGAGCAAACGGGCCCCCGTTTTGAGTATCTCAAGCGGAAATACGGACTTTGAAGGGTATGCGCTTGCTTCTCGATACAGACGTTCTCCTGGATTTCGCCCTCGCCAGGGAGCCTCACTTCTCGGCCGCGACGCAAGTTCTTGAGTGGGCCTCCGAACACCCGGGACAGTGCGCCGTCGCATGGCACACTCTGGCGAATCTGAACTACATTGGAAGAGGGAAAGTCGCCGGCTTCATGTCAGACCTCTTGAAGTTCGTTGAGGTGCCCCGCACGGGGAGAGAGCAAATGCTGACGGCCCTTGCTATGAAGTTTCCTGATCTCGAGGATGCCATGCAGGCGTCGGCCGCTGTCCTGTTCGGTGCACAGGTCATTGTGACACGAAATGTTCGAGACTACAGGCGTTCACCGATTAATGCGCTGACGCCGGCAGAGGTCTTGAAGGTGCTTTCTTGAAGAGCCCGGCATTTTAAGAGAGACGACCACGGGGAGGAACCGGTCCGGAGAATTGGCGTCTTTCTATGCGCCGCCTTTCACAGGCGGGGCGTAACTATTTTGTGGGTAAAACGATTTGGATCCTCGGCGACCAGCTGAGCATTGAGCACACGGCGCTGGCCGGTGCGGACAAACGGCAGGATGTGGTTCTCCTCATCGAGTCGCGGAGCCGGGGCGCCCACCTTCGCTACCACAAGATCAAACTCGTCCTCATCTACTCGGCGATGAGGCATTTCGCCGCTGAGCTCCGAGCGGATGGCTGGACGGTCGACTATCATACGATGGAGCGTACGGCGGACTTCGATGCCGCTTGGGAGCGCCATGTGGCGGCTCATCGTCCGGACGAGGTTCTACTCATGGAGCCGAACAGCTGGTTTGAGGATCAGCTCGTGCGGGAAGTGCTCGCGCGACGGGATCTCAAAGTGAGCTTCACGCCGACGCGTCACTTTGTCGTTCCGCGACAGGATTTTCTTGATGCCGCAAAGGGGAAAAAGCGCCTTTTGATGGAAAATCACTACCGGGCCACCCGGCAACGGCTCGGCATCCTGGTGACGCCGGATGGTGAACCGGAGGGCGGTGCTTGGAACTTCGACAGCGAGAACCGCAAGACGGTGGCGGACTGGAAGCGGGATGGTGCCGTGCGGCCTCCGGCGGTGATCGGGGTCCCGCCCGACGAGGTGACGCGTGAAGTCATGAGGGATGTTGACCTCTATTTTCCCGGGGCATTCGGTTCGAGCGCGGGCTTTCGGGTAGCCGTTACGCGTGCTGCAGCACTGCAGGAGCTTGAGCGCTTCGTCGCGGAACGCCTCGTTCGTTTCGGGGACTATCAGGATCTCATGCTCGCGGATGCGCCCGGGATGTTTCACAGCTGGATCTCGGGTCCGCTGAATGTCGGGCTCCTCTCGCCCCGCGAATGCGTCGATGCGGCCGTCGAAGCCTATCGTTCCGGCCGTGCGCCGCTCGCCGCCGTCGAGGGATTCGTCCGTCAGATCATCGGTTGGCGGGAATTTGTGAACGGGGTCTATTGGCTGAAAATGCCGGACTACGCGGCCTCGAACACTCTGGGAGCCACAAGGCCGCTGCCCGATTTTTTCTACTCGGGCGAAACGGATCTCAACTGCCTTAGACACGTCCTGCAGGAACTTCGCGACACGGCCTACAACCACCACATCCAGAGATTGATGGTGCTGGGGAATTTCCTCCTCCTCGCGGGCATACGTCCGCAGGAGGCCCTTCGCTGGTTCACCGAGATGTATGTCGACGCCTTCGACTGGGTGATGGCCGCCAACGTCCTCGGTATGGCGCTGCATGCCGATGGCGGTTTCATGGCAACGAAGCCCTACTGCGGCTCCGGCGCCTATCTCTCCAAGATGGGAAACTACTGCGCCGGCTGCCGCTATGATCCCAAGAAGAAATCCGGCCCCGGAGCCTGCCCTTTCAACTTGCTCTACTGGGATTTCTACGATCGCCACGCAGAACGCTTCGCGCGCAACCCGCGCACGAGCATGATGGTGAAGTCGTGGGAAAAGCGACCGGAGTTGGAGAAAAAGACGATCCGGCAGGAAGCGGCCCGTTTTTTGGACGGGCTGAAATAAATCCCCATCTTACCGGCGGAGGGTCTCGAACCCACACTCCCGAAGGAACGCGATTTTGAGTCGCGCGCGTCTGCCAATTCCGCCACGCCGGCTTGGATGAAGAGATCATCTAACCGGTTTCCGGAACGTGAGGCAAGCGGGCTTTCGGGGGCGTTCATCCGGGCAGGACAAGTTTTTTGAAAATTGGCGGGACAGCGAGCGGTCGGCAGCGGCACATTCCCCGCATGTTCAAGCCGGCGATTTTTCTCCTGGTGGCGGCGGGCCTTTGGCCGGTGACAACGGCTCTGGCATGGGACCCCGTCGGCCACATGCTCACGTCGGCGATCGCGATCCGGGAGCTCAAGCCGGAGGCGCGGCAGGAGTTGGATGCTACGATCTCGCGTTTCAATGCTGTCGAGAAACCGGATGCGCCTTATGACGCGATTTCGGCGCCGTGCTGGATGGATGATGCGCGTGCCCGCACGCGGGAGTTTAACGAGTGGCATTATGTGAACCTTCCCTTCACCCGCGAGGGGCTGCCGGTTCCTGAGGGAAGCCGGGAAAAACCTCACATCATTTGGGGAATCGGTGAATGCCTCGCGATTTTGAAGGGTGGCGGGGAATCGGGCGTTTCGAAGGACATGGCGCTTATGATCCTGATGCACCTTGTCGGTGATATCCACCAACCGCTGCATGCGACGAGCCGGGATGACCAGGGTGGCAACCGCCAGCCGGTTAGCAATCTAACGGACGCCGCAACCGACGTGCTTTTTACGAAAGGCGGGAATCTTCACTTCTTCTGGGACACCGCCTACCGCCGCGTCTTCCGGGATGGGAATGCCGATGTTGCTTACTCTGCTCCGCTCTATCCGCGACAGACGCCGGTGACCGGGCACACGAAGGCGCGGGATCTGATCGAGCGTGAGGCCACAGCACTCCTCGAACGCTATCCGCGCAGTTCCTTTCCGGATCTTGCAGTGAGCGATGCGACCGCATGGGCGTTGGACAGCCATCTCCTCGGATATGATCTCGCCTATGCGAAGCTGCCGTCAGGGCCGGCCGGGGAGCCGGTGGCTTTGACTCCGGAGTATGTCGATGCTGCGCGGGCTTGTGCGGAAAAGCGGATCGTTCTCGCCGGTTACCGACTCGGAGACCTTCTTAACAAAATTCTCCTTCCATGATCGCTCGAGCGTGCCTGTTGGCTTTGCTTTTCACCGGCTCCGCCATTGGTGGTTTCGCGGCCGAGCGTTGGTCTATTCAAAGTTTGCCGCGTCTTGAGGAAGGTCTTCTGAAAGAGGCGAGCGGACTGGCCGCATCCCAGCGTATCGACGGGGCGGTTTGGTCGATCAATGACAGCGGGGGAGGGGCGGATCTTTTTCTCTTCGACCTGACATCCGGCCGCCAGCTTGGCAGCATTTCGCTGGCTGGTGTGAAAAATCGGGACTGGGAGTCCCTCGACTCGTTCGTGCTCGACGGAGAGCCGTGGCTTCTCATCGCCGATACGGGCGACAATCGATCGCGCCGCGAGACCTGCACGCTTCTGCTCGTCAAAGAACCTCGGTTGTCGGTCGTTAAGGATGGCCGGGAGGTGCGGCCTGACCGCCAGATCACGTTCCGGTTTGAGGATGGTCCAAGGGACTGCGAGGCGGTTGCTGCCGATCCTGAGCAGGGTAGGGTTCTGCTATTGTCGAAACGCACGTGGCCGCCGGTTGCCTACGAGCTGCCGCTGACTCCGGCGGATGGTGCCGTTGCCGTGGCACAGCGGCTTGGCCCTGTGAATCTTCCCAAAGCGGCCCCCTGGGAGGGACCCTATGCTTCTCAGAACACCGGTCTCGCCATACGTTCCGACGGTAGAATGGCGGCGGTGCTGACTTACGGGCGCGTGTTTCTTTTTCCCCGTGGGGAGGGGCAATCGTGGGGCGAGGCCTTCGCGGCGAAGCCTCAGCGTCTGCCGCGTCACGGACTCGCGCAGGCTGAGGGGATTTGCTTTTCAAAAGACGGCCGGAGCCTTCTCGTCGTCTCCGAAGGCCGAGGCGCACCGGTGGTGCGCTACGGCATCGAAGAACGTTGATTGGCGTCTATTTCCAATCGATTGCCGCGAGGCGCTTGGCGACCTCAAGAGCATTGGCCCGGCTATTGAACGCCGAGATCCGGAAGTAGCCTTCACCGGCCGGTCCGAATCCGCTGCCGGGCGTGATGACCACGTTGGCCTCGTTGAGCACGCGGTCGAAGATCTCCCAGCTCGTTGCCGCGCCCGGTCCCTTCACCCAGATGTAGGGCGCGTTGCTACCGCCGAATGTCGGGAGCCCGCAATCCGTCGCCGCTTGGCGGAGGATCGCCGCGTTGTCCATGTAGTGTTCGACGAGTTCCGCCACCTGCGCCTTGCCTTCCGGCGAGTAGAGCGCTTCCGCCGCCCGCTGGATGACGTAGCCGACGCCGTTGAACTTCGTGCTGAACCGGCGGTTCCACAGCGGGTGGAGCGGTTTGCGCTCACCGGTCGAGGTGCTGCATTCCAGTTCCTTCGGCACCACCGTGAAGGCGCAGCGTACGCCGGTGAATCCACCGTTTTTGGAAAAGCTCCGGAACTCAATCGCACAACGGCGGGCACCCGGAATCTCGTAGATCGAGTGCGGAACGTCGGCGTCTTTGATGTAAGCCTCGTAGGCCGCGTCGAAGAGAATGACGGCATCGTTGGCCAGCGCATAATCAACCCACGCTGTGAGCTGGGCCCGGGTCGCCGTCGCGCCGGTCGGATTGTTCGGATAGCAGAGGTAGATGAGGTCCACCTTTTCCGCTGGAACCGGCGGAACGAAGCCGTTCTCTGCCGTGCAGGCGAGGTAGACGAGGCCCTCGTAGAGCCCGGCGTCATTACCCTCACCGGTGTGCCCGGCCATGACGTTCGTATCCACATAGACCGGGTAGACCGGATCCATCACCGCGATGCGGTTGTCGTCACCGAAGATG
>CAZSMN010000171.1:0-8212 GCA_964607615.1 uncultured Chthoniobacterales bacterium | reverse complement strand
GAATACTGCTGCTTCGACGTGAAGGTGACGAAACTGGTCCACGAGTACGGCGTGCAGAACAAAGAACTTTTCTACTCCGACCGTTTCGGCCGCAAGCAGCGGATGGAGATTCAGTGGTCCGCATGATCCAGCCTCTCAAAACTCCGAAAAATAACTGGTTTCTCTACTGGGTGGACCTGGATGAACCTCTCCCGGCAGGGGACGACTGGTTTCTGCCGACGCTGGTCATTGTTTGCGACGAGTCGGGGACGCCGGTGGCTCCGCCCGAGGTGATGGAGGAACTCGATCAGGCGCGCATCGAGAACTACCTTTATAAAATTTTCGACAAACTCGGGGAACCGGACCGGCTCTCGGTCTCGGCCAGTGATGACTGGGACGGGGATTCGTGGCAGGCGTTCTCAGCCGACTGCAAAGTGGACATCCGTTTTCAGAAGGTGGATGCGCGCTCGCCCGACGAGCTGAGGGCACTGACGAAGACACTGGTCCTGCGGGCGGGACGGGCGGGGGCGGGTCCGGCGCATTCGCGGGCGGTGGCGGCCGGGCTGGCGCGGATGGCGGTGCGGATGCGCTCACCGTCGAAGAAGGCCGCCTTGCTGCGGCTTGCGCTGGAGAAGGATGCGGACTGCTCGGCAGCGCGGATCGAGATCGCCGATATGGAGTTCCAGTCCGGAAACTGGAAGTCCTGTCTCGGGGCGTATGAAGAGGTGATCAAACGCGATGGCCCGAGATGGTCGAAAGTGCGGGGTGCCTGGTGGACGGACCGCGAGACGCGGCCGTTCCTGCGGGCGATCTACGGCAAAGCGATGACCGAGTGGCATCTGGCGCGCTACGCCTCGTCGGCGCGCACGCTCGAGATGCTGCTGGCGATGAATCCGACCGACAACCAAGGCGCGCGTTTTTTGATTCCGATGCTTCACCTGCTCGATGAATCACCGGAGCGGGCGGCGGCGTATTTTACGAAGTACCAGACGACCTACCCGGGGGATTACTCGGAGCCGTCGTTCCTGTTCGGCTGGGGGCTTTGCTGCTCGCTGGACGGCCGGGAACAGGAGGCGCGCGCGAAGTATATCGAGGGCAGCCTCAAGAATATCTACATCGCGCCCATGCTGCTCGAGCAGGAGGAACCCTCTCGTGCGATCTGGATGCCGAACGACCGCGCCGAGCCGGGCTATGCGGCGGAGTTTATCGAGTCTTATGCCGTTCTCTGGGACCGCGAGCCCGGTGCGCTGCGGTTGCTAAGGGAAATTCACAACGAGCTCCAACCGAGGATCCGGAAGATCGTCGAGCACCGGAAGCAGATGGCGGATTTTCAAGACCAGCGCTACGAACGGGATTACAAGGCCGCGTGGCAGGCCCTCGTCGCCGAGGACGAGAAATTGATGGCATCTTGAAGAGCGGAGCGGGCGGATTTTTGCTCGGGGTGCAGGAGGCGTGCGGCGGGAGCATCCCGTTTGCACGGTTCATGCAGGAGGCGCTCTACCATCCGGAATTCGGTTACTATACGAAAAATATCCGGGCCGTGGGGCGCGAGGGGGATTTTTCGACATGGCCGACGCTCGAGGGCGGCCCGGCCTCGGCCCTTGCGAAGTGGCTCGGGAAAAACCGTCACGTCATCGAAATCGGTGCAGGGAGCGGTCAGTTGGCGCGGGGCCTACTCAAAGCCCGTGGGATCCTCGCGCGGTTCACCGGCACCTACCACATCGTGGAGATCTCACCGGTCCTGCGTGCGCGGCAGCAGGCCTTGCTTCGCGGCCCGGGAGTGCAATGGCACGACAGCGTGGCGGAGGCGCTGGAGGCGGCAGGAGGAGAGGCGGATCTCTTTTCCAACGAGCTCGTGGATGCGTTTCCCTGTCGGATTTTCGTGAAATCCGGAGGCGGTTGGCGGGAGTTGGCGGTGCGGGTGACCGGCGGCAGAGCGCAGGAGGAACTCATCGACGCGGAACTGCCAGACTCGACCGCGTTCCGCAGCGATGCAGCCGAGGGCGACCGCGTGGAAGTGCACTCCTCGTACCGCGAGTGGATGGCCGAATGGTTGCCGGCCTGGAAGCGGGGCCGCCTGCTGACCATTGACTACGGCAGCACCATGCCGGATCTCTACCACCGGCGCCCCGGGGGAACGATACGGGCCTACGCACATCAGCAGCGGCTCGCCGGCGCGGAGGTCTATGCCGCCTTCGGAAGGCGGGATCTCACGGCGGATGTGAATTTCTCCGACCTCCAGAAATGGGCAGCCGAGGATGGGCTGACAAACCTCCGGCTGGAAACGCTGGGGGATTTTCTGACGCGGTTCGGAGCGCCGGTGCCGGCCGGCTACGAGGGCGCGGGTGAGGCCTTCTTAGCGCTTGAGCAGCGGCGGGGCTGAGGGTTCCGGGTCTGCGCGGATCAGGTCGATATCGGCATCGTTCGAGCGGCCGAGTCCGAGCGAAACGGCGCTATCGAGCCAGCCGACCATCGGTGCCAGCATGGGAAGGCGGGAGGGTTTGCGGGCGTCGTCAATCAACTGCACCGCCGTGGCGTCGATCGCTACAGGATCGAAGCCGGCGTAGAGCGTGAGGTGATCGACAAGGAAGCCGGGGTTCGCAAACGGTCCGCCGGCATATTGGAGAATGAGGCCGTCAAGAATCGTGAAGACGACTTTGTCGCGAATGATCGCATCGGCATAGATCTCGGCGAGGTAAGGATCACCGTAGGCCGGGGGTTTGGTGAAGCGGCGCCAGTTGTCGAGATTCGCGAGCGTGATGTTGGCAAAGGCACCGTTGATCCCGGTGAGGAAGCTGTCGGTGAGCGACGGCACGTTGATGATTTTGGTGACCTCGGTGGAGAGGATTTTCGAGTAGTAGCTCTTGCTGCTGAGCTGCTCGCCGCCCGAGAGGACGTCCACGAAGCGGGCGCCCGTCAGGTCGCCAAACCCCCGGTCGCCCCAGATAAGACGTCCGAGCACCGGCGCGGTCACTTGAGCGTTTTTGTCGTAGCCGGTGGCGGAATCGATGGCGAGCAGGCGGTAGCGGCCGGAATCCTTCCGGAAGCCGGCCGCGAGAAGATCGTTCATATTTCGGTCCCAGACGATGATCTGCGAAGCGGGAATGCCGGCCGCCAGGAGCCCGTCGACAATCGCATCAACGACCTCGGGATTCGTTCCGCTGACGGCGCCGCCGGAGGCCGCGACCTTGATGCCGACGCGATCGGTTTTTTTGACAAGAGACGCCCAGGCGGCTGCGACGGATTTCTTTCCTGTGGCGCGGGTGACGAGATTGTCGACCATCCGGCGGGCGACAAGGGGATTCACCACGCGGCCCGGAGCAACCGAGCGGGCTTCGGTCGTGTAGAAAACCGAGGAGCGGGCGGGAGGTGCTGCCGGGGCGGGAGGCTCGGCGGCGGAGAGCGGCAGGCTGAAAACGACAATGCCCGCGACGACCGCGTTGCGCGCCCACCTTGCAAGGCCTAATCTCAATCTATGGTCCGCCACCTCTACGTTCACATTCCGTTCTGTCCGAAGGTGTGCCCGTATTGCAGTTTTTACAAGGAAGCAAGCGACCGGAACAAATCCCGCGCGTTCCTGGATGCCGTGCTGACGACCGCCGGTGCCGCCGCGACCGGACTCCAGCCGCGGACGGTTTTTTTCGGCGGAGGAACTCCGACCGCCCTCTCCACGTCGCAGCTGGATTTTCTCATCCGCGGGCTCAAAGACCGGATCGACTTCTCCGCCGTGGAGGAGTTCACGATCGAGATGAACCCGGCAACCGTCTCGCATGAAAAGGCGGAGGGCCTGCTCGCCCTCGGGGTGAACCGCGTGAGCATGGGCGTGCAGTCGTGGGATCCTGCGCTCCTCCAGACCCTCGGCCGCGTCCACTCGGCGACCCAGGCACAGCGGAGCTATGAGATCCTCCGTGAAGCGGGGGTGCCGGCGGTGAATCTGGATCTCATTTTCGGGATTCCGGGTCAGACCGAGGCGGTGTGGACAGAGAGCCTCGAGCGGACGATCGCGCTCGGGCCCGACCATGTTTCGGCCTACTGCCTTACCTACGAGGAGGACACGGAGTTTTTCCTGAGATTCCAGCGCGGCGAAATGATGCCGGAGGAAGGGCGGGATTCCGCGTTTTTCGAAATCGCGATGGAGACGCTCGAAGGGGCCGGCTACGTGCAGTATGAAATCTCGAACTACGCCAAGCCCGGACGCGAGTGCCGGCACAATCTCGCCTACTGGGAAGGTGCGGATTACGAAGGCCTCGGCCCGAGCGCCTTCTCGACGCGGGGCGGGATCCGACGGCGGAACGTGCCCGACACGGCGGAGTTCATCCGGCGCGTGGAGGCCGGCGAGCCGGCGCATGATTTTGAGGAGGCGATCGATCCCGCGACGCGGGCCGCTGAGACGGTGGCGTTTGCCCTGCGGACCAATCGCGGCGTGGCGTTGGAGCATTTACCCGAGGGAAAATCCGGTCCGCTGATCGCCCACGGCCTCGCGGTAGAAGAAGGCGGACGGGTGATCCTGACACGTCAGGGCCGGATGGTGGCTGACGAGATTGCCGCAGAGCTCCTGTAAGTCTCGGAACCGCCTCAGCGCCGGCGCGCGGGAGGCTTCGGAACCGCGGGGGTGATCGCCGGGCGGAACGGAGTCGGCGACGGCTTGGCTTTTGCAGGTGTCGGCGACGGCCTCGCCTTGGCCGGGGTCGGGGATGGTTTGGCTGCCGGCTTTTCGAGCACGTGCATGTTCGGCTTTTTAAGCACAGGGATTTCCTTCAGGGCCTCAATACGGACCTTCGCGAGGCCGCGATCGTAGGTGCCGAGCTTCTTGGCCGCCACGACGCTGAGATCGATGATGCGGCCTTTGACATAGGGACCGCGATTATTAATGCGGACGATGACCTTGTTGCCTGTCTTCAGATCGGTCACGCGGACCATGGTATTGAACGGAAGCTTCTTGTGCGCGGCCGTCATATCGCCCGCCTTATAGCGCTCACCGTTGGCAGTGAGACGACCGATCCAGCGTCCGCCATACCACGAGGCAATACCCTCCTGCACAAACGTGGGCTGCGGGGAATACACCGGTCCTGCGGGCTGCTCGGGGTTCACCACGATATCCGGCGTCCGGCAGCCGGAAAGGAGAAGACAGACAAGGACGAAGGCGCCGGTAAGGCGCGGGAGGACGTTCATTTACTTGAGGGCGTAGGAGACGAGGCGGGCGCTCAGTTCGGGGGGGACGTGGGCGCGGACGATCGCATCGTCCCCGTCGTAGCGGAGTTCCAGCACGTGGCCGGCGCGGTGGATCTCCGCCAGCAGGGCGGAGGCGTCGATGGGAATGCGGTATTCGCCTTGCAGGCGCCAGGCCGCAAGGCGGTGCTCGAGTTCCTGGATGAGCGTCCCGATCCCCTCACCGCTCCGCACCGAGACCGCCACGCTGCCGGGGTAGCGCTCGAGCTGGCTGCGAACGATTTCCGGATCGGGGACGAGGTCGATTTTGTTAAAGACGATGATGGTCTGCTTCCCGTGGGCGCCCAGTTCGGCGAGCGCCTCATCGACGGCAGCCATCTGCTCGTGATGTTGAGGGTGGCTGAGATCAACGAGGTGGATGAGCAGGTCGGCGAGCTGGACCTCTTCGAGGGTTGCTTTGAACGACTCGATCACCGTGTGGGGAAGCTTCCGGATAAAGCCCACCGTGTCGGTGAGAAGAATCTTCTGCCGGTTCGGCAGGGTGACCTGTCGGGTCGTCGGATCGAGCGTTGCGAAAAGTTTATCCTCGGCGAGAACGCCGGCGCCGGTGAGACGGTTGAGAAGCGAGGACTTTCCGGCATTGGTGTAGCCGACCAGCGCGGCGACCGGCCAGTTACGGCGCAGGCGGCCTTCGCGCTGCACGCCGCGGTTTTTGCGCACCTCCTTCAGATCCTTTTCCAGCCGGGCGATGCGTTCCTGCACGCGGCGGCGGTCGACCTCGAGCTGGGTCTCACCGGGACCTCTCGTGCCAATGCCGCCGCTTTGGCGGGAAAGGTGGGTCCACATGCGGGTGAGGCGCGGGAGGAGATATTGCAATTGCGCGAGCTCTATCTGGAGGCGGCCCTCCTTCGTGCGGGCGCGCTGGGCGAAGATGTCGAGGATGAGCTGGGTGCGGTCGATGACCTTGCGCGAGGTGAGCTGCTCAAGGTTGCGGCCCTGAGCCGGGGAAAGCTCGTCGTCGAAGATCAGCGACGTCGCCTGACGCTCGCCGCACTGGCGGGCAACTTCCTCCGCCTTCCCCTTGCCGATGTAGTAGGGAGCCGTAGGCTTGTCGAGACGCTGCACGACCGTGTCCACGACCAGGGCACCGGCGGTGGCCGCGAGGCGGCCGAGCTCTTCCAGGGAATCCTCCACATCCCAGCGGTTCACGCCGTCGTGCTCCAGCCCGACAAGGATGGTTTTTTCCGAAACGCCCGGGCCGGGGGACTTCATTCGTTCGACGCTCCCGTGATGCGGAGCAGGTGTTCGATGGGGTCGGGGGTGGCGGTCAAATCGATGATGGGAAAGTTAAATTGGTTGCGGCACCAGGTCAATTGCCTTTTGGCATAGCGGCGGGTGGCCATGAGGATGGCGGCACGGCATTCCGGCTCGCTGATCTCCCCTGCGATGAGACGCCGGATCTCTTCAAAACCTATCGCGCGCGAGGCACCCGGACCCGCCGATAGGAGCGCCAGCCGAACCTCGTCGACAACACCGCTGTCGAACATCGCGGCGATATTTGCGGCGATGCGCGTGCGGAGCTCCTCGCGGTCCCGGTCGAGAAGCACGCCATCAAAGCCGCTGTCGCCCTTCTTCTGCCAGGCCTGCCGGTGGCTGGCAAGCGGCTGACCCGTGGAAAGAACGATCTCCAGTGCGCGGCGGACGCGGACCGGATTGCGTAGGTCGATCTGCTCCGGCGCCTCGATGTCGGCCTCCCGGAGCCGGGCGATCGCCTCGGGAAGCTCCATGGTCGACACGCGGGCCCGCAGGGCCTGATCCACTGGAGGCAGGTCGGCAAGCCCGTGCGTGAGGGCCTTCAAATACATGCCGCTCCCGCCGACGAGAATCGGGCGGCGGCCGCGGGATGCGATGTCGGCGATACAGACGCGGGCGGCAACGGCCCATCGGGCAGCGTCGCAGGCTTCTTCAAGCGGCCACGTTCCGATGAGGTGGTGGCGAACCGAGGCGCGTTGCACGGCGTCGGGCTGGGCGGTGAGAAGTTCTAGCCCCTGGTAGACCTGGAAGGCATCCGCCCCGATGATTTCGCCATTCACCCGGAGGGCGAGCTCGATGGCGAGCGAGGATTTTCCCACTCCGGTGGGTCCCGTCACGATGAGCGGACGGGACCCCGGAGGGTTGGAGTTTTTACTGTTCAGGCTGGCGGTTCCGCTCGCTGCGGCGCTCTTCGACGGCCTTGGCTCCGCTGACGACGAGCTTGCGGCCCATGTAGTCCTTGTCGTGGAGCTCGGTGACGGCGCGCTTGGCTTCGTCGACCGTCTGCATTTGCACGAACGCGAAGCCTTTCGACTTCATGGTGTGGCGGTTCGTGACGACCTCGACGTTCTGCACGAGTCCGACGCCGTTGAAGAGATCGAAGAGATCGCTTTCGGCGGCATCGAAGGACAGGTTGCCCACGTAGAGGCGGGCGGAGGTCACTTCGACAAGCTCGGGCTTGCGCATTCCGGTCGGGCGCTCGGTGCGGCTGGCGCGCTCCGCGCGGGGAGCCTTCTCTTCACGAGAAGCAGCGGCTGCTCCGGCGGGAGCGGTGCGCTTCGCGCGGACGGGAGCCGGCTTTTCGGGAACAAAGAAACCGATGATCTTCTCGATCAGCGATTTCTTGCGGGGGGGCTGGACGGGTTCCTGACGGGACGGGGAACGTTCTCCCCTCTGCGGGCGGCGACCGCCGCGGCGCGATGAGCGGCGGGATCCGCTCGGTGAGTAGTCTGTTGGCATTTACTTTCTTTCGTTTTGCAGTGCATGGCCGGCGGTGAGCAGGCGCGGGGGGCTTTGGCGTCGCGCCCCGTCGGGCTGGTTCTGCCGGCCGGTTCCGCCTCGGGCGGTGCGCACCCCCCGGCGGCAGTGCACATTTGCGCGCTGTGCGAGGAACATGGGTGGCGCCGGTCGGTCTGCGCAGGCAGGGCACTTAGAGGCGGCTGCCGGCGCGGAGCGTCACTTCGTAACGCCTGAGGCTGGGCAGGAAGCTCACATGCCGGCCGGCGGAGTTCAAGCTCCAAAAACAGGGCCC
>CAZSMN010000170.1:0-8217 GCA_964607615.1 uncultured Chthoniobacterales bacterium | reverse complement strand
AAGGTGGATGTCGGCGTGGGATCGCGTCCGGGAATCCTGATCAGCGGACACGACCTCCGCGATCTCTCCGAACTTCTCGAGCAGTCCAAAGACGCAGGCGTCGACATCTACACCCACGGGGAAATGCTGCCCGCTCATTTTTATCCGGCCCTCAACAAATACCCTCACCTCCGCGGCAATTACGGCAATGCCTGGTGGCAGCAAAATCAGGAGTTCGAAAGCTTCCGTGGTCCGGTTGTCATGACCACGAACTGCCTCGTCCCGGTGAAGGCGGGCAACTCCTACCTCGACCGCCTTTACACAACCGGCGTGGTCCGCATGGACGGTGCCAAGCACATCCCGGAGAAGGAATCCGGCGAGGCGAAGGATTTCTCGGCGGTGATTGCGCACGCGCTCACCTGTCCGCCACCGACGGGCATTGAAGAGGGGTTTGTTGCCGGAGGCTTTGCCCACCACCAGGTCCTGTCTCTGGCCGGCGAGATCCTTGAAGCCGTGGGATCAGGAGCCATCAAGAAGTTCGTCGTGATGGCCGGTTGCGATGGACGTCACACGTCCCGCTCCTACTACAGCGAGGTGGCCGAAGCCCTGCCGAAGGACACGATTATCCTCACAGCGGGCTGCGCGAAGTATCGCTACAACAAGCTGGACCTCGGCGAAATCGCCGGCCTGCCTCGAGTGCTGGATGCCGGTCAGTGCAACGACTCTTACTCGCTCGTGATGGTCGCGCTCAAATTGAAAGAGGCGCTCGGCCTCGCTGACATCAACGACCTTCCGATCGAATACGATATCGCCTGGTATGAGCAAAAGGCTGTCGCCGTCCTCCTCGCCCTGCTTTCGCTCGGCGTTAAAGGCATCCGTCTCGGACCAACCCTCCCGGCCTTCCTCTCACCCAACGTCGCACGCCTCCTGATTGAGACCTTCGACCTTAAAACGATAGGAACCGCAGAAAGCGACGTCGCAGAGATGATGGCTGCGTAGCAAAGAACGAGGAAAGTTTCCGGGTTCGGCAGTCGAGCGGGACGCGTTCCATCGTGGAGTTTCGGGCAGGAACCGGACCGTTGCATTGGAGAGCGCCGGCCGCCTATAGTCGAGGCATGTCCACCCCCGCTCTACCTTGTGCGGCTACGGCTCATCGCCTCGATGAATCCGACGAGATCGAGTTTGCCTCGCCCCCGGAGCTAACGCCGGAGCAGACGATCATCGTCGATCTGCATTCGGTCATCAACCTGATCAGTGTGCTCTACGGGTGCCTGGAACTCCTTGAGCAGGAGGTGGGGTCTTCGATCGGACGGGCAAAAGAACGCGTTTGGGAACTATCAGAAGCGATCAAATCATCGGCACAGAACGGTAACCCCGTCTCGATCGACCGCTCCCTTCCAGGATCGCTTTCCAAGGAAATAGAAACCGCATTGGCAGAACTCCCGCCCCCAAGCCGCCCGGAGAATGTCGGCGAATTGAAGGAGACGATTTCCTCCGTGCTGGAGATCTTCGACGTTCGGATCGAAGAACTCCTGAATCGCCTGCAGGCACCGAGCGCCTGGGCAAAATTCTCCACAAGGCAACTGGCCGCATCCATCGAGCAGGTTTTGGCCGCCATCGAGCAAAACGCGCATGGACGCTACCGGATCGTCAAGAACATCGCGGAACAAACCCCGCATGACTATCAGGTAGATCTCGATATCAGCAGCGATAGCGGTGACGAGTTTCTGATGCCGCCCGTGCTGCAAGACGTACTTCGCGACCTCATCGCCAATGCGAGAAAATACACGCCACCTGGCGGAAAGATCAGTGCCGGCTTGCACTCATCGACAGAAGGCATCCGCTTAGTCGTCGAGGACAACGGCGTCGGCATTCCCAAAGACGAGCTGCAGGATGTGGCGCGGTTTGGCTACCGGGCCAGCAATGTTCACGACAAGCGCACCCTCGGTGGCGGTTTCGGCCTCACCAAGGCACTTTGGGTCGCAAAGCAGTTCAACGGTCGGATGTGGATCCGCTCGCGCCTCGACGCCGGAACCAGAATCACGCTGTTCATCCCAAGCCCCGATGCAGCAGCGAGTTACTGCCTTCCTGCCGCCTCGCTTCGCTGACTCCGGAGGATCTCATTACGAAACTTCAGTCGCTTTTACCTTTAGAGGTTACGATCGAAGTCACGGATGTCCGGTTTGCGGAGAAATGAGTCATCAAAAGCTACACCGAATGAGGGTCTTGCAAAGGAACAGGGATGTGACGCATTTCAAATCCACTCAGGATTTCCGCTATGAGTTCCGGCCGATTTGCCTTGTCTAAAATTTTCAATCTTGTGCATGGGCAGACCATCGTCCGCCTTGCCGATTGCTAAAACGCAGAGTCGCGGGTGAGACAATTTGGGAGTCCTCAGCAGCTCATCACCATTGCTCTAGCTCACCTCACTTGCGGAAAGAATTGCGAGATATCGTCGACTGCATGAAGGAGAGGCATTCCATCAGAAAAAATGGGCTTCCGGGAGCCCTTAGCCAAATTGACGTTGGTCGATGGCAACGGACAGTGCGAGTGGCGACTTTGTGCGGGGGGAGGACCCTTATGCGCAGACCCGTTCGCTCTACAGCGGGAGACCTGGGGCTTGCAATCGACAACACTGTTTACGCTCTCGATTCGACGACGCTGGATCTCTCCCTCACCCTCTTTCCGTGGGCCGACTTCCGCAGAACCAAATCTGCAACCTGTCCGAAAAAATCCCAGAATCGTAGCGCGTGGTGATCGACAGGCGCAGGCTGCATTCTATAATGCGCGCCGCGATGCTCACGCGCGTCTTTTCCGCCGCCATTCAGGGAGTCGAAGGCCTCGAAGTCGAGATCGAGGTAAATACGGGTTCTGGGGATCCCAAAATCATCGTCGTTGGCTTGCCTGATACGGCGGTGAAGGAGAGCAAGGACCGTGTTACGACGGCGATCGCCAACAGCGGGTTCCGCTGGCCGCGTGAGCGGACGACGATCAATCTCGCTCCGGCGGATATCAAGAAAGAAGGCCCCAGCTTTGATCTGCCGATCGCGCTCGGCATGGTCGCCGCGGCGCAGCAGGCGAATCTTCCGCGCTTCGAGCGCTGCGTGGTGGCGGGTGAGCTTGCGCTGACTGGGGAGATCCGTCCGATCAAAGGGGCACTGCCGATCGCCATCGCGGCGAAAAAGAACGGACGAAAGGCGGTGATCTTACCAGCAGCCAATGCACTGGAGGCGGCCATCGTCGAGGGGATCGATGTTTATGGCGTGAGCAATCTTCGCGAGGCATATGAGTTTCTCGCCAAACAGCGCGAACTCCAGCCGGTGCCAGGGAATGCAGCCGAACGCTTGGCAGCGCGGGAGCCGGACGAAATCGATTTTTCTGAGGTCAAAGGACAGCACCAGGTAAAACGGGCCATAGAGATAGCAGTCAGTGGGTCGCATAATCTCCTCATGTTGTAGACCGTTTAACAACCTGCCGGAACAAATGTCATAAAACCCTAACGATAAGTGTTTTGTGATGGGTGATCCATCTCCGCTGTCCTTCAGGAGCGGTCCGGCTGCGTAGAAAGGAGGGCGGGAATACTTGGCAGATGGAGTTGCGTTCGGAAAGGATTTCGCGGGCGCGTATATACTATAGGCGAGGAAAACGTGCGGGGACATCCCCTCGGGAGCGGTCCGGCTGCGGAGAAAGGAGCGCGGGAATCCCTTGCAGATGGAGTTGAGCCTGGAGACGGGTTCGCGGGGGCGTATATACTATACGGGAAGAAATCCTGCGGCTACCCCCCCCGCGCAGCCTTGGAGGATTTTCCGCTTTTCGAGGACTCCCTAGCCGAAGGTGAAGGTCTGAAAACGAAAAAAGACACCGGATCAGGTGTCTTCTTCGTTGATGCGATCGTGCCTCGAGGTGCCGTGCATTCGTAGATTGCTGAATGGAAAAATGAATCGCAGTCGCGATCACCATGGCCACCACGAGTTCTTCTTTTGGTCGGCAGGGGTACCCGGCTTGAAGGCGATGAGGTTGTCGGTCGCCTCTAAATGGCTCGACCCTCTGTGGCTCTAGGGTGCGAAATCAGAGGCCCGAGATCGACAACTAGCGGGAGTCTTGGGCCGGACGCACCGGGTTCGCCCGCAGAGTGTTGGCGAGTTCGTCAAATTCGTCGCTGGAGAGGCGGCCCTTGATCATGATCGACTTTCGATCGTCGTTAAAAACCAGTTCGTCCGCAATGAGCTGGTCACCCTGCACGACGACAACCATGCCGTCAGGCGGGACGTTTACGGCTTTGAATTTCGCAATCCCGACCTGGGAGAGATGGACGTTCACCGCGTAGGTTTTCGAGCTGTTCATCTGACTCGAAGCTCCAACCGATTCGTAATCAGCCCGGACGAGCAATGGCGAGGGATCGACGTAGAAAGTTCGGTTGCTCGGGCCTTTCATTTTCACAGAACCATCGAATTTTGATTTTGAGGCCAAAGCAAAGTGAACCGGAGTAATAGGTGCGGCGGCTACTGCGGTCTGCCCCTTCGGCGCATCCTCTGACTTGAATTGCAAATTGCCCGTGCTGCCCGGAAACTCCTGTTTGCTTTCGACGAAATCTGCCATTTCAAAGCCGCCGCTGGCTCCCGCTTTCACCGTGGCCAGAATCTTGCCGGTCGAATCGGTCAACTCACCGTACCACCCGACCAATCTAGGAAAAGTTTTATTCAAAGGGCGGCAGCAAGAGCACTCCCATTCCCCGGCGTCGGCGACAACTGGTGCGACTTCAGTCGGCTCGCCGGGGTTCAAGGTTTTCAAGCTAACGAGCGTCAGTCCTTTGCTCTTGGGGGATTTCACCCCCGCATAGAGTTTCCAAGTAACCGCTCCCTCGGCATCAGCCCCGACGATAACGGTGGGTGTGACGGTGGTAAGATGGTGCGCTATCTTGCATTTTTTGCCTTTTGCTGGTGTTGGTGCGGGGATCTCGGAAGTCGTCTCCTTGAGCGAAATCGAAGATTTTGCCGGAAGAGCTGGCGTCGTTGTCGCAACGGGCGCTGGTGTCGGCTCCGGCACGGCGGGCGGAGGTGTGGCGGCGGGGGTCGCCTCCGCAACTGCGGGCGGGGTGGCATCGGTCAACCCTGTCGCTGTTTTGCCCTCTTCCGTGAGTTCGCCGTCCTTCGTCACGTAGGTCGGGACGACGCTGTTGTAAACGTCGTAGGGGCTCTCTGCCTTCTTCTGAATCGCGGCCTGGGTGGCAAGAATCTGCTCTTTTGACGGCGTGGTCTGAGCAGAAGCGAAGGTTGCAAGGGCGAGAAAGCCAAACAACGCGGCGTGTTTCATATGGGCTTTCTGCCATACGCTCATCTACGCCTCCAGCCAAAATGGCGGCGTATTTTGCTTTCGTGCCGCCAAGGAAAACCATTCAGAAGGGCGAAAAGAGATACGCTTTCGGCTCAAAAATCGAACAACTGGGGGAAGCCAAAGGGCTGACTCTCCGGGCCGCTGCGGCGAAGCCCATCCCGCAATACGCCGCGAACTGCCGCCCCGTCATCCTGTTTGTGTGACTAGATAGGCCTAAAATGGCAACATGCGATTTTGCTCTTCAACTCGTTAGATGGAATGCCGCGTGCTGTGCTCTCACCGCTGTTGGTAAGGTAGAAATCGAGGATTCCCGAAAAACAACAATTCAAGTAGTCTCTACCCCAAGCCCCTATGAAACTCAAAAAATTTCGCGTCCAAAACTACAAAGGTGTCACAGACTCGGGGTGGATTGATTGTGATTCGGTGCTGGCTCTTGTTGGTAAAAACGAAGCCGGCAAGACCAGCCTGATTCTCGCACTCTCCAAGCTGAATAGCACGTCAGAGACGAAATATGATGGCCTCAAGGAATTTCCCCGGGGCCGCTATACGGATGAGTTTAGCAAAAAAGACTGGCCGGTGGCATCAGCGATCTTCGTGCTGTCGGATGAGGAAAGAGGGCATCTGACGAATATTGCACCGTTTTTTGACGGCGTTGAGGAGGTATGCTTCACACGGCACTACAGCGACGCGTTGGAGATCGTCCTTGAGCCAGCGCCCCTGCCGCCTGCTGTCCAAAGTAAAGAATGGGTTAAGGAACTGAAAGCGATTCGAAAAATTGCCGAAGAACTCATTGTTCCCAAGGTTCCGGCAGTCGTTGCGCCCGAAAAACCCGATGCGACAGCCGTTGCTGACCGACTGGCATTTCAGGAGGCCCAGACCAAAATACCTGCGCTAGCGTCTGAAGAAATACGGCGCTGTGAGCAGAAAACGACGGTGCCGAAAGATTCTCTCGTTGCACTGCGCCAGGGTGTTATCGAGGCCACGAATCACGCAGGTGTAAGGTCGCATTTCCAAGAATTTCTTGACCATACCGAGGGTTATATCGAAATCACGAATTTGGCGGAAAAGATACCTGAGGCGAAGGCGTTCTTGGCAGAGAAGATGCCCAAGTTCCTGTTTTTTGCGAACTACGAAATGCTCAACAGCAACATTCACCTGCCGGAATTCGTTCGTCTCATCAAGCAAGGGGGCCATTCAGCAGAGTTGCGAGTGCAACAAGCTATGTTCAAGTTTGTTGGTGCCGACATTGAAAAGCTTTCGACTCTCAGCAAACAGACGACCTTGGCGGATGCCGAGCCGGCGACAGTAAAAAAAGGGGAGCGCGTTGCTGACGAACTGACCATCCTTGCATCGTCTGCCGAAGCGGCGATGACCCGAAAATTTTCGGAATGGTGGCTACAACGCGACCACAAGTTTCGGTATGAATTTTCCGGGGAGTTTTTCCGCGTGTGGGTATGTGATGACCACAACCCGGCTTTTGTGGAACTTGAGCAGCGCAGTGAGGGATTCAGGTATTTCTTTTCGTTCTACCTGCTCTTCTTGGTTGAGGCCGCCGCAAGCCATCAGAACGCAATTCTGTTGCTTGATGAGCCGGGACTCCACCTTCATGGAACCGCCCAGGAAAAACTCTTGGAGTTCTTTGATAAATTGGCTGGAGAAAATGAGACCAATGTCATTTACACCACTCATAGCCCCTTCATGATTGATGGAAGTCATTTGGAGCGTGCCCGTGCCGTATTCGAGGGGGACAATGGGACGGCAGTTTCTGCCGACGTCTGGCCCAAGGACAAAGAGTCGTTGTTTCCTCTTCAGGCGGCTCTTGGCTACTCCATTTGCCAGGCTCTCTTCGTGTCGAAAAAGCAGGTTTTAATAGAAGGCCCGACGGACTTTCTCCTACTGGCCGCAGCGAATAACGTTTTGGCGACAGCCGAAAAGCTTTCACCCGAGATAACTCTTCTGCCCGTTGGCGGGGCGATGAATATTACCCCATTCGCCTCACTCCTACTCGGGCATGGTGTTCAGTTCGCGGCCCTCCTCGACATGGACGATATGGGCCAAAAAGCAAAAAACTCGTTACTCAAGCTGATTCCGGAAAATGAGGGACGGATTACCTCATATGGTCAGATTCTCGGGTTGGCGGTGGATGCGGAACTGGAGGACATCATGCCTGATGCCTACTACATCGCATGTGTGCGGAAGGTGTATGGCGCAGATTTTAAGGTTCCGGCTAAGTCTGCTTCGGGGAAAATCGGCGTGGTTGACCGTTGCCAGGAAGCATTGAAGTCCGCGGGCTTGAAACTCGAGAAACACCGGATAGTCGCCGAAATCGTGCAGGATTTGAGCGCCGGGAAGGCTCCTCAAGAATTGAGCGATGCCTGCAAACTCATTTTCAAACACCTAAATTCACTATTTTAGGCGAGGAGTATGTGCGAAGATCGCCCCGCGCAGCCTTGAAGAATTTCCGCTTTTCGGGGACTCCCTTGCCGAAGGTGAAGGTCTGAAAACGAAAAAAGACACCGGATCAGGTGTCTTCTTCGATGAGGCAATCGCGCCTCGGATGGGAGTGAGGGTTGTCTTTAGGGAAAGCCAAACGTCATGGAACTATCCCGGCAGGTGGCGCCAAAGGCTGCTCCGCAGTCGACGGGCCAACGGGTAGGGATCGGGTGGGTGCGCCCGTTAGCCCCCGTATTGTTTGCGCATTCGTTTTTCATCTTCTTTGGGCAGCTTATTGAGGAACTCTTCGGATGGAATAAGAAAGCGAAACTTGTTCGTTGTGAGGTCGAACTCAACAACGAACTGGCGCATGCCGATGTATAGCCTCTTATCGTCGGGCAGTAGGATTGAGGAACTGGGATAAAGACCGCCCCAAGGAGCATCGGGAAGCAACGTGTGGATTTTCCGATC
>CAZSMN010000169.1:0-8223 GCA_964607615.1 uncultured Chthoniobacterales bacterium | reverse complement strand
AGGCCGGACGGTTCGTGATCTTCGAGCAGAGCGCCGCTACGCCCTCCGGTTATGCGTTCAAGGAGATCCGCCCCGCGCCGAATCAGGGGACCGGCTCCCAGCGCTGGCAGGAGCTTGCCGATCTCCTGCATGACTGCCGTGCGGTGCTCGTCACGACCGCCGGGCCATCGCCCACAGGCATTCTCAACAAAAACGGAATCCGCGTCGTCGAGATGGAAGGTATCATCGAGGAGGGCCTGCGCGCCATCTTCACCAACCAGCCCGTCCCGCGAGCCCTCCAGCGCCGCTTTACCGGCTGTTCCTCGGGCGCCGGATGCAAGGGAACCGGCACAGGCTGCGGCTAGGGAGAATCTTATGAACACACAAGTCATCGAAGCATTGGAAAAACAAGCCGCGCACGAGTTTGCGGCATCGCAGGCCTACCTCGCCATGTCCTGCTGGTGTGAGGTCGAGCACTACTCGGGCTACGCGGCTTTTTTCCGCCAGCAATCGGCGGAGGAAACTTCCCACGCCAACAAGATCCTCAGCTTCCTCGTCGAGCGGGATGTCGTTCCGGCGATCGCGGAGATCCCGGCACCCGCCGTTTCGTTCGAGAATCTCCTGGCAACGGCCAAACTGGCCTACGAGCTCGAGCGCGCCAACACGGCGGGTATTCACGCCTGCTACAAAGCGGCGCTTTCGGCGGAGGATTTCGCCACACAGGTGATGCTTCACTGGTTCATCTCCGAGCAGGTCGAGGAAGAGGCTTGGTCGGACAAGATGTTGGCCAAGACCAAGCAGGCTACCTGTGCCGGGGCGCTCACCTACCTCGATCACCACATCGTCAAGGAACTCACCGGCAGCGCCTCCTGATCACCATTCCTAACCCTAACCCACCAAACCCATGACAAAACCCGAACACCACATCTTCGTCTGCGGCAGCTTCCGTCCAGCGGGAGCCCAAGGCGTTTGCCACAAAAAGGAATCCTCAGCGCTCCTCCAATACCTCTCCGAAGAGGTGGACGACCGCGGCCTCACGACCGTCAAGGTCAGCAGCACGGGCTGCATGAACCTCTGCGACCAGGCTCCCGTGGTCGTGGTCTATCCCGAGGGCCGCTGGTACAAATCGGTCACCGAGGACGTTGCGGATCAGATCCTCGATTCCATCGAGAACGGATCCGAGGTCGACGAGGAGTTTGTGCTGGCGACCTGAACGAGGAACCCATGCCGCAGCCCTACCTCATCGATACGACGCTGCGTGACGGCGAGCAGGCGGCGGGCGTGGCGTTCTCCCGCGAGGAGAAAGTCGCCATTGCCCGCGCCCTCGCCGATGCCGGCATTCCCGAGCTCGAGGTGGGCATTCCCGCCATGGGTGCGTCGGAGATCGACGACATCCGCGCGGTGGCGGATGCCGTCGGTGGAGACCTTATCGAAACGTGGTGCCGCGCCAGCGCCGACGACGTGCGCGCCGCCCGCCGGTGCGGCGTCGCGGGAGTCCACCTGTCGTGGCCGGTCTCGCAGATTCATCTCGCCGCCTGGCGGAAAACGCGGGACTGGGTTTTCGAATCGCTTGCCGACCTCACCGCCGAGGCGCACGCCGGCTTCGAATACCTCTCGGTCGGCGCGCAGGATGCCTCACGCGCGGATTTTTCCTTTCTCCTTGAGTTCGCCCATGCGGTGAAGGAATCCGGCGCCCGCCGTCTGCGGCTTGCCGACACGGTCGGGATGATGAACCCGTCGCGCGTGGTGGAGATGATTGTCGGGCTGCGCGATGAGCTGCCGGACCTCGATCTGGAATTTCATGCCCACAACGACCTTGGCATGGCGGTGGCGAATACGGTTTGTGCCCTCGAAGCGGGCGCACGGTGTGCGAGCGTTACGGTGAACGGGCTCGGAGAGCGCGCGGGCAACGCGGCTCTCGAAGAGGTCGTGCTGGCCCTCAAGCTCTCCTGCCGCCGGAATGCCGGAATCCGCACAGCGGACCTTGCTTACCTCTCCGATCTCGTGGCCGCAGCCTCTGGCCGCAGCCTTGCGGCCGACAAACCGGTGACGGGCGCCTCCGCGTTCCTCCATGAAAGCGGAATCCATTGCGCCGGCCTTCTCCGCGACCGGCGGACGTATGAACTTTTCTCTGCCGGCGAGGTCGGGCGCGAGCAGCCGGGATTCGTCCTTGGACGCCACTCGGGCCGTTCGTCTCTGCGCGCCGTTACGGGCGCCGACGATCCTGAGACGCTCGCATCGCTTCGAAGAATCTCCCAATCCAAACCCACCATCCAGCCATGAGTTTCCATCTTGTCACCGTCAACGACACCAGCGCGCCATCGCGCGCCACGAGCATCCGCAACCTCCGCCTCGGGGGACCCGACGGCATGGTTGCAAAGTTCGTTTCAGGGCTCGGTTCCACGGCCGAGGCGCCATGGCAGATGCCGGAGGAGACGACCGTTGAAATGGCCGGCGGCACGAGTGGCTATGATGTCATCTTCTTCCGGCCCGGGCCGGATGCGGCGCCGGACGGATCGGTAGAGATCTACCGTCTGGAAAGCCTTCATGGGGTAAGCACGTCGGACCGGACGGATCTCGTTTGCCATTTTGCTCCAATGATCATGCGCGAGAGCGGCTCCGGCGTTTGGGATCTCGAAACGACGTCCCGCAAAACTTTCTGCGAATCCATCTCTCTCACCGGCGGCGTCAAGGGCGGACGCTGGCAATGGACGACCTCGCCCATGACGCTGGGCGCCGCGGTTGTCGGAGGACATTCCTGCGCCGGCCATTGTGAATCCCACGAGGCGGCTTCCTGCTGCGGAAGCTGTCACTGACCGCCCGCCCGCTTGCGATGGAACTCAAGCCCATCGGCCGGATCCACAGCCCGTTCACGCAGGCGGCTGGAACTCCGATCCAACCCCGCTTCGCCACCGGCGCGACCGGCCATTGCGAGGTGTTTCCTGCGTACGTGGAAGGTCTTCGCGACCTGGCCGGATTCGAGCGGATTTGGCTCCTCTTCTGGTGCCACCGCGCAGCCGCCGCCAGCCTGAGCGTGATCCCCTACCGGGACACCATCGAACGCGGACTCTTCGCCACCCGCGCTCCCGCCCGCCCGAATCCTATCGGCCTTTCCTGCGTGCGGCTTGTGGGCATCGAAGGAAACATCCTCCACCTCGCCGAAATCGATGTTCTGGATGGCTCCCCGCTGCTCGACATAAAGCCCTACGTCCCCGACGACGATATTTACCCGGTGAAGCGCACGGGGTGGATTGGAGATCACGGGCTCAACATCGGCGCTGCCGACGGGCGGTTTCAGCAGGAGGCGTGAGCTGTTCGCCTTGTTCTGTGGAATTTTCTTCCGGAACGCCGCCCCCGCGTCACATCTGGCGTGAGGCCTGCTTGACTCCCCTCGTGGTAAACGACCGATCTTTTCGCGCGGAAACGGAACAATCATCCTCCAAGAGCATGGTCCGACGCGACCGCTGTCGGGTGTCTTTCCCCGTCACCATGAAGAAAATCGCTCTCCTTCTCTGCCTTGCTGCCGCCCTGCCCCTCCATGCCGGACCGGTCGTCCTCATGGTGTCTGCGGCGGCGAGCCTGAAGTCCCCGTTGGAAACGCTGAAGCCGGAGTTTGAGAAATTCCAGCCGGACGTCGCGGTGGTTTTCAACTTCGGTTCGTCCGGATCTCTGCAGCAGCAGATCATCAACGGCGCGCCGGTTGACGTCTTCATCTCCGCCGCCGCGAAGCAGATGGACAATCTGGAAAAGATTAGGCTCATCGCGTCCGGCAGCCGGTTTGTTCTCGCGGGGAATACCGTGGTCCTGATCGCTCCTGCCGCGTCGAAGATTCCGAAAAGCTTCGAAGGGCTCACTTCGCCTGAGATGAAGAAGATAGCCATCGGGGAGCCGAATAGCGTGCCGGTGGGGATGTATGCAGGCGAGGTGCTCGAACACCTCGGGCTTGCAGCGGATGTCAAAGAGAAGCTGGTTTTCGGAAAGGACGTGCGGCAGGTGCTGGTCTATGTCGAGACCGGCAACGTTGATGCGGGGATCGTCTACGGGAGCGACGCGTCCGGCTCAAAGGCCGTTCGCATCGTGGCGGAGGCACCGGCGGGCTCACACCGGAGCGTCGAGTATCATGCCGCGATCGTGGAAGCGTCGGCCCATGCCGCGGAGGCGGCGCGTTTCCTTGCCTTCCTCCGGTCGGAGTCCGCCTCGGCGCTGTTCAAATCGGCGGGCTTTGTTACAACCGCGACGCCATGATGGACTGGTCGCCTGTTTTCGTTTCCCTGAAGACCGCGCTCTGCGCGACCGCGGTGACAATGATCCTCGGGGTGATGGCCGCGAAATGGCGGATCAAACGCCACGGCGCGCTGGTGGATTTTCTCGATGGGGCGCTGCTCTTCCCGCTCGCGCTCCCGCCCACGGTGGTCGGTCTTTTACTGCTGCTCGTCTTCGGCCGGCAGTCGCCCGTGGGGCAGGCTCTCTCCGGCGCCGGAATCAGTATTCTCTTCACCTGGGAGGCGACGGTCATTGCGGCAACGGCGGTTGCGTTTCCGATCATGTATCAGACGGCCAAAGGTGCGTTTCTTCAAATGGATGGTGAACTGCTCGATGCGGCGCGTGTTTTCGGCTACTCCGAGCGCCAGATCCTTTGGCACATCATGATTCCGCTCGCATGGCCGGGTATCGCCGCCGGGCTCATTCTCACGTTTGTTCGTGCGCTCGGCGAGTTTGGCGCAACGCTCATGCTCGCCGGCAATATCCCGGGCCGCACCCAGACGATACCGATCGCCATCTTCTTTCATGTGGAAGGAGGCGATATGGCGGGTGCGGTCCTCCTTTCCTGCGTGATCGTTGCGATCTCGATGGTCGCGCTTTTTCTGCTCGCCCGACTCAGCCCCGGAGGCATGAAAGCTGCTTACCTAAGGAGATCATGAAACTCAGCGCCCGCAATCAATTCCCCGGTGTCGTCACCTCGGTAAAAAAGGGACCGACGAGCACATCTGTCAAAGTCGAAGTCGCACCGGGACTTCACATCACATCGATCGTCACCACCGAGGCGGCCACCGAGCTCAAGCTCAAGAAGGGGTCCAAGGTCACGGCGATCATCAAGGCGCCCAGCGTGATCCTCGGCGTGGAATAGACGCCCGGCCGGTGCCGGCGCTTCTCCCGTTCGTGCCTGACCCGGCCCACGAGGGAACTTCCCGTTGCTTTTTGCGGAAGCTTGTGTCACTCCCTGCCCGGATGAGTTTTCCACGCCATGGGCTCCGGAGGATGGTCGCTGCGGCGTTGGCGGTGCTTTTTCTTTTGGCGCCTGTACACGCGCAGAATTCGCGGCCGGATAATACTCCGATTCTTATTCAGGATGGCTTCGGACCGTTCGGGGAGTATCTGCCCAATGACGGGTTGGAATATTGTTGTCCGACGGCCACGACGATGGGCCTCTACTGGCTGGGGTCGAACGGCTACACGATGCTCGCGCCGGCCTCCTACGATCCGAACAATCCCGCCGATGTGGCCGCGGCCCTCAATATTGATCGGGCGATTGCGGGGCTTTTCAACACAAGTCCCGGGGTAGGGACGAAGGGCGGTGCGGTTCAGGGCATCCAGACGTATTTCGGCCTCAAGGGCCTCTCTTCAAATTCCTCGGTGGTCGGGCAGAGTTTCCCGACCCCGGTAGAGATCGGGGCGAGCCTCAGCGGGTTCCAATTTTCCGTCCTTTCGGTCGGCTGGTATCACACCAACAATCCGAACGAGTGGGTCAAAAAGGGCGGGCATTGTCTCGCGTTGGTGGATTACGTTCCGGGGTCTCCGAACGGCACGGTTACGATTCACAATCCCATGTCGGCGACTCCGCAGACGCCGATGGTTCTGGAAATCACCGACGCCCCGCCAGCCAACGCGAGCCTGAACGGCAATTACCAGCTGCAGCAGGGGATCTTGAGTACCCCGGGCGTCGTACCGGTTTTGCAGGGCATGTTCACATTTGATCCCGGACCCCTGCCGGCCCCCGGAGTCTATTATGACTTTGATATTTCCGCCGGCGGGGGGATCTCGATCGACACGAATGGCGCCACGCTTACGGCGCCCGCACGCCTTGTCGGGACCGGCTCTCTGACCAAGGGAGGAGCGGGCACGCTTGCGCTGGAAACGTCCCTTGCGGGAGGAAACACGTTTTCCGGCGGCCTGATCGTGAACGAGGGAACGCTCCTGACCTCGCAGAACAGCGGCACGCCGGTCGGCAGCGGTAATGTCTCGCTTGGCGGCGGCACGATCGCCTTTGCTCCTACGGGAACCGGCAGTTCGCTCGCGCTGAACGTCTCGGGAGCGGGCAGCACGTTCGCGTATTCGGGCGGGACCCTTGCGATCTCGAAGGGTGGCTATGGAGAATTAACAGTCGTGCTGGGCGGGAATACCGACGGGGTAACGCCCAATATGATCCGCAACTGGCGCGGCAGCCTGATCCTCGCCGCCAGCGGAGGGCTCAGCAGCCTTGGGGCATCGGAAAAGCTCGTCGTCAACGGCACAGCCGCCAACCTTCCTCCGGTCCTCAACGGCATCGTGGACCCTGCGATCTTCGGGCAGGATAACGATAGCGATCTGTCGGCGGATTTTTTGACTTATGCCCCGGCCGACGGGTTTGCGCGCTTCACCGGTTACGTGAGTTCGAACGTCACCGCCCTCGGTCCGGCGAATACGAATGATACGACGGTCTACGCGAACGTGACCAACCAGTCGCTGAGCGCGAATGCGTCGGTCTATGCCTTGAAAATCACCGATTCGACGATCTCGGACGGAGCGGGGACAGAACTGAAAGTCGGGCCCGGACCAGGAGCTACTGACGCGGGCGTGATTCTTAACGGCGGTTCGATTGCAACGTCGGCTCTGGATTTCGGGAGCAACACGGCGGTTGTTTACGTCAACAAAGCCGGCGGAACCATCAGCAGCAGAATCCAAGGAAGCGCAGGCCTTGTCGTCACCGGGCCGGGAACGCTCCTGCTAACGGGTGCAAACGATTACACCGGCGGCACCACCGTTACCAGCGGGACACTGGTTGTCTCGGGAACCTCCGGAAACGGGACCGTCAACGTCCAATACGAAGGCACGCTGGGCGGGGCGGGAACGGTTGGCGGCGCTCTGAACCTCTACGGAGCCATCAGCCCGGGAAATTCGCTCCATGCGGCCGGAACCCTGACGATCGACGGGAAAGCCACGTTCCTGGATGGCAGCGATTTCCAATGGGACCTCACGGCGCTGAAGGATTCGCAATCCGGAGTGGCCGGCACAGATTGGGATTTTCTTCAAATCAATGGCGATCTCTACCTGCCCAGCCTCACAGAGAACCTTTTTGCTCAGATCACCCTCCAGTTCGACGCGATCGCCGGCCCGAATAGCGGCAACCCTTTCTGGGCGGTGAATCACTCTTGGGAGATCGCTGCCGTGACCGGCGCAATCAGCAACTTTTCCGCCAGCGGCACGTCGCTGGATATCAGCAACCCGCGCTGGGCGGACGGGCGGTTCGCGCTGGCTCCGAACTCCGCCGGTGACCAGATCCTCCTCATCTACACGATCCCCGAGCCGTCCACTATGGCTCTGGCTGCACTCGCAGGCCTGCTACTGCTTTTCACAATTGGCCGAAGGGGAAGCGCCCGCCACGGCTTGAGAGAATAAGCTGCGATCGCATGCGGTGGATCGCAGCGTCAGTGGGTGGACTTCAGCTTGCGCCTTCGGATTGGAGGTAATCAAAAAAGAGGCGGGCACAAGCCTGGCTCTCTTCGTGCTCTACCGAAAACTCCTCGGATCTCAGCCGCCACTCGCCGGCTGCGTTTTTTACCCGGTAGAGGATTTTCCCATTCGGCTCATCGGCCTTATCGATGCCGGTGATCGAGCAGATCTCAAAGCCTTCCGCGATGAGGTAGCAGAGACGCTTGAACATGCGGAAAGCGTCGCATGCCCTTCCCTGGGTGTCAATTCAGCCCCCCGGTCGGTTCGTTTCCCGACAAAAGAAAATTTTGGGCCGCATTCTTTGCTGCAAATCAATTCTTGTCGTTCGGGGACATGATATTAGTCTTTCTAATAACTCATGAAACCCGTCCTGTTCAACAACACCGTCCTCCGCGATGGACACCAGTCCATGGCCGCCACCCGCATGAAAACCAGCCAGATGCTGCCGGCGGCGCCGATTCTTGATTCGATGGGCTTCGGCATGCTGGAGACCTGGGGCGGTGCGACGATCGACACGATGCTCCGCTTCCTCGG
>CAZSMN010000168.1:0-8297 GCA_964607615.1 uncultured Chthoniobacterales bacterium | reverse complement strand
AGGTTTTTTTCATGTGCATGAAAACTTCCCATTGCCTTTGTATGCGGAGCGCTTACAGAGTGAGGCATGGCAAAGCCGAAAAACCCCAATAAGGTAAGCAGCTTCCGACCGGAGCTGAGCGAGGCCATGACGGTGCGTTTTGCGCCCGAGTGGAAAAAGAGAATCGTTGACCTCTGCGAGCGCAATAACCTGGCCGAGTCGGAGATCCTGCGCATTCTTCTGGATGTCGGGTTGGACTGTGCGGAGACCAAAGGCTTCCATGAGGCCGTGCGCATTCGCTCGGGCTTTCTGGACCGCATTAAGAAGTAGGATCACTTCGCCTCCTTCCATGCCTCGGAGGGGTCTTTGTCGGAAAGCAGGGAGCTGACTTGCTCGGTCAGTGCCTCGTTTTCCCGGCGTGCCATTGCCAGTGAGCGGGAAAGCTCCATAGCGGCATAGCGGTGGTTTTCGGCGTCGGCGTAGTAAGCGCGGAGCTTTTCTCCGACCCATAGGAGGCAGACCGCTGCCCCAAGGCAGATTCCGGACGCAAAGAGAATGATTCCAGAGAAGGTCATCTTGCTGCGGTCTCCAATTTGCGGCCGTAGGCGGCGGCGATCTGTTTGTTGCTGAGTTCGGCGACCAATAGGCGGCTTACCAATTCTGTGAGTCCGCCAGTCATTCCGAGGTTGAATGCGTGTTTCGACGCTTTCTTTTTGAGATCATCGGGGAGCACAAGATGCACTCGCGCCGGGTTTGTGTATCGCTTCGGACGTCCCATAACGTGTGCAAACTAGGCACACGATATGCACACGGCAAGCGCAAATTGACGAAAGTTCGTTTCATGTGTATAGAACAAGCATGAAAGTTCGCACTCACGTATCGATTGGAGAGCGCCTAAAGGCTGAGGCGCAGAAATACGCCGAGAGCCTCGAAATGGATTTGTCAGAGCTAGTGGCACACCTTCTTAGAGAGGAGATCGCGCGGCCGACAATCGGCCAAAAAAAGAACTCCTCCAGTGCGCCGAGTGCGATTCTAGTTACTTCGGGCGGCACGGACTCAACGCATCGACGCGACGTAGCTCTGAACGAAAAAGCGTCTCATCGAAAAAGATGAGACGTAACCCTTTGGCCGATGGCAATCCGCTCATCGTCTCGCTGATAGTCTTTGGGCTGATTTGTCTGTGGATTGTGCCGGCAAACTTCATCGAGCGTCGAAACTTAGCGGCTTTGGCAGAGAAGCAGCGAGCGGCCTTCTCTGATGGAAAATTCGAAGAGGCGCGCGCGCTTTGCGACCAGATGGAAACGATCCTTACTGGCCGTTGACGAGAAGGTAGGGGATCTCCTTAACGCCGGCCCGCTTCATTTCCTGTTTCACCGTCTCGATGAAAGAAGGCCATTGGTCGGGGTGAATGGTCTGGCATCCTTCCGATGAGGTCGTGTTTCGGCCGCCACGGTGGATATTGATTCCAAACCATCCGGTATCGAGCCCGGCAACGCCATCACGGGAAACGGAAACCGGACCAGCCTGAACGAGAGCCTCGTAGCGACGCTCTGGCGGTTTGCTGAGTCCATGGGTGCCTACACGGTAGCGCCATACGCCCGGAACGAGAGTGGCGATGCGTGGCCGAAAGGCGGAGGGATCGCAATTCGCGTTGTAGGCGATATGCGCCTGCCGTGAGACCAGAAGAATGGCGTCATCGTAGATCCCGCGGTCGTTCGTTCCTGGTTCGCCCATCGTGTCGAGGTAGTAGCCCCGGATTCCTACCAGAGCGACCGGCGGATCCTGCAGACCGGCTTTCCGCAAAAGATTTTCGGTGACGGCGCGTTTCTGTGCGGGGCGGGAAGGAGGAAGGATGCTCATTTTGCAAGGTGGTTGAGGGTCGCGGCGATCTCGTCGAGGGTCCGGTAATTGTCGATCGCCCAGTGGGTGCCCTGGTCGGCCAGCCATGCCATTGTCTCGGGCCGGCTGTCGTCCATCGGCGGGACGCGATCGAGCGGAACGTCCAAATCGTAGAAATGCCTTCCGAGGGCTCGGTCGCATTTGGTGCATGCGTTGTCGTCCTGGGAGTCGCTGGCTACCTCGAAGACCTCGCCGAGGGCGGCCAATCCGCATTCTGCGTAGGGTTGGCACTTATGGTCTGCGAGCCGGCCGACGCCGACCGCGATGATCATGTGCTTCTCTCCGGGCCACAGGTTGAGCATTTCGCTCCGGACGTCATCGGCCGCGTTGCCGGAGAAGTTCCCGCCATCCATAAACTCGCTCTGGAACCCGCCGTATTCGACCCGGTGCCGGCGGAAATAGCCCTGCGCGGCCGACGTTGCCGTTGCGGCGTCTGCCATCGGAAGCTCCGCCCAGAAGTCGTTTCGCGTGATGTGGACGGCGCGGCGCGTCCTGCCCTCTACAGTCGGGATGAGGATCGGCGTGCGGCAATCGGAGATCCGCCCAGGCATGAGCTTGCCGAGTTCCCGCCGGAGAACGCGGATGTCATGCTTCGGACCCATCGCCATGCGCATGCTGGGGAACCAACGGCGGGGGAATACCGTTCCTGCCAGCCGGTTGTAGAGGTCGAGAATCTCCCTGGGCGAGTAGCCGGCCTGCAGAAGCATCGTGATAATGCCTCCGGTGGACGTGCCTCCGACCAAATGCACGCAATCGATGATCGGACGCTCAAGGCGGTTCTGCAGATGGGTTAGGATCGAGAGCGCGAGAGCGCCCCGGAGTCCGCCCGCTTTGATGACGAGAGCGATCTTCATTTGTCGGGAAGGAAGGTTGGCGGTGGTTGGAAGAGATCAACCGGAGGGACGTAGGCGACGGCGCCGCGGATGCTTCCAAAGCAACCGTTTTCCCCCAGCGGAACGGAAACAACGCACCCGCTGAGAAGCTGGGACAAAAGGATCGTGATGATGGTTCCGGCTGCAACGAGAATGGCATGCACAAGGCGCCGGCACGGTGAGATATTGGGTTTTGTCTTCATGGCTTACGAAGGCGATCGAGACGTTCGAGGATGTCGTTGATGGTGAGCCCGGAGAAAAACGAATAGACCTTGGCGGTGAGCTGCATGCCGAGGAGACCAAGGAAAAAGGCAACGGAGTTCTCTGCGGCCACCGGCAGCGTGTAAACGTGGTGGAAGAGCGGCGTCACGTAGCCAGCGCACGCGGCCCCTGCAAAGACGGAGCAAAGCGCCCCTGGAACGGAAAGCTTCGGATGGAGCGCCAACTGGATCACGCCGCCGACGAATCCCGCCACAATGACGGCTAATTTGAATCCTAAGAGTGTTTCGATGTCGGCAATTTTCATAGTTTGGGCTCTATGCGAAGTTGGTGAATGCGGAGAGGTCTGCGGTCTGGAGAGTGTTCGCGCTGCCCATGTCGGAAAGCGCAGCATTGATCGCAGAAATATGGCCGGTCGGTGACTCCGCCGTGAAGGAACCGCCATTGCTCCCAAGGATCACAAGACCGCCGTTTACGAGCGCAAAAAGTGGTTGTCCAGAATCACCGGGAACTAGGCCCCCTGCGTATAGCGCCCGTTCCTCGCTTGCAAGGTATGTTACATGCGACAGCAAGTGACTAGCCGACACATTCGTAAGTTCGCGAAGAAGCACTTGTCGGTATTGGTTTATAGCCAGAACCGGAACGCGGGCTGGAACTGCGTGCGAAAACCAATAGGTGCCATGCCAACCATTCGGCATGATTTTGTATTTAGCAATCGAGTCCGGCAAAGCCTCTGAAAGTCGGCCTATCTGGATGTCTGTCTCCCCTATGTTTCGCACGGCCGCCAATGTGCGTTCTACGTGCGCCCCATTCGCCGCCGCCCAGGTGATCGTGTGCCCGACCGAAACTGGATAATGCTTGGCCATAAGCACAGCGTCAGAGGCAATCGCGGTCGCACCGCGCTGCATCCCGCCCGATGTTGAGTTACGGATCGCAACGCCTGTCCAGTCGAGGTCGGCAATCCAGCTTGACGGATTACGGACGGATACTGTCGCTCCGACCGACGAGAACAGTGAGAGGGAGCCGCCGGCCGAGACCATCGCGTCGATCTGCTCCTCCATATGCAATCCAAGGCTTCCTGCACGGTAGCCCTGCCAGACCTCAATGGTCTGTCCGCCTTCCGTGCGGGCCATATAGCTAAGAGCTCTGGCGAGTGTCCCAGCCTTGCAGAGAATGCTCGCTGGAGCGTTCGCTAACGCTGTGATGCGTCCTAAGTCGTCCACGCTTGCCGATGCTGGTGTTAGCGAAGAAAACTGAATGTTTTGAGAAGGTCCGGCAACCCACTGCGTAACAATTTGAGCGTCGTAACGAACCCCGGCCTCGGTGCTTCTCTTGAAAGTGCTGTCTTGCTCGTCGACGAAAGACGCGCCGGTTTCTGAGATAACGACCGGGAACTCTGACAGAGTCGCATCAAAGCGAAACTCATCAAGGGTAGGCGCCTTGATTGTGCGGGATTCGTCGAACGTGATTTGCATGACGTTATACGGGGATTCTGTCTCGGGTTGACAACGCAATAGCCGCGTCGCCGCCAAATGTCCCGGGTGGGTTGCCTTCCATCACGCAGAACAGAATCGTCCCATCCAAAGTTCCGGTGTCGCCACCGAATGAATCGCCGGAGGACTCACAGTAAAGACAAGTCCCGGACATGATCCCACCACCCCCGCCAAAAGATCCCCACTGGCCACGGCACCGGAGAAATTTACCGCTGGCACTACCCCCACCCCCTCCGAAGCTGTAGTCGCCACCGACACACTCTGTAAAGTCTCCGTGGCAAGTTCCACCACCGCCGCCGAAGCTGTTGGTCCCACCGGCACATCGGTAGAAAGTGGCATACCCGCTGGTGGTCCCTGCTACAAAAGATGGGGTGCTGCGCGGTCCCCCGAAAGAACCCTCCCCCCCTTCACAGTTAATGAACCGCCCTATTGCTGTTCCGCCATCGCCACCAAAGCTTCTGAGGTAGCCGACGCAGTTGATGTATGTGGAGGATGCGAACGATCCCGGTCCGGAGCCGAAGCTGTTAATGTGCCCCCGACAGTTGGTGAAGACGCGAGCATCGGGGTTCGGCCAGTCCTTCCCTGCGACAGAAAAAATTCTGTCGTATGTGTAGATACCCAGAAACTTGGCGTCTGTCACGGTGTCCGGGACGGAAACCGCAGGGTTCGCTGCGCAACGAATAATGACTGCGGGGGTTTTCTCGGACGAGCCAAGGCCCAGGACGTCCACGAAGTTGGCGTCAAAGGTTGTGGTAGTTGCCGTTGGGTAGTTGCCTGGCATGATAATCAGCGCGGCTCTGTTTGTAGCCGAGAGCGCGGCTCCGCCCGGCGTGAGCAGCTTTGCCTCTGCATACTTGGCCGCGATACTGTCTCCCGGCCTCACGATGATGTAATCGCTTGAATCGGAGAGACCCGCGCCTGCGCCTCCGAGAGCAAAGCCTCCGTTGGTTTGTCCGTCGCCCACGCGGAGTGCGACAGGCTGTCCTTCGGCGTCCACCTCGACGGCGATCTCGTCGGCGAGGAGTGCGATGCCGTTCAGCTCCGTCGCAGTGCCGGAACGAACCTGCACGATTCCGGAAAATCCTCCGTCTTCGTTTTTCGTAACAAAGTCTTCATCTGCCTGGCGCCACTCCCCGTTCTTTCGGCCATACATTTTCCCATTGCGAGGGGCGTCTTCCGGAACGCCAACCGGCCCTCCGTCGCCTGATTGATTCATGATGTTCATAGAAATGCTGCTCTTGTTAAGGTTTGCTCAGGGTGGGTCTTGCGGAGCCAAGCTCTCGCCTGACCTTCAGCATCGTCGGTGTAGGCACGGACGCGGATGGACTTCCACATGGAGTCCCAGCCCCAGAGCTTGTTTGATCCGCTCGGATAAAGGTAGGTAGTGATCGCGTGGGAAAACTTAGGAGTTTCGAGAAGTAGAACCTTCGCGGTGATCCCCTTAGCATTCAAAGCCTCGGCCATCATCGCGGCTTCCGGCAAACACGCATTCCGCGCACCCGTCGTTGTGTCAGGCAACGCGCTGCAACCTGCTAGGAGAACAAGGATGGCGGCGAGCGTCTTCATTCCATCGGCTCAGGCTGCGGAAGCAAAGGTTGAAACTCTGCGGTCGTGAGAACGTCCACCATCTCGAAACTCTCCGGCACAAGCTGGTCAAAGCCCAGCGAGTAAAGCCCACCCGGCGCAATCTCTGTGAGCAAATCAGCGCAGAGTGCCTTCCTGCCGTCCGTCAGCGTGATCGGCTGCGGAACGTGAATCGGATTCCCGTGCGCTTGATGCTCTGCAACGAGATAGTCGCTTAGCTCTTGCGGCATGACGAGCCAGAGGCTGCGCAGTGTTGCGAGCTCTTCCGCAGTGTAAGAACTGGCCGGCTTGGGAGGGTGAGATGCTAAGAGGTCGGAGAGGTTCATCTTAGTATTGGCTTGCGCCTATGGTTGCCATGAGCGCGTTCACGCGGTTGCTGAGTGCGGTGACTTGGCTAGCGGACAAGCCGCTTCCCGCGAAGTAGAATGAGAGCCTTGAGCTTGCATATGCAACCGGGACGGCGTTTGATGAATACGCAAAAACAAACATCGAGACAGTCGACATAGATCCGGCACGGCTACCCGTTGATGTTGCTCCAGATTGTGCTCCGTTTGAGAAAATGCGGATATCTGTGTTCGATGTAGAGGAACCAACCAAGAACCCAGAGGTAAAGGTTGTTGCCGCAGTGGCTGGAAATGATGTTGTTTGAGCCAATGCGCGAGCCGCGCTGGATGCTCCAGCGAAGTCCATACTGACAAGCCCAACTGAGCTTGATCCTCCAGCGCCAATCTGCCCGCGCGAACCAGCACCAGCATTTAGAGACGAACCATAAACTCCAAAAGCAACAGAGTCGCTTGGTCCTGCCTGCGCTGGCGTTGTGCCGATATTCAGATACTTACTCGTCCCATTCCCCAGCAGCCCCGCCGCCGCTCCTGTCGCCGTATAGTCGCCGCTGACGAAGTTGTTGTTGACTAAGATCCGGCTGACTCCAGAGGGAGTCTTCAATTTTACTAAGGCTCCGCTGAGATTATCTGCGCCGCAGAGGAGGCCGACGTCGAGCAAAGAGTCCCAGATCCCATCGGCTTTGCAGCCTCTTACGAATTGGTCGACGCTGCGGACCCAGCTTTGCGAGACGCTTCCGCCGTTGTCGATGACGGCGGCCTGCCAGGCGCGGGTGTCGGCGTCGAGGCTTTGGCTGAGAACGGCGGCGCGTTGGCCGGGGGTGACTTGGGCGGGAGCGGGCGCGGCCGGCGCGAGGAGGAGCGCGGCGGCGGCGAGGAGGTGAAGGACTCGGCGGAGAGCGTTCGGCATTTCCTTAGTTCTGGAGGAGTTCGAGTTCGGTGGTGAAGGTCTCAGCGCCTACTCGGGCGCGTGCGGCTCGGGCTTCGAGGAGGCCGAAGATGGCGGATTGGCCGGGCGGGAGGATGAAGTTGATCTCGGATCCGGCATTCGGGATGCCAATGCCCTGCGAGCCGTCAGTGAAGGCGGTGTTGATTACCACGTCCACCGAGCCCATGTATGCGGCGACTTGGTTGGTGAGCCACGCGCCGTTGTCACCGGCTGAGGTGGTGGGGCTGGTGCGGTAGAGGTGGAGCCGGTAGGAGGCGTTGGTGATGGAGGTGGAGCTGGAGATTATGCGCACGCGGCGGATCATGCCGGTGCCTCCGGCGACGCGGCCGACGGTCCAGGTGAGCGGGCTGACGAGCGTGGAGTTCGCGCTGTTCGCTACGAGGTTGCCGGAGGTGTAGGTGGCGTTGCCGGCGGGCGTCGTAAAGGTCGCTGTCGGCCTTGCGGCAAAGCCGGAAATGCTCAAGGCTCCAAACTCATCGACTGCCAGTCGGCGGACCTTCCCTCCATCATCGACGCCACCAATGAGCACTGGGTTTCGCCTCGGCGGATCGCCGACGATGTCTTGCGCGATGACCGTCCCGCCGATGGCGAGCATGATAAGAGTGAGGATTTTTGTTTTCATTGGATGATTACGGTGTGACAGGGCAGACGGCCGGCGCTCCGGTGGAGAAGAGCCCGCCTTTGATTGGGATGCTGAAAGAAAGTGCTCCGCCGCCGTCCTCGGTGACTGTGGCGACGGTGGTAGCGGCGGATTCGGTGGTCGTTTTACTGGGCTGGGCGACCGTCGTTGTCCGGGCGCCGCGGTTGACGGTGTCGCTAGATGCCGCTTCGTTTGTGACGATGCTGTGCGCTGCCTCGGTGGTCGTTTTACCAGGTTGCGAAACGGACGTCGTACGCGCGCCACGGTTGACGGTATCGGTCGTCGTGTCCGTCGTGGTCGTCGTGTCCGTCGTGTTCTTGG
>CAZSMN010000167.1:0-8344 GCA_964607615.1 uncultured Chthoniobacterales bacterium | reverse complement strand
GGTCCCGCTCCAACGCAACTCGCCGGCGGACTCGGCATATAATGACTTTGCGATTTCCTCAGGAATCGCAAAGTTGGTGTACTTGGAGTGGCATTCCCGGCACATCCAAAGCTCGGGAGTATGCTGGATTTCTATGCCCACAGTGGAGAACTTCAGTCCGGAAGCATACTCAAGCGGCCCAAGCATCACACTTCTGGCCCCACTGCACAGCGGGCATTCCGAACGACAGAGACTATTATCTATTTTCTGCATAAAAGCGTTAAAGGCTGCGCATCCGGGCGACCGACCTGGGTAAATGGCGGAAAACGAAATGGGAGATCGAATCCCCCGATTTCAAGGACGGATTGACGCCGGGGCTTCAATGGTTAGAATGCCGCGCCAGAATGAACAAAGAAGAGAAAAGCTTTCAATCGCCGTCAAATGTTGACGCGACCCAACCCTCCAACCCGTCGACTATGAGCAGCCGGCTTGGGAGAGTGGAACTTTACAATAAGTATTCTCAACACGGTGAAGATGCCTTGATTGAGAAGATCCTGTCGATTCTGCCATCCCGCGACAAATGGTGTGTCGAATTTGGGGCATGGGATGGAGTTTATCTTTCCAACACGTGCAACCTCGTCAAGCACCATGGATACAGCGCTGTTCTCGTCGAAGCCAATCCTGAGAAGTATGCGGAACTCACGGAAAACTTAAGCGGATTTCCGATTTTCCCCTTTTGCACGTTTGTTAACTTTGATGGAGAGGATTCTCTGGAGAATATTCTCGGCAGGACCCGCATTCCAAAAGATTTTGACTTCATATCCATCGACATCGATGGGGCCGATTACTGGGTGTTTGACAGCCTGAAGGAATATCGGCCCAAGTTGGTCTGCATCGAATACAACCCGACAATCCCCAATCATGTCGAGTTCGTTCAACCGCGCGACATGCGAGTTTCCCAGGGCTCGAGTCCTCGCTCGATCGTGAAGCTTGCACGCGAAAAGGGCTATGCACTGCTGGCTACGACCAGCTGCAATCTTTTCCTGATCGATTCCAAGTACTTTGAGTTGTTTCAGCTTGCAGACAACGACCTGGATACACTGAGAAAGACCGGCGTATTCACGACAATGTTCTTTGGCTACGACGGCACGGTTTTTCTGGACGGAAACAAGTCTATCTATTGGCACCAGATTCCAATCCCAGAGGAAAAGATACAGTTGCTCCCAAAGTTCCTGAGAAAGTTTCCCGATAACTACACCAAATGGGAAAAGTTTTTGGTCGACAAGTTCATCAAAAAGCAAAGGTGAGCCATGCCCGGCGGAGGCGGCGGTTCTCTCGGAACATAGACGGCCGGCCGGGGCCGGCGTCCTTCCCGAAAAACAATCTATCACAGATCTTCTACTCACAAGCTGTCAACATCAAGCAGCCGTCTCTCAATCAAATCCTTGAAAGGATGTCCGGAACGGATTCGAAGATGTAGGAATCTCCCTGATTCTTATAACGGACGATTCCGCCGTTATGGTGGACATGCCAGATCTCACGGGCACCGGAGCGGAGAAACGGTTCAATCTCCTCCTCGGCGTTCTGCGGAGACTTGTTGAGCGAGATGATACTCACGCAAAGGTCTGGAGACGCGTTCCACGTAGGTTCGGTTCTCAGCGACTTCATTCGCGAGGCGGAAATCCAGCCGACATCCACGGTTCGGATGCCGTCCGGCGTTTCAATGGGAACATGGAAAACCAGGTGTCCGTCTTTTTTTTCGCGGAGAACCAATTCGGCAACCTGACCCGCCA
This sequence comes from uncultured Chthoniobacterales bacterium, assembly GCA_964607615.1. GTDB lineage: Bacteria > Verrucomicrobiota > Verrucomicrobiia > Chthoniobacterales > Terrimicrobiaceae > CAZSMN01. The sequence continues at coordinate 6,572 of CAZSMN010000167.1, read as the reverse complement.
CAATCCCGACGCGGCTTTCAGGATGGCCTGCCAAGGCGCGGGAGGGGTCCTTGAGGTGAAGGGATTCCAGATAGGCCGCAGTGGCTTCCGAAGCGGTGCCATGCATGGTGAGTCGTCCGTCATCGAGGACAATGCCCTTTGTGCAGAGGCGCAGAACGCTTTGTGCGGAATGGCTGACAAATAGAATGGTCACCCCGGAACCCCGAATCTCATCGATCCGGTTCAAGCATTTTTCTTGGAACTTGGCATCTCCGACAGCCAGAACCTCATCGAGGATCAAAATCTCCGGCTCAAGGTGCGCCGCGACGGCAAATGCCAAGCGGACCCGCATTCCGCTGGAATACCGCTTTACGGGCGTGTCCATAAAATCGGCGATTTCGGCGAACTCCAAAATCCGGTCGTAGCGCTGATCGATCTCCCGGTTTTTTAACCCGAGAATATTCCCGTTCAGGTAAACATTCTCTCTTCCGGTGAGCTCATAGTTGAAACCTGTGCCCACCTCAAGGAGACTGGCCACGCGTCCGCGAAGCTTCACGCTTCCTGCCGAAGGAGACGTGATTCTTGAAAGAATCTTCAGTAGCGTGGATTTTCCGGAGCCGTTACGGCCCATGACGCCCAGAACGTCGCCCCGTTCGACTTGAAAACTGACGTCTTTGAGAGCCCAAAAGTCATAGGGCGTAGGCATGCGATCCGTGGCCTGTTCAAAAACCGACGCATGGGGATCAGGTCGTCCGATTTTTCGGTAAAACCAACTTTCGATCTGATCGACAAGCATGCGCCGATTGATCACGCCCAGCCTGTATTTCTTGGCCAGATTCTCAACTTCTATAACCACGTCGGACATAAGCGAATGAAACCTTTTGCGACGTTAAAGAACGTCAACGCACGACTTCTGCGTTTTATTGAACAGCACCAGACCGATGACAACCACCACGATACTGACAGCTGAGCTCGCGAGAATTTGCCATAGATACACGGTTCCTTGGCCGAGGAATGAATAGCGAAAACCCTCGATCACCAGAACCATAGGGTTGAGAGCGAGCACCCACCTCCAACTCTCGGGGACAACATCCAAAGGATAGGCAACACAGCTTCCATACATCCAGAGCTGCATAAAAAATCCAAGCATTACCTGCAAATCACGAAAGCGCGTCGTGATAGCGGATACAATGCATCCGACCCCCAAGCCGAAGGCTGCCATTTGAAAGAGCAGCACGGGCAGAGAGATAACGCGCCAATCGATCCGTATCTGAGCACCATTCCACCAAAACCACACAAAAAATCCCAAAAACATCACCATTTGCATCCCGAAACCAATGAGATTCACGATCAACTGGGAGATCGGAACAACGAGTCTAGGGAAGTAGACTTTGTCGAAGAGGCTGCTATTGGAACTAAAGGTCGATGCTGTGTTCGTGACACAGCTGCTGAAGTATCCCCAGCAAACAGTACCAGCGAGGAAGAACAACATCGGCGGGACGTCGCCGGTGGAAATCCGGGCAATCCTATTGAACACCAGAGTGAACATGAGGCTCGTGAGAAGCGGCTGCAACACATACCAAAACGACCCAAGTAGCGTTTGCTTATATCGAGATACAAAATCTCGATGAACGAAGCGAAAGATCAGCTCCCGATACTCCCATAGTTCTCTCCACGGAATATCTAGCGGATTGGAGCGTGAAGTGATGACGGTCGTCCATTTCTCGCCAGCGGACGATACGGTTGTGGAATTACTCATGCAGCGGAGAGGGAATTAATTGAGAGAGCTATCTACTTTCTGGACTTGAGGCTTCGTGGCAGCCACGTCCAGACGATCTGAGTGGAAACGGCATAGTTCCAGACCGCCCCGATGAGGGCACCTGTGGCGCCGGCAAGCCACCAGGTTACGGTCGATTGATGCAAATATTCCGCGGTTTGGACATTCACGACTGCACCGATGGCGCAGATGGCCATGTAGGCAGTAAGCCCTAGCGGAAGAAGCGGCCCTTTCAGTCGGCTGCTGCGAAACGTAATTGCGTTGTTCACCAGGAAGTTTGAAATCATGGCCACTACAGTCGCCACGGTTTGTGAGACGAGAAACGGGGCCTCGAAAACTCTGAATACCATAGCCAGAACCCCCAGATGCAGCAGCAGCCCCGTCGTGCCAGCCAGCACGTATAGCAGGAACCGGACCGGCACGAAACGGCCGAGGGTTTTGTCGAGAAGGAGGTAGAGATACTCCAGCCCGACCACCACATCGAGCTTGCTCTCGCCATGCTGGCGCGTCCGGAACTCATACGAGAACTCCTTGATGCGAAGCGGCCGGCCGGCCGAGAGAACGAGGTCGAGGAGGATCTTGAAACCCTTTCCGGTCATTCTCCGGACGGTTTCCTCAAACACGGTGCGGCGAAGCGCGAAGAACCCGCTCATCGGATCGGACAGGTTCGTTCGGAGAATCGCTTTTTCAATGCCGGTTGCAAACCGGCTGATGAACTGCCGGCTCTTCGACCAGTTTCCCACCCCCCCATCGCCTGCGTAGCGCGTGCCTACGACAAACTCAAGAAGCGCGTCGTAGCCGAAGGCTTTGAGCATTGCCGGAAGAATGGTCTCGTCGTGCTGTAGGTCGGCATCCATCACTGCGAGGAGCTCGGCCGAGCTTGAGGCCATGCCCTCAAGGCAGGCTGAAGCCAGACCGCGTCGCCCGATGCGGCGGATGAACCGCACCTTGGGATTGGTGCGGGCGAGTCTGAGCAGCACTTCGAGCGATCCATCGTTCGAGTCGTCGTCGACAAAAATGGCCTCCCAGTCGAAATCTCCGAGAAGTTTCTCGAGACGATCAACGACCAGCGGGATGTTGTCGCGCTCGCGGTACGTCGGGACGATAACGGATACAGTTCTAGCGTTCTTCATTTCTCATCAAGGATTGGGTGGGATCGCCGAGCCCGCTTTCTGCCAAAGGGTCGTACGGTTCCGGATAAACTCCGGAGATCTGGGATAAGCCCATGGCGGCCGCTCAGGACTCCGGGCATCAAAGGCAACTTCGAAGCCCGAAGCGGGCTGATAAAGGGCGAGATATTCCTGCTCAACGATGCCCTCAACGTCATTAGAGCACCAGATAATCCAACCAGGGTTGCGTTCGTTTCTTCTGGCTGAGGAGAACCATTCCGGGCCCTCCTTGCTTCTCCATCGTTCCTTGAACCCCTGCATCTCTGCGTCATCACCGAACATCTCGTCAAACTTCGCCGATCGCTCCAGTGCACCCGGCATCTTGATCACCTTGATGTCACGGGATGCATCCATCTGGATCCTCGGAATCGACTTACTCAGTTCGACCTTCTCTTGAGTGCCCATTTTCTGATCAAGGACATCGAGCAGGACCATCCGCGGATCCTGTCGAAAAAGCTCACCCATCCACCATGAGCACGCGAGGTTGTAGCCAATAACCATAGCGAGGACTGGAGCGGAAAGCCACCGCCATCGGAAAAGCAAAGGGAAGCCCGCAGCCGCGAGAAGCAAAACAAACGGAGCCATTGGAAGAACAAAGCGCGTTTGAATCCGTGGGAACGCTCCGATCTTCCACGTGTATAAGGCAAAGACCGCAGCCGCAAGGACCCAAAGCTTCCACCCTTCCCCACCTTTTCGGAGGATCGATTGTGCCGGGATACCAAACGCAATACCGATCAGAAGAAAGAGCCCCCCCGGCAGGCCGAAAATCTCAAAAAACTCTGCGAAAAAACGCTCGTAGCCGTTTCCGTCAACCACCCCACCGTACACGGGCGTCGTCTCGTAGTTATAGAAGAAATCAGCGCTGAATTTCGGCCAATCGAAGACCGCGTAGGGATTGCCGATAAAAAAGCCAAGCGGAACGGCGAGCCCGCACGCCCAAGCAGACGGACGCTTAAGGCACGCAAGAATAGGATTTCCCTTGCTTGCAAGCAAATGCGCTAGCGGCAGTGCCACCGCTACAGCGAGGCCGTTGTATTTCGTTGCGGTAGAAAGCCCCGCAAGAAGACCCGCGACGATCGATATCCCCATACCCGGATGCCGGACAATCCGTGCCGCCGCACAAAAGCTCAATAACATCATGAAGACGAGCGCCATGTCCGTCGTCAGAAAAATCTTGTAGGAGACAAAGGTGGCAGAAGTGGCAAACAGCAGTGCCGAAGCGCGGGCGGCTGAAAGGCCGAACCAGGATCTGACGACTCCGAACATCATCACGACAGCTGCTGCGAAAAGAGAGAAATTCAGGGCCCGGGCCAGAAGCAATCTCAGCCGGAAGTAGACTTCACCCCTTTCTTTCTTTTCCAGCCAGAAGAGAGAACCGGTAGCAACCATCGCCGGCAGCCGCGCCGTAAAGTGGCAAACATAGGTATAAAACGGGGGCTTGAGGAAAGCACCTGGATGCCCAGGCGGGCGGTCCTTCGCAAAAATCGTGCGAAAGGCCATGGCGTCCACGTTGAGGCAATCGTATCGACCCCACGTGAAGCCTTGAGCGCCGAGCAGCAAAGCGCAAGCCACTGCTGCAAGCAGCCAGCGGTCAGAGAGCCCGTGTCGGCTGAGAAACGCCCGAGTTCGGCTGAGCCCTGCCCTCACATGCAGGTCGAGAGACAGTTTCTCAAGCATCCTTCTTCTTCCAAATCGTTGTGCGGTTGATCAAAAAATCGGGCTGCCGGGGATAAGCCCAGCTGGGCTGCGCTGGACTCCGGGCGTCGAAAACGACTCCGTAGGGGGATTCCGGCTCGAAAAGCCCGTCGTAGTAGGGCCGGACAATGTCTTCGACATCGATACTGCACCAGGCCACCCAATCCGGATTGCGGGCGGACCGTGATGCAGGAGTAAACCAATCGAGCGTGGCTCCCGTTTCGAAAGCTTCCAACCCTTCGAGCACGTCAGCATTGCCTGCAAAGATCTCTTCGAAATGCTGCCGCCGTTCGAGGCCGGTCGGGATCTTGGTCCTCTTTAATTTCCGCCCGGGAAGCGACTCCCACGCGGGGCAGGAGTTGCTTGACTCCACCACGCCAGAGCCCGTGAGGTTCTCGTCCGCCCACTTCAGCGCAAGCATGCGGGGATCCTCGCGAAAGAGCCTTCCGGTTGTCCATGACGACGCCACGTTGTAGCAAAGAATGCCAGTGACCAGCGGCAGAAAAACGATACGGCCTTTGAGGAAGATCGGAAATCCTGCCGCCGCAAGCAGAAGAAGCATTGGAGCGACCGGAAGAACAAACCGAGTCTCCACCCGCGGAAATGAGCCGATCTTCCAGAAATACAGGCCGAACGCCGCAAGCGCCAGGAGCCAGACCTTCCATGTCATGTCCTTCCGCTGCCGCACAGCCAACCCCACCACCCACAACCCCGCAAGCACTCCCGCGCACAGAAGCCAGGTGCCCGGCTCCCCGAATATCTCGAAGAACTTCCGGAGAAACGTCTCGTAACCAGTACCCTTAACCTGTCCTCCGTATACCGGTGTCGTGCTGTAGTTATAGAGGAAATCCGCTTTGAACTTCGGGAAGTTCAGCAACGCGTAAGGGTTTCCGATGAGGAATCCCAGAGGCACCGCCGCCCCGCAAGCCCACGCGGACGGTCGTTTGAGGCTCGCAAGCAGTGGGTTCCTCCCTCCGCCCGCCAACAGATGAGCTAGCGGCAGGCAGATCGCAACGGCAAGACCGTTGTATTTCACAGCTGCGCACAGGCCGGCCAGAAGTCCGGCAAGAACCGAGATCCTCATCCCCGGGTTCTTCATCAGCCTGACCGATACAGCGAGCACGGCTATCATCATGAAAACAACCACCAGGTCGGTGGTCAGATAGACCTGGTAGGGGACGAAACCCGCGGACGAAGCAAGAAGAAGAGCGGAAAGCCTCGCCGTCCCGGCCCCGTAAGCCTGGCGGGCCAGATTGAAAACCATCACGACGATCGCTGCGAACATCACGAGATTCCACATCCGCGCTAGAAACACTCTGATCATTAGCCTCGCTTCTTTGCGCGTCTCGAATCCTGTCCAGAACAGGTTCCTACCGACCACTTCTCCAGGCCAGCGGGCGCCGACCAGCATCAGGTAAGTGTAAAAAGGCGGCTTGCGAAACGTGGCCGGCTCGAGCGGTCCACGGTTCGGCGACATCACGCTCTTGAAGGCCATCCGATCCAGATTGAGGCAATCGTAGCGTCCCCACCCGATCCCTTGCGCTCCGGAAGCAATCCCGATGATAACAGCGAGTAAAAGCCAGCGGTCGCGGAGGCCGGTCGATTCCACGATAGCCCGCACCCCTTTCCTCGCGGCCGCAACAAAGCGCTTCATCAGAAAGAGAAACTTCATCCTAAAAACGAACCGGCCGGCGCTTTGGAGCGCTCCAAGCAAGCTGCCGCCTTTGGTCATCAGCGGCATTTTTCCACTGGACCATGCAGTTTTTTTGAATTTTTCCCTCCAAAGCCTGTTAAAAAGCTTCCTCGACGCTGAGGACCTAGAAACTTCGGGTCATTTGACCAGAAACCGCAGGATCCACGGCATCATGGCCTGACCTCTCTTCATCCAGTGCTTGAGCCGGTCGATCCTCTCAAAGGTGACACGCCGGCTCTCGGGCTCCATCGTCTCCGCA
>CAZSMN010000166.1:0-8344 GCA_964607615.1 uncultured Chthoniobacterales bacterium | reverse complement strand
AGATGCTCTCTCCGGCATGGGCTTCCTCCCACGTGATGCCGACGCCGGTGGCGTCAAGGATGCGGCGGGTGGCGTGAACGACTTCGGGTCCGATCCCGTCTCCGGGAATGAGGGTTGCGGTGTGTTTCGACATGGTGGTGTGTTTTCAGGTTGTGCGCCCGGGAGGCGCGGTTCGGGGGAAACAATGCCGAGCGGTTGAAAATTCTTCCAATAGAAGGATTGTAAAAAACCAATCTATAAAACAGAACGGTGTCCGGAATGAACTACCACCACCTGCGCTATTTTTACGTCGTCGCCCGGACCGGCAACATGACCAAGGCCGCGGCGCAGCTTCGGGTGGCGCAGTCCGCCGTGAGCATCCAGATCCGGCAGCTTGAGGAGAGTCTTGGCGTGGCGCTTTTTGAGAGAGACCGCAAATCGCTGGTGCTGACGGAGGCTGGTCGCGTGGCGATGGAGTATGCTGCGACGATCTTCCGTGCCGGGGATGAGTTGGTGGACGTGCTCCGGCACCGTCCGGCAGCAAGACAGATCCTCCGCGTGGGAGCGGTGGCGACGCTTTCCCGGAATTTCCAGATCGCGCTCCTGAAGCCGGCGTTGCATCTCGCGGAGTTGGTCGTGCGGACCGGCACGCTCCGCGAGCTCCTCGCGCAGCTCCGGACCCACCAGCTGGATCTGGTGCTATCCAATCAGCCGGTCGCACGGGATGCTGAAACTCCGTGGCACAGTCATCTTATTGACGAGCAGGAGGTCTGTCTGGTCAGCAAACCGGTGAAGGGGCGGAAGGCTTTGAAATTTCCCCGGGACCTCGAGGGGGTATCGCTTGTGCTTCCGGGCCTGGATAGCAACATCCGGGTCGGATTTGATGCCATTCTTGAGCGGGCCGGCGTGAGACCGGTGGTGGTCGCCGAGGCGGACGACATGCCGATGCTCCGCCTCCTTGCCCGCGAGACCGATGCGCTGGCTCTCGTGCCGAGGGTTGTCGTGAGGGACGAGTTGAAGGAGCGCCTGCTGGTCGAGAGGTGCCGGATTCCGGATCTGATGGAGACCTTCTACGCGATCACGGCGACGCGGCGCTTCCCAAACCGGCTTGTCGGCCTCGTGCTGCAATCAAAACCTGTCCTTGCGCGATAGGGCCGTTCAGACGATGTAGCGCCATGCTGCTGACGACGGAGGAGATCGCAACGGCCCTCGAAGGCCTTGCGGGGTGGAATCGTGACGGGGACAGCCTTCGGGCGTCCTTCACGTTCGGTACGTTTGTCGAGGCCTTCTCCTTTCTGACTGCGGTCGCTTTGGAAGCCGAGCGCGCGAACCACCATCCGGAGTTGTGGAATTCCTACAACCGCGTAAGGATCGGTCTGACGACCCACGAGGCCGGCGGTATCACGGCGAGAGACGTGCGCCTTGCGGGTGTGATCTCCCGACTTGCCGCAAGCCGCAGGGCCTGAGAGGGGACGGGTGGCGTCCTATTGGCGGGCCAGCTCCTCACGGAGGCGGCGGAGGTCTTCGAGGAGGCCCACTTCGCTCCGCGACAGCCGGGAGGCCGGCAGGTTGAGCTCGAGTTGCACAGGCGGTGGCGTGGGCGTGCGTTTGGTGGACCAGAGGGCGCGGCGGATGGATTTCATGTTCATAACGCGCCGAACATAAAACGACAGATAGGACACGTGCTGTCCTATGCCTGAAAAACTGCTGAATATTTTGACCTGCGTTCCGGGAGCACGGAAGGGCTCCGGAAGCGTAAAAAAGCTGCGTTTGGGCTCCTCAAGAGGTTGCTGCGCTGCTAGGGAAAAAGGACTGATATGCCACAACTCCCGCGCAAAGGCCTGCTCGCTTTCCTCAGCGACGTGCACGGGAACATCGATGCGCTGGACGCGGTCCTTGCCGACATCAAGCAGTGGCCGTGCCGGGCGGTGATCTGCCTCGGGGACATTGTGGGCTATGGTCCTGCGCCTGCGGCCTGCGTTCAGGAGGTGATGGAGAGCTGCCGGATCACGGTGAGGGGCAACCACGAGAGCCTCTTGGAGCAGTTATCAACCGAGGAGAGCCGGCAGTGGTCGCCCGTTGTGAGGCGTCCGCTCGAAATCGCCGATTCGCAACTCGATGAGCCGCAGCGCAAATGGCTCGAGGGATTGCCGCTGACCGGCGCGATCGGGTCCGATGTCAGTTTCTCCCATGCCTCGCTGAGCGATCCGGCGGACTACCATTACATTCACGATTACGAGGAAGCGGCGGAGCATTTTCGCGTGCAACGGACGCCGGTGAGTTTCCATGGGCACACGCACGTTCCTGTGATCTGGGAGCAGAATGCGAATGACATCCGGGTTACGCCGGCTCCGGCAAAATCCTTTCACCTTTCGGCCAAGGGGCGGTATGCCATCAATGTCGGCAGTGTCGGGCAACCGCGCGATGATGAGCCCCGGGCGTGCTATGTGCTTTTCGATCCCGAGATGCGCCTCGTGATCTACCGGCGGGTATCGTATGACCTCGACAGGGCGCTTGAGAGGTTCCGTCAGGCCGACCTGCCGGCCTTCAATGCGTCCCGCTTACTCACGGGCGTTTGAGCGGATTTGCGGGAGCTTCCGGGCGGTGTCCGTTTATTTATTGATTCCGGTCTTGCGCTTGGGCTTCGGTGTCGGGCTCGGCGTTTCGAGGATCGGCTTGATGGGATCATTGGCGCGCATGGCACGCGGGAGCGGCGCCTGGGGTTGGCCGGGCGCGTTGATCTTGTTGAATTTCTTCGCCTGCGAGCGGGTGAGCGGATCGTCAAAACTCTCCTCGTAATTGGTATCGAGCGAGAGGGCCTGATCGTACTGGGCGGTGGCCTGGATGTAGTCAAAGCGGGCCTGGAGCACGGTGGTCTGCGACTGGAGCAGTTGAACCTGTGCGTTCAAGACGTCGAGCTGCGTGCCGGCACCTGCGTCGAGGCGCTCCTGCGCGAGGCGCAGGGCCTCGGCGGCCTGCACGACACTCGCGGTCTGGCTGTCGATGGTCTCACGGGCCTGCTGGAGATTTGAGATGGCCTGCTGGACGTCGAGGATGACCTGGCGGATGGAGTTGTCGTAGCTGATGGCCGCCTGCTCGAGCTGTGCGCGTGCCGACTTGACGCGGCCGGCGGTAGCGAGGCCGTCCCAGATCGCCCAGGAACCGGTGGCTCCAAAGAACCAGTCTTCAACCGTCGATGAGAGGTCGGTCGTGTTCAGGTTGTTCGTGAACTGATAGCCGACATTGGCGTTCACGGTCGGGAGATATCCCGCCATCTGGACGTTCACATTGGCGGCCTGGGAAAGAATGTTCTGGCGCTGTGCTTTGAGAGCGGGGTTTCGCGCGATGGCTACCCGGATCGACTGGTCGGTATCGATTTTCCGGGGAGTGTAGGCGAGCTGACCGGTGACATTGAACGGCACTTCGCTCGGGCTCCCCTTGGGGTAGTTCATTCCGAGGAGCCGGACGAGCTGGTAGAGCGAGATGCGGTAAGCATTTTCGGCCTGAATGAGCGGAGGCTTGGCATTGGCGAGGGCGACCTCGGCCTGAAGGACGTTGAAGCGCGGGACGGTGCCGGCTTCGAAACGGTTCTGCTGATCTTTGAGCTGCTGCTGCAAGAGCGCAACCGACTGTTCCTGGGCAACGATAAGAGCGCGGTTGAGGACAACCTGGAAGAAGTTGATCTTCACCTGCGCGATGATGTTGTCGATCGTGGCCCGGAGCGTGAAGAACGCGCTGTTTTCCGCAGCAGTGGCTGCACGGATGCCGGAGACAACGGCGCCGCCGTCGTAGATCAGCTGCGAGGCTCCGAACTGGATGTTCCACGTCTTGTTCTGGATGTCCGGAGATCCTGACTGGAGAACGATCGGAGGGCCGGTGGGCGTGGGGATGGTGATTGTTGAAGGGCCGCTGCGTCCGTTGGAGGCGAGCTCCATGCCCTGTTGGTTGTAGGCCGACGTGAGGTTGAGCTGGGGGATCGCCTGGGCGCGGACGGTGATGAACTGTCCCTGAGTCAGGCGGATCTGCTGGGCGGCATTGAGGACGTCGGGGTTCTGCCGGAGGGCGGTGCGAACGGCTTCATCGAGAGTGAGGTCCGGGACGCTCGGGTTGCGTTTGCGGGCGATGAGCTGATCGAGCGCCTTGATGAAATCGGCCTGTGCCATTTTCTGCTTCATGGCGAGCTCCTCGCTCTCCTTGAGCTTGTTGGTTTCGGCACCCGGTTTGAGCGGTTCTGCTGTCTGCTGAGGAGTGGGCAGGTTCAGTTCCTCGGAAAGCGTCTGGGCGTCAGGGAGCGGAACCGGTGTGGGCATGGCCGGCAGCGCAAGGGGCATGGTGCCGTCGGGAAGAGGGGTCGCTGAGGGTGAAGCGGCCGGTGTCGGTGAGGCGACCGGGGAGAGAGCCGGCGTCGGCGCGGGGCTCGGCAGGACAAAGGGAGCGACCGTCGGCAGGGGCGACGGGGTCGGGATGGGGGTGAAAACCGGAAGAGCGGCTGGGCCGGGCGACGGGGCCGGGGATTGGGACCATGCGGCAGGGGCCACTGCGAGAAGGAGGAGCGCCAACCAACTCACCTGTCGGCGGGCGGAGCGGCTACCGGAAAGAACCGTCGGAGATTTCAGGCTTTGTCGGGACATGTGATGTGTTGGTGAATTTTTTCGTAGATCTGCAGCCAGGTGATTTGCTCTTCGGGGGTAAGAAGGCCGGTGAGACCGGTCAGCTTGCCGACAATGTCCTGCCGGATCCGGTTGACGAGGTTCTCGCCCTTGCGGGTGATCTGGACGAGAACCTTGCGGCGGTCGTCGAGATCGTGGGTGCGTCCGACATAGCCGAGGTTTTCCAGGCGATCGACCAGACCCGTCGCGGCGGCGGTGGTGTGGTTCATCTTCTCGGCAATGGCGCTCATCGAGACAGCTCCCGTCTGGGCGATGTGGCCGAGGAGAAAAAACTGCGCGAACGAGACCTGCCCGTGGCCAAGCTCCTCCGACAGGCGGAGGACGAAGCACCGCTGCATCACCATGATGATGTCCGCGAGGCGTTCGATTTCGGAGCGGTTCAGTCCGCTGCAGGTGCCGGTCATTACTTAATGTCGTTAACTATCTTGGGCGGGCAAGTCAACGCTGGGATTGGATTGCGCGGGGCGGACGGGGTTTGCCGGCCGGTGCGGGAGTGGGCTTGGGCTTCGGTGTGGGCTTGGCAGCCGGTGGCGTCTCTGCTGCCGGTGCGGAGGGCATTTGAACCTGCACGCGGACGGGGGTGGGGGAAGGCTCCGCCTGGGGAGGCCGGGTGGTGGCGGGCGATGGGGAGGGGGCAGGTGCTTGGGGACGCTGCTTCGGTGTGGGGGACGGCGAAGGAGCGGGAGGCGTTTGTGAGGAATTCCTTGGCAGATAGATGCGTTCCCCCTCGGCCGGCGTGCCGCTGAGGATATCGGCGATGAGAAAAGGAGGGTTCTTGAGGTTGGTCATCCGGAGCGTCGCGGTCTCGGAGGTGCTGGAGACGGCGACGTAGGTTTCTCCGGGGATGGCGGAGGTGAGATTTGCGGATTCGATAAGCACGAAGCGCTCGGAGGCATTCACCATCCGGATCGTGCCGGCCCATTGTGGCGGGGTGGCCGTGGGCGGTTTCGATTTCTTCGGAAAAATGTTGCCGATCGAGTTGATCCATTTGAAGACGAAGAACGGCTCGCGCGGCTTTTCGACCGGAGAAACAAACGGATTTTCCTGTGCCGGTTTTTCTTTCTGGGCACAGCCGGAGAAAAGGAGGGCAAGCGCCGTGAGGGGGATCAGGATGAGGTATCCTGCGGATAGAAAAGCGGAGGTGGCTCGGCGGGGCATCATCGGAATACTGGTAGCCACGGGCCGGTGAGGTAGCAAGTCCGGCCCATCAGGGACTGGCCAAAGTGGAAAGCTGCGGGGTGAGCTCCATCAGCTCGATGCGGTGGTTGGCCTCGGGCTGCCGGCAGGATGGTCCGGCACTGAGGATAACGCGCCGGCACGGCAGGCCGAAACGGTCTGCAAGGCCGCGGGCGAAGTCTTTCCAGTTTTCTGGCTCATCGGCGAGAAAGACGGGCTCGACGCCGTAGGAGAAGCACAGTCCCTGCAGGGTTTCCTCGTCATTGCCGACGGCAAGGATCCAAACGGAGGAGCGGGCGCGGGAGATGGCGCGGGCGGAATTTCCGCTGACCGTCGGGACGAGAACAAAATCGCACGGGATGAGCGAAAGAACGCGCTCTGCGAGGAGGGTACGGGAGTCGTTGCTGCCGGACTCGAGGGTGGCGAAGCCGGCGCAGCGGCCGGGGAGGTCGCAGCGGTGGCCTTCGGCGGAGGCCGCGATCTTTCCCAGCATGGCGACCGCATCAACCGGAAATTTGCCGACGGCCGACTCGGCGGAGAGCATGACGCAGTCGGTCCCATCGAGGATGGCGTTGGCCACATCGGTGGCCTCGGCGCGGGTCGGGAGGCGGCTTTGCGTCATCGACTCCAGCATCTGGGTGGCGGTGATGACCGGTTTTCCGATCCGGTTTGCCATGGCGATGAGGCGCTTCTGGGTGACTGCGATGTCCTCGACGGGCAGCTCGACCCCGAGATCGCCGCGGGCGATCATCACGCCGTCGGCTGCTGCGAGGATCTCCTCAAAATGCTCCACGGCGCCGAGGCGCTCGATTTTGGCGATGATAAAAGGGATCCGCCCGAAGCGTGCGGCGGCCGTGCGCACGGCACGGATATCGGCCGCGGTTTCGACGAACGACTGGCTGACGGCATCGACGCCGTGTTCGAGGGCAAACTCGAGGCATTCGCGATCGCGGTCGGTAAAGACGGAGATGCCGAGATCAATTCCCGGGAGGTTCAGTCCTTTCTTCGACGACAGAGTGCCACCCACGACGATCTTGCAGTGCACGTCGTTGCCGATGACCTCGCGAACGCGGAGCTGTATAATCCCGTCATTCAGGAAAAGGGTATCGTCCGGTTTCACCACTCTGGGGAGTGGTTCAAAGCTCATCGAAACCCGCGAGGCGTCGCCGGCAACCTCGTCGGAGGTCAGGCAGAAATCGTCCCCGGCGGAGAGCTCGACCGGTCCGGAGGGAATATCGCCGACCCGCATCTTCGGGCCGGGAAGATCCGCCATGATAGCAACGCGCTTGCCGGTGGCCTCGCTAGCGGCGCGGATGCGCTGGATATTCTCCGCGTGCGTGCCGAAGTCGGCGTGGGAGAAATTCAGCCGGAAAACATTAACCCCCGCGAGGAGGAGCTTTTCCATAACGGCCTGCGAGCTCGAGGCAGGGCCGATCGTTGCGACGATCTTGGTCTTGTGGAGGGAGAGGGCGGTCATGAATGCGGCGCCGGATCAATCTGCGACGAGCAGAACCGTAAGCTTCTTCGGGCCGTGGGCTCCCAGCACGAGAATACGCTCGATGTCGCCCGTCCGGCTCGGGCCGGTGATGAACGACAGGAAGGCCGGGACGCCGTTGTGCTTCTTGCGGACCACAGCAAAGGCCTCGGCAAGGTCGGCGACGAACTGGGATTCGGTCGCGATGACGACGTGATGAGGTGGAAGTACGGAAAGAGCGCGGCCTCCGGCTGATGCGGCTGTTACGAGAATACCGCCGGTCTGAGCGACGAGGCAGTCGCATCCGCTGATGCCGGCATCGCACTTTTCGAGGTCGTTGGCTGTGTAGGTCTCGTCGGTGCGGAGGACGGGAAGCCCGAGCGACGCGACGGCCGCATTGCCTGCGGCGAAGTTGTGTGAGGCGACGGATTTCCAACCTTCTTCCCGTGCGATTTTTCCGAGCGTGTCGACTGCCGCTTCGGCATTGCCGCAGCGGTGGACCGTGGTTTTGAGATCCGAGGAGTTTTTGAGGAAAAGACCGATGAGGGCCTCGCGATCGTGAGGGACGGGCGGAAGCCAATCCTGCGGTGGGTGGGAAGTGGCCTGCGGATTGCCGGTGAGGTGGCGCGCGGGAGCCTTGACTTGGAGGGCTTCGCGGATGCGGCGCAGGATGAGGTCGCGGCTATCGGCTGGCATGGCGGTTTTTCCAGTATTCTTTGAAGGATTGCTTCGGGGCGCGCGGGAGGTCGCGGGTGCCGGTCCAGAGGCGCGCAGGATCGAAGGCCTTGCCCCGGATGGCATGGATCACCGGATCGGCCAGACGGAGCATCGGTGCCGCGAGCCGGTAGAGGGCGGGCTGGTTCATGAACCACGCGAAGCCTTGAAAAATCGGCTTCTCCCACCAGATGCGTTTGCCGGCGATGGCGTTGCGGCGGTTTTGCAGAAGGTGGTGGTGGAGGTCAATCTTCACCGGGCACGTCTCGGTGCAGGCGCCGCAGAGCGAGGAGGCGAAGGAAAGGTGTTTCCACGACTGGAGCCCGCGCAG
>CAZSMN010000165.1:0-8362 GCA_964607615.1 uncultured Chthoniobacterales bacterium | reverse complement strand
CCTCCGGCAGCATCCTGAAAGATTCCCTCACATGATCTCTTCGCAAACAATGATTGAAGGAGGCAGAGCTTAGCCATGGCAGGCGGTGGTGTATCCGAAGACGGCGACGTTGGCTTCCAGATCGCGCCGATGGTCGATGTTGTTTTCGTCCTGCTCCTCTTCTTCATGGCCTCGGCTGGCTCGCAGATCGTCGAGAAAGAACTGAACATCAACCTGCCCAGCGGCCGCTCGGCCGATGCCGCAGGTGGTGTGCCGACCACTCCGATCATCATCGACATTTTTCCGGATGGAAAAGTGCAGATGAACAACCGCGTCTATGATACGCCGACCAGCAAGGAGCTCCCGGAGCTCCGCGCGTGGCTCAAGGAGACAGTCGACAAATTCGGCGGCAAAGACCCGGTCATCATCCGGCCTGATCCTATGACCAAGCATGATCGCGTGATGGATGTGCTGAATGCCGCTTCGGCAGCAGGCGTTACCAAGCTTTCGTTCAGCTAACAGCCGCTCTGGATCTCAGAGCACTTCGCTGCCCGCGATCTTCCGCCACCTTCCGGGCGGTAGATCGCCGATCAGGAGCTTGCCGACTCCCACGCGGAGGAGTCGAACCGTTGGATGCCCCACCGCGGCTGTCATCCGGCGGACCTGGCGGTTGCGGCCCTCGACGAGTTTCAGTTCGATCCAGAAATCCTGAACCGTTTTTCTGACTCTTACAGGCGGGACCCGGTCCGGCAGCAGCGGCTGCGGATCGATAAGCGAGGCTCCGGCGGGCAACGTCAGTTTGCCGTCGAGCAAGACGCCGCTGCGAAGCTTCTCGAATGCCCCGGGGGAGGGGAGACGTTCGACGAGCGCCCAGTAGGTTTTTTCCACATGCCGCCCGGGCTCGAGAAGACGTGATGTCCACGAAGGCTCGTCGCTGAGCAGCAGCAGCCCCTCCGAATCGGCATCCAACCGGCCAATCGGATAGACATGTTTCGGGAAATGAAACTCCGCCAGCGTTCGGTGGGCACTTCCGTCCGGTTTGAAGGACGACAGGACGCCGAAGGGCTTGTGAAAAGCAAGGAGCATCAGACCACTTTGAGACGCGACAAATCCTGCGAGTCGATGAGCCCGAGGGGCCTGCGCTCAGAATCGATCACGACGAGGTCGTCGATCCGGTGGTGCTCGAGAATCTTCAGAGCCTCGGCGGCAAGTTTGTCGGAGGCGATCGTGATCGGATCGCGCGTCATGAAGCGGGCAACCGGTTCGCCGGCAAGGTTCGGATGGTCGGGGAAGTGGCGTGCGAAATCGCCATGGGTGAAGATGCCGGCAATCGCTCCGGAATTTTCCACCACGACCGCTGCGCCGCACCGGCAGGCCGTCATCGAGCGAATGGCATCCATCACGGTGGCGTCTGCCTTCAGAAGAGCGAACGATTCGCCTGTGCGCATGATGTCGCTGACGCGGAGGAGAAGCGCGCGGCCGAGCTGGCCGCCGGGATGGTATTTTGCGAAGTCTTCCCTCCGGAAGCCCCGTGCCTCCAGCAGCGTCATGGCCAGGGCGTCCCCGACGACCAGCATGGCGGTTGTACTGGAAGTCGGCGCGAGATTCAGCGGGCAGGCCTCCTGCGAGACCGCGACGTCGAGTACGGCGTCGGAGGATTTTGCGAGTGTGGATTCCCTCCCGCCGGTGATGGCGATGATCGGGAGCCCCAGGCGGACAAGAGCCGGAAGAATGGCAATGAGCTCGGCCGTTTCCCCGCTGTAGCTCAGAGCCACCACGACATCGCCCTCCGAGACGACGCCGAGGTCGCCGTGCAGCGCATTCAACGAATTCAGGACGACGGCCGGGCAGCCGGTGCTCGTGAGCGTCGCAGCGATCTTTTCCCCGATGTGTCCGGATTTGCCAACGCCGACGACCACCACCTTCGAACGCCGTTCCGCTGCGGCTTTGAGGAGGTCGACGGCCTTGATGAACTGTTCATCCAGCCGGGCGGCAACCGCCTCGGATTCCTTCAGTTCGATGCCGATCACTTTCCGGGCCCGTTCGAGATAATCCATCCCGTCAAATCTGCGATAAGCACGCTCTCTGTGCAATGCGCATATGGTTGACGGAAGTGCTCCGGCGGCGGAAGATTCCCGGGTTATGCTCCCCCTGCGATACCTGCTCCTGCTCGGCATCTCCAGCGCCGCCCTCGCCCAGACCGATCTCGCGCCTCCGAATCCCGACGCGCTTCTCCGGGAATTGGAGATGATCGAGAAAAAGCGCGATGAGACCAAAAACAGCGCCCGAAACGCCATCCTTGCCCGCGTGCAAAAGGCCTCCTCTTCCGGCACCAATGCCTCGATTCTCTACATCGATGCCGTTGAGGCCGTGAATTTCCAGGGAAAGCAGAACAAGGTCGAGGACTTCATCAATTGGAAGAAAACCAACGGGGATGCCTTGCGCTCACGGGAGGCTCAGCTGGCGCTCACTCTCTACCTCAAATACGCCGCGCTCTCAATGTTGAGGAGAGGCTCCGAGAAGCCGCTGGAATTTGTCGCACCCAGCCTTGCCTACCTCGACGAACTGATCGCTGCCACCGACTCGGTCCGGAGTGCAAAGCCCGATGATGTCCGCAACCTGCTCTCCCGTCCGGTCGGGCAATCCGTGATCGCCCAGTATCTCGGCATCGCTCCCTTCCTCCCTGAAGACAAATCATGGGAGGCATCACCGGGCAATGTTAACGGCATCCTGGAAAAAAACATCCGGCCGGCCCTTCGCGAGGCGAAAGATCCTGCGCTTCTGCAAACGTGGGAGCTTCAACTGAAATACGAGGCCGACCGTGTTACTCAGGATCGCTCCGCGCACCAGATCGAGCAGTTCAACTCGGTCAACCGCCCGCGTCTGATCTTCCAGCGCGCAAAAGACATGGCCCTACTCGGGCAGCCGAACCGCGCTCTCAACGAAATGGTCGGACTCGTCCGTGCCAACCCCACGCACCCGGACTTTGCCGCATGGGTGGCTGAGATCCGTAAGGGTCTTTCTACCCCTGCGACGCCGGAAACATCTCCCGCAGCGGACCCTGGTAGCGCTCCGTAATCACGTGGCGCTTGAGCTTGAAGGTGTTCGTAAGCTCATCGCCCACCTCGAAGGCCTTGGGGATAAAGCGCCAGCAGGAGATCCGCTCAAAGGGCTTGAAGCCGCTTTCTCCGCAGATCAGCCGCCGGATCTCGGAGTCCATGAGGCGGTGGGCGTCCTCGCGTGAGAGAAGTTCCTCCATGTCCGCTACCACGAGGCCCGCGGCGCGGAAGCCTTCCAGCGCGGGGACGATGAGGGCTCCCAGAGCCTTCTGATCCTGCCCGACAACCATGCACTGGGCGATCAGGGGCGAGCTTGTCAGCCGGCCTTCAATCGGAACCGGCTCAACGTTTTCGCCGCTGAGAAGAACGATTGTTTCCTTCGAGCGACCCAGGATTTTCAGCGAATCGTTGAATGTGACCATGCCGATGTCCCCGGTATTCATCCAGCCATCCTTGAGCACCCGCGCGGTTCCCTCGGGGTCCTTGTAATAACCCTTCATCACCTGCGGGCCTTTGACATGGATCTCGCCGCGAAGCCCGCGACCGTTCCCGCGGCGGCGTTTGTCCGGGAAGAGAACCTTGCCGGTAGTCAGATCGACGATCCGGATGTGTGTGCCGGGAAATGGCTTGCCGACCGTTCCGATCACCAAATGTGACCACGTGCGAACCGCCAGCACCGGGGATGTCTCCGTCATGCCGTAGCCTTCCAGAACCGGAATGCCGATAAAGTTGAAAAACTCATCGACGTGAGGCTGGAGCGCGCCGCCTCCCGAGATCGTTCCCCGGAATTCACCGCCCACCACGCCGCGCAATTTGGCGAGCACCACGCGGTCGAGAATCTGGTGCGGAACCATGCAAACCAGCCAGGCCGCCGCATGCCGCAGAGCGCGTGGCAAAGCCGCCCCAAGCCCGTGTCCCACCGTATCCAGTTCCTGCCGCAGAAAAAAACGCTCGGCCCGGCGCACCCTCTGTGCGCAGGCATAAGCCGCGTGAAAGAGAGACCGGCGAAGCGGAGGAGCCGCGGTCACGTTGGCGAGAATCTTCTGGTAAAGAGCCTCCCAGAGCCGCGGCGCCGAAGCCATGATCGTCGGCTTCACCACTTTCAGATCCTCTCCGATCGCCCTCAGGCTCGTGTAGTGGGTGCAGGCCCCCATGCTGATGGCCACCATCTCAAAGACGCGTTCGTAGCTGTGCCAGACCGGCAGAATCGACAGCGCCCGGTCTCCGGGTTCGAGGTCGAAGGGGAGGTTCGCGACCTGCGAGCACATGTTCGCGTGCGTGAGCTGGACGCCCTTCGGTGTTCCGGTGGTCCCGGAGGTATAGATGATCGTGAAGAGATCGTCGGGCTGCACGGCCGCGGCGCGGCGGAGGGCGGTGTCGTCTCCGGCGGCACGCCTGCGGGCACCGTCGGCAATGACGTCCTCCAGACGGAGAACCCCCTTGTGCGGCTGCCCGCCCGAGGACATCACGATCACCTTCTCCACGTGCTTCAGGCGGCAGCGGTCGAGCTTCTCCAGTGTCGTCAGGTTCTCAACAAAGACGACCCGGGCATCCGCATGGGTGAGAATGTAGGACATCTCGCCATCCGTGATGTCGGTCCCGCGTGGAACGTCGGCCGCGCCGGAAAGGAGGATGCCGTAATCGCAGATGATCCACTCCAGACGGTTGTCGGAGATGATGCCGACATGATCCCTCGGCTGCACACCAAGGGCGCAGAGGCCCGTTGCGAGGTCGAGGCCGGTCTCATAAAGCTCGCGGAAGGAGACGGGAAGAAATTTTCCACTCGCGTCTTTCCGCGCAAACGCCGGGAGATCACCGAAGCGCTCGGCGGCTCCGGCGTAAAGGGAGGTAAGGGTGGGGGCGTCAAGACGGGCCATGGCAGCGCGTCCGAGAAGGAAGCCGGTTCCCGCCACTTGCGCAAACAGAAATATTGGCGCATTCTTCAGCGCGTATGAAAACCACACTCACCATCGTCTCCTTTCTCGCCCTTGCTCTCACCGGCTTCACCGGCTGCGCCAGCAAGAGCAAGTGCTCGACCTCCTGCGCACCGGCATCGACCGGCTGCAGCAAGTAGTCGCCGCTCCGGCGGATGATTTTTCCTTTGCCACGGAGCCTCTCACAAGGCATTGTGTTTGGCTCCTGTAAGGGAAATTGCCTCGTGGTGTAACGGTAGCACAAATGATTCTGGATCATTTTGTCATAGTTCGAATCTATGCGAGGCAGCCATCCTCCCGCCGGTCGTTTCTTTCGTCATCCTCTGTCGGATGACGGCCGTCAGCAACTGACAACATGACCCTCCGCTCAGCGATCCTGCTCCTTGCGGGTTCCTTAAGTCTCGCAGCCCAGGACGTTCCCATCGATAACACGGGCTCGGTCGAGAATCCCAAGCCGACATGGGAGACCCAGAAGCAGGCGCGCACGTTCACGCTGGCGATCCCCGCACCCCGCGGCCAGATCACTGATCGCAACGGCAAGCCTCTCGCGCAATCCCGCCTGAGCTATAACCTTGCCATCAGCTTTCCGACGCCGCTGGATTGGAATGATGCGCGGGTTCTTTCCTTTGCCCGCCAGCAGATGACGCTGGCCAGCGGTCTGCTCAAGAGGGAGATCAACCTTTCCGACGCCGCGATTCTCACGCATTACAAAAACCGCGGCGTGCTTCCGCTCGACATCGTCGAAGACCTTTTGCCCACGGAGTTGGCCGTGCTTCAGCGCGGACTCAGTGGCGACCTGCTCCTCCGCCAGGCCTACGTCCGTTTCTACCCCAACGGCACCCTCGCTTCGCATATCATCGGCTACACCGGCCGCGAAGCCCCTCTCTCGACGCGCCCGATCGAGAACAACGACCTCATCTTTCCGGAGAGCCAGGGCCGCGAAGGCTTGGAGGAAATTTTCGACAGCGAGCTCCGCGGGCAGCCCGGCGTGCTCCACATCACCTTTGATGCCTCCGGAAAAAAAATGTCGGAGCGCATCGCCCGTGCGCCGGTGCCCGGTTACAACGTGATCACCACGCTGGATGAGAACCTCCAGCGCATCTGTGAAGATGTGCTCGCCAAGGAGACCAAGCGCGGAGCCATCGTCGTCATCGATCCGAATACCGGCGAGATTCTCGCGATGTCGTCGCATCCGGGATTCAACCCGAACGATTTCGTTCCGATTGTCCGGCCAGCGGTCTTTGATGCGTATTCCAAGGATCCTTCCGACCCCCTGGTGCCGCGTGCCTTCCGCTCGGCTTACCCCCCGGGCTCCACCTTCAAAACATTCGTCGGCTTCGCCGCGCTCGAGACGGGCAAGGTGAAGCCGAAGGATGAGTTCAACTGTCCGCCCGCTTTCAGCGTCGGCAACCACACGTTCCGCAACTGGAAAAAAGTCGGTGCCGGCAACCTGAATTTCAAGGAGGCGCTCACCCAGTCCTGCAACACGTGGTTCTACCAGGTCGGCATCAAGATCGGCGCTGATCCTATTATCGATTACAGCCAGCGTCTCGGCCTGGGCCGGCGGACCGGCATTCCGGTCCGTTCCGAATCCGCCGGCAATATTCCGACGGATGACTACATGCTCCGCGTGCACAAGCGTCGCATCAAAAACGGCGACGTGGCGAACATGTCGATTGGACAGGGCGATATCCTCATCAGTCCGCTCCAGATGGCGCAGGCGATGGGTGTTCTTGCCAGTAGCGGACGCTTCCACCAGACGCGCCTTGTCAAGCAGGTGCAGACGATTGGCAACAAGGTCGTCGCCGCCTATCCCGATCGCGTCCGCGACGAGATTCCGGTGTCGCCCGAGATTGATCAGGTTCTCCGCAAAGCTCTGGTCGCGGTAACGTCCGACGGGCAGGGAACTGCGCACCGGGCCAAGGTGAAGGGGATCGACGTGGCTGGCAAAACCGGCACCGCTCAATGGGGGCCGACAGAGCGCCAGCGCACGGCGGCCTGGTTCACCGGATTCCTTCCGGCCGATGCTCCCAAATACGCTTTCGCGGCCGTCTATGAAGGCGAGCCCAACGATAACAGCGTGCACGGCGGTTCGCATGCCGCGCCCCTGATCGGGAAGGTTTTCAAGCAGGTCTATTTTCCTGCAGCGGCAAAACCTTCGGGCGATGCTCCGGCGGAGGAAGAGGATGCGTCTGATGAGCCGGCTGTCGAGGATACGTCGGGATAGCAAAAAATCTCCTCTCGCTCCTTGACAGGCGCTGCGCTTTCTGGGATGCCTCCACGCAAGATTCTCAATCTTAATTCCCAATTCCTATCCTCATGAACAAAGTACAACTCGTCGCATCGGTCCAGAAAACACTCGGCAGCAGCAAGGCGGACGCCGAACGCGCTGTTAACGCTGTCGTGGACGGCATCAAACTCGGCATCAAGAAGACCAAGACCGTTCAGTTGATCGGCTTCGGCACCTTCAAATCCGGCACCCGCAAGGCCCGCACCGGAGTGAACCCGAAGACCGGTGAGAAGATCAAAATCAAGGCCTCGAAAGTCGTGAAGTTTTCGCCCGGCAAGGCCTTCAAAGCCTCTCTCTAACCCTCTCTCAAGGGAGAGTTTCTCCTTTCACAAAAACCCGCAATGCCGGAAGGCTTGCGGGTTTTTTGTTTGACGGAGACAGGGGAAACCAGCTCCCGGCCTCCGTGCCGGCTGTGTGAGCTCTTGCAATTTGGCGGCCGGCGAAAGATCATGGCCGCCTGATGAATACCGAAGCGGAAGCGGAACCCATCGAGCTTGCCCCCCCTTCGGATACAAGCGGAGAATCGATGCCGGTTCTCGTGGTCGAGGACGACCGTCCGACCCGCCTCCTCCTCGAACGCATGATCCGCGCACGCGGGCATGAGGTCCATGGCTGCGACTCTGCCGAGGCTGCGCAGGAACTTTTGCGGGAGCGCTTCTTCCCGCTGATTGTCCTCGATATCCAGCTCCCGGGAATGAGCGGTCTGGATCTGAGCCGCCTGCTGCGCAGCCATCCCTACGGCCGTTTTTTTTACGTCCTTGTCGGCACGGGCAACAACCGTCCGGACGATCTCAAGGAAATTCTCGACGCCGGCGCCGACGACTACATCGCCAAGCCCTATCATCCGGGACTTCTGGATGTCCGGCTCGCGGTGGCGGAGGCGGCGGTGATGGATATCTCCGAGCGCCGCCGGCTCGAGCAGGATCTGGAATTCCTCGCCGATCACGATCCGTTGACGAAGCTCTTCAACCGCCGCCGTCTTCCGGCTGCAGTGGGCGATGCTGTAAGCCTCGCGCAGTCGGGCCGGCCGGGCGCTCTGCTCTACATCGATCTGGATAACTTCAAGGTGGTGAACGACACGCTCGGTCACGATGCCGGCG
>CAZSMN010000164.1:0-8378 GCA_964607615.1 uncultured Chthoniobacterales bacterium | reverse complement strand
CATGAGGTAGCCGGGCATCCCGAGCGCGGTGGTCCAGGCATTGCCATTGGCATCCCGCATGTTCGTGGCAATGAGATCGGGGACTTTGCCCGCCTCTGGCGCCGCGGAGGCATTGACCGCCATGCCGGCCGCCTTGGCCGCAGCATTGATATCGGGGCTCATGGTATCGATCGCTGCCTGAAGCGTTCCGCACCGTGTCAGCGCGCTGGCCGGGCCGAGGCGGCGGTTGAGGAAATCCGCCATCGAAAGGAACGGCCCTCTCGTTTTGACCTGCTCGACGATGCGGGTCGCGAGCTCGGTCAGCTCATTATCGGAAAGCACGCGCACGCCGGACCATGGCTGGTTCTTTGCCACGCGGCCGGAGCCCGACCAGAAGCGGGAAACGGGAGTTCCCGAGTCGCTGTTGAGGACCACGGCCGAGACCTGGGTCGCATCCCACTGCCGGAGATCATTGCCGGAGAGGCCGCCGAGGTAAGCCTTCCATGCGGCGACGGAGGTCGAGTTGATATTAAACGCTCCATCGAGCATAAGGTTCGCGGCCGCTTTGTTGACGTCGCGGAGATCAGCCATTCTGGGAGCCTTGCCGTCCTTGTAGTAGGGCTTGATCCTTGCGTTGAGGAGGGGCTTAGTGGGGTCTGAGAGCGTTGTCGCGGAATTGGCGGCATTGAAAGCGGTCCATGTCGCAGGATACGTCGTGCCCGGTGCGTTCAGGTTCTGCGGCGGAACGGTCGAGAAGAAAAAGCGGTCGAAGAGCGCCTCGTTGGCGAGGAAACTGTCATCGAGAAAAAGCTTCGTGTTCGGCACGCCCCCGGCCGCGGTGCCCAGCGCGATCGACCTCGCATTTTTGTCCGTATCGATCACCGGCGAGGCGCAGGATCCGCCAACGAAGAGTGATCCCATCCCGAGCACCTCATAGACTCCGATCGAGCGGAAATTGATCGCCGGCATGTGCATGAACTGCCCCAGAGAAACGAGAGGTTGCGTCGGGACGTCCCGGATCACGCGACGATCGCCCGGCGCCCCGGCGCCGGCACTCTCCGCACCAAAAGAGGTCTCCCACCGCGATCCGGAGGGAACGATCTGCACGTCGGTTTGACCGTTCTGGTAAATCGTCCCCAGCGGGCTGAGATAGACCTCCTGCCAGGCGTAGGAAAACACATCATCGACCGGCGTCACCGTTGCGGAGTTTCCCATGAAGATCGGCACCGCGTTTCCGGCGTTGCTGTAGATGTTCGTCCCCGACGAGTTGCGCAGTCCCTTCTGTCGCACGTAGAAGCCAATGATCCGGCGCGGCGAGGCATTCATCTGCTGGATCTGGAGGCCCGACGGCCACGCCGACGCCGCTGCTGCGAGGTCCCAGCCCCCGCTGCCGAGGTAACGGGCCGCGGTGGACGCGCCGTCGTTCGCGGGCCATTTGAGATTCGGAGGAACGGCAAACGTGTCGACGTTCTGGCAGCGGAGCTTGAGCTGGCTCAGCGTCGCATTCACCGTGCTGGTCCCGCTGGCCACGCCCGCAAAGCCGGGAACGTCCGCATACTGGGAGAAGTCCGCCGACATGTTTGGATTGCTCACCAGATCGGAGAACGTGATCGCCGCAGAGACAGACGTTTTTGGGACATCGGCATCGAGTGCGAAGACGCGGGTCTCCCCCGGCTCCAGCGTGGCGCAATCCCCCACCATTGTTTGCAGTTGGAGTCTTCCCGAGGGCGTTATCGGATTCAGCGTGACCGGAGGCAAGGCGGTCCCCGCAATATTGAGCGTGAGTGTGGTCGGCGTGCCCGCCGTCGCGAAGGCACCCACATCCCGCCGGAACTGGTAGGCCGGAAAACTAAGCCGGACGCTGTAGGGATTCCACAGTACCAACTGGGGATAATAGTGAAGCCGCAGCTTCCACACGCCTCCGTCGAGGTAGCTGGAAAGGGCGATGTCCACACGGTAGGCAATCGGAGTCGGCAAGAGGCTGCCGAGCTTGGACGTCGGGCTGGTCCCGACCGCGTAAGCCCGGAAGGATCGCTCCTGAGGAAGCAACGCCGGGTCGCCGCTGCCAGTGGGCGTCGCCGGAGATCCCGAAAGCGCCGTCGGGGCGGGCATTGAGGCTTTGTAGGAATTGTAGTGGAAAAAGAGATTGTACCAGAGCAACCCATCGGTCGGTGGCGTCACACCGGTGTCGACGGCCGGCACGGTGAGTCCCGCAGAGGACGCCGACCGATACAGCATATTGGCACCATTCCCGAAGGTGCTGATCAACGAGGAAAAGGCCGTCGTGTCCTCGAGGGCTGCCGTGAGGTCCTTTTTTAGACCGCCCCGGCGGACATCGGCCAGAACGCCGCGGCTCACGGTGGTGATATCCGACAGTAGCGCCGCGGTGTTGGTTCCGCCGAAGCCTGAAGTGCCGGAAAGTTTCGCAAGGGACGCGACGGTCGTGACCTTGGCAAGGTTCGTATCGGCCCGGACGTCGGTGTTGTTGAAGGCCGGAAATCCCTTGTGGCCGGCGGTGGCCTGCGGGGCGAGGAAATGGAGCTGGCTCCGCGAGGGATCGGTCGAAGGTGAGACCCCAAGGGTGGGATCCGGGAGATTGACCCGCGCCTTGATCCCCTCATCGCCGACCCAGTAGGCGTATGCGCCGTTCGTCGACGCGTCCGTGCGTATGAGGACGAGCGGGGCCATGATATTGGTCGCGCTGGTCCCGTAGTTCCTCGCCAGGACGGCCGCGTCGGCATTCGGAGCATTCGTTACTCCGGCAAAAGTGAGCGGGTTGTAGGCAGCGTTCGTTCCCGAAACAAGCCATGCAGCACCGGAGACCTTCTGTGCTGCTGTCGGTGCCGTGCTGCCGAGGCTGATCTGGCGCTGGGGCGTTCCGGAATTAACCACATCGAGCCCGTTCGTTCCGGTCTTCCAAACTCCGGTCCAATACGGCTGGTTGACCCCGGTCGTGTTGGTCGTCGAGGGATCGTCATCAAGGATTTCCGCGCGGGCGGTGATCCGCTGATCCGGTCCCGCCTCCCGCTGCAACTGAGCGATCGCCACGTCGAGACCGAAAAGGGCATTGAGACGGGCCTGCTCGATTTTTCCCGAGTTGGCAGCCGCGCGACGCTCGATCTGCGACATCATGCTCGCCACCACCACCAGAATCGTCGCCAAGGCGATGATCAGCAACACCGACACGAGCACAAAGCCGGATGCGGGCGGTGTGAGCGGATGGTTTTTTCGGGGGGAAAACATCGGAAGGGGCAATTCGACCGTTCAGGGTGAATGGACAATGTAATGGCATCAGGTAATCCAACATTCACAAACGTGCAATATTTTTTCTCTTCGTTGCTTTTTATTGCTATACATTCTATGCAATATTTGCGAGACCTAATGGCAGACCGCCGCTGCGATCCTCCCCATTTTCGAACCCTTCGATGAACCTTTCCGATATCTCCACCCGTCTCGGACTCTCCATCTCGACCGTTTCCCGCGCGTTGCGGAATGCGGAGGGAGTGGATGCCCGGACACGGGCACGGGTGATCGCAGAAGCCACCCGGGCGGGTTACCGGGGTCCGGCGCGGGCCGGCACATCGAAAAGCGGACGCACCCGGACATTTCTGGCCCTTTCGCATGGGGACTCGGAGAGTATCCCCTCGGGCGCCATGGCAGGAATGAGCCGCGCAGCGATCGAGATGAACGTGTCGATTCTCACGCACCAGACGCCGGGCGACGCGCCGGAAAGCATTCTGAGCCCGAAACACCAACCGCCCGCGATGAGGGCAGGCAAAGTCGACGGAATCGTCCTTCTTCACAGCTGGCCGGACGCCGTTGTGAGGGGTCTTCAGGAAACGCTGCCGGTTGTTTCGCTCCTATTCGACGTGCAAGACGCCGATGTCGCCGGCATCGATCCACTGACCGGAATGGAGACCCTTCTTGCACACCTCGCGCAAACGCGTCCCGGTGCCGTCGGCTACTTCGCCAACCATTCCAACCGCCGCCTTCGCGCGGCTTTTGCGGGCCTCCAGCCGCCGGATGCGAAGCAGACCATCATGGAACTCCCCGGCAGCGACGCCGGAGAGTCCGTCATCGGCCGGCTGGTGCGCCTTGCAGCTGGAGGGGTGCGATCCTGGATTTGCCCTGACGTCGCATCGGCCGAATGTCTGGCGGAATGCGCCCGCCGTGCCGGGCTGCGGATTCCGGAGCACCTCTCGGTGGCGGTCTTTCATCCTTCAAGCCGCCAATCGCTGAGTCCGCTGCGCTGGACGACCCTCGAGGTGCCGGCCGAGGAGCTCGGCATCGCTGCGGTGAGACGTCTGTTGCACCGTGTGGAGGATCCGGATGAATGTGTTCGCCGCATCCTGCTGAAAGCCGGCCTTCTCACCGGCGAAACGACACCGGAGGTCGGCGGCAAATGAAAATGCGGAATCCCATTCTGCCGGGGTTCTATCCGGACCCCAGCGTCTGCCGGGTTGGAGATGACTATTTTCTCGTCAACAGCAGCTTTGAATATTTTCCAGGCGTGCCGATCCATCACAGCCGGGATCTGGTGAATTGGCGGCCGATCGGTCATTGCCTCACGCGGGCGAGCCAGCTTCCGCTCCATGGTGCGCCGGCCTCGGATGGCATCTATGCGCCAACCATCCGCTACCACGAGGGGCGCTTCTACATGGTCACGACGAACATCCGCGGCGGAGGGAATTTCTTCGTGCATACGGACGACCCCGCCGGCGAATGGTCGGAGCCGGTGTGGCTGGCGCAGGGGGGCATCGATCCCTCGCTGCTCTTCGACGACGGCCGGGTTTACCTGACGTCGAACGGCACCAATTGGGCGCCGGTGCGGGGCATTTATCAATGTGAGATCGACCTGCAAACCGGGCGCCAATTGACCGAAACGCGGTTCCTCTGGTCTGGAACCGGCGGCGCCTATCCGGAAGCTCCCCATCTTTTCAAGAAGGAAGGATTCTACTACCTCTGCATCGCAGAGGGTGGCACGGCGGAAGGTCATATGGTCACGATCGCAAGGTCGCGCGATCCCTATGGACCGTTCGAGCCGTGTCCGGACAATCCGGTGCTCACCCACAGGAGCCTGATGTCGCCTGTTCAGGCGACCGGACATGCGGACTTCTTTGAAGACCACCCACCAGTGTCCGAGGTGGTCTTCCTGGGATTCCGATACGGCGCTCACGGCTGGCACCAGCTCGGAAGGGAGACCTACCTTGCTCCCGTGGAGTGGAACGTCGATGGATGGCCGGTCATCAACGGAGGCGTCCCCTTGGAGCTTGAAGCCGACATCGACAGGCCGTTCTCCGAGGTACCGGTGATGCCACCGCCCGTGCGCGACGACTTTGACTACCCCGCCCAAGGGCCGCTCTGGGTGCATCTGCGAAACCCGGAGCCGGAGTCCTATTCCCTCACCGCACGCGCCGGCTGGTTGAGCCTAACGTGCGATGCCCCAACGCTGGACGACGCCGCGAGCCCTGCCTTCGCCGGCCGGCGCCAGCAGCATTTCGAAGGCTCTGCCACGACGTGTCTGGATTTTCAACCCGGCAGCGCGGACGAGGAGGCCGGGCTCACAATTCTTGCCAATAACGCCCACCACGCAGAGATCGCCGTCACCCGCCGGAACGGAGAGAAATACACGATCGTGCGCCTGCGTATTGGCCCGGTGCAGGCGGAGCTCGCATGCGAGCAGTCACCGGCCGGGCTCGTGGAGCTGCGGATCTCTACCGATCGCACACGGTATGTTTTCGAGGTACGCCAGCAGGGTGCCGAATGGAAAACGCTCGCCTCCGCCGATGCGCGCTACCTCTCGACCGAAGTCGCCGGTGGATACACGGGAGCCGTCTTCGGCCTCTACGCCGCAGCGAACGGACGCCGCTCCGACCGCTGCGCGCACTTCGACTGGTTCGATTACCTCCCCAAAGATTTATGACGAAACGCCTCCTCCCTCTCCTCGCCGCACTCCTCGCGCTCGACGCCCACGCGGCCGGACTCCCCACCCAAAAAATGGATGCCGTGCCGGCTTCCGTCCCTGCTCCGCCGTTCGAGACAGAGGGTGGGTTTCTCGCCACCGCGACGAACACTTTGCTGGCCTCCGGGCAAAACGATGGACGCCAGACGCTGTGGACGATCGCCGCGAAGGACGGCAAAGAGTGGATCGATACCGGCATTGTCCTCCCGCGCGAGGCGGCTGCTGTGCGATGGGGAGATCAGTTGCTCATCGCCGGCGGCGTGGACAACGGCACACCGACCGCATCGGTCTTTTCAATCACGATGGCAGACGGTAAACCGACTCTCCAACCCCTGCCACCGCTTCCCACTGCCGTCGCCGGTGCAAGCGCGGCCGTCATCGCGGACAAGCTCTACGTCTTTGGGGGAGCCACCTCGCTCAATCCCCCGGCCTTCACAAAGAATTTCTGGGTGCTTGATCTGAAAAACCCCGCCGCTTGGGTCGCGGGACCGGAGTTTCCCGGAGGGGAACGCGGGTATGCCGCGGCAACGGAACAATACGGCATGCTCTGCGTTTTCGGCGGACGTTCCGCCGGTGACACCATGTTGTCGGAGACCTGGGTTTTCCGGCCGACGCCGCTCGAAGGCACGGAGGATTCCGGCTGGAAGCGCCTCAGCGACACGCCCGAACCGACCGCCAACCGCATCGCTCTGCCCATGGGTCAGGCACAGGTCGTGCTGGCCGGAGGCGAGCGTCCGCTCCTTTTCCACACACTGACCGATGCCTGGTGCGCATTCGATGTCCAACCGGGCCTCACATCACCCATCGGCACCCGCGCCGACCGGAACATCCTCCTGCTTGGACGTGCTCTGGACGGGAAAAGCGCGGCCGTCGGTCTTGAGGCCAAGCGCACGGTGCGGAACCTCTCGTGGATCGATTACGCCGTCATCATCGCCTACTTTGCGTTCATCTCCTGGATCGGCTGGTTCTGCTCGCGCAAGCAGGAGTCGAGTGCGGAGTTCTCGCTCGGGAACCGCCAGGTCCTCTGGTGGGCAGCGGGCATCAGCATGTTTGCGACCGGCGCCTCGGCCATCAGCTTCATGGCCATCCCGGCGCTGGCCTTCGCTACCAACCTCGTCTGGCTCTTCCCGCTGGTGATCATGATTCCGGCCTACTTCGTCACGGCGTATCTGGTGTTCCCGCTCCTGCGGCGTATGGAGATCACGTCGACCTACGAGTATCTGGAAAAGCGCTTCAACCGCACGCTGCGGGTCATCGCGAGCCTTCAGTGCATCTTTTTTCAGACCTTCGCACGGGCGAGCGTGGTTCTCGTCCTGCCGGCGCTCGCCATTTCCTCGGTCACGGGCATCAACGTGTTTGTCAGCGTGCTGCTGATGGGCGTGATAACGACCATTTACACCGCGATCGGCGGTTTCGACGCGGTGATCTGGACCGAGGTCTTTCAGGGCCTGCTCAAGTTTATCGCGCCCATCGTGATGATCGGCATCTGCATTGCCAACCTGCCCGGCGGCGTGGGTGAGTTTTTCACAACCAGCGTGACCTACAACAAGACGGACTTCGCGCTGCTCACCTGGGACGTTGCGGTGCCGGCCTTCTGGCTCCTGCTTCTGGGAACATTCCTCACCGCCACGGTGGCGACCGCCGGCGACCAGCCCATCATCCAGCGCATCTTTTCGGCGCCGCTGCATGAGGTCCGACGGGTCAACGCGATGAGCACGGCCTGCGGCATCCTGATCGGCATCATCGTGAACGTGATGGGGCTCGCGATTTTCGCCTACTTCCGCGCGCATCCGGAAAAGTTTGACCCCAACGCCCAAAACGACCAAATCGTTCCGCTCTTCGTCACGCAGGCCATGCCGGTCGGGGTTGCAGGAATGGTCATCGCCGCCATCTTTGCCTCCGCCATGGCAACGGTCGCGAGCGCGATGAACAGTGTGGCCACGATTTTCACCGAAGACTTTTATTTGAAATTCCGACCGGATGCGACCGACCGCCAGAGGCTCTTCACGCTGAAAACCACGTCCTACGTTGTTGGTGCCATCGGCACGGCGGTTGCCCTGCTCCTGGCGGCGCAAAACCTGAAGTCGATGATGATCGTCTGGAGCCAGCTCAGCGCCCTGCTCGGCGGAGGCATCGTCGGGGTTTACACGCTCGGGATGTTCACGAAACGCGCCAACGGATTCGGAGCCATCTGCGGAGCGATCATCAGCATTGTCGTCACCCTTCTGGTGAAGCTCTACACCCCGATTCACTGGGCCGCCTACCTGCCCATCGCCATTTTCACCTGCATCGCGTCCGGCTACCTGTTCAGCCTCGTCGCGCCCCAGCGCAAGAATCTCGCAGGCCTCACCGTGTTCACACCCGCACACAAATGAAGAAACTAAAAATCGGCATGGTGGGCCTCAACTGGGGCGACTCGATCAGCCGCGACAAAAAC
>CAZSMN010000163.1:0-8387 GCA_964607615.1 uncultured Chthoniobacterales bacterium | reverse complement strand
ACCGTGGTGCTCGGCGGCGGAACGTACTCGGACAACTACACGCTGACCGCCAACGGCCAGGTGCAGGGCAACGGCACGTTCTCCGGGACATTTCAGACCGGCGTTCACAACCTGACCATCGACTCGCTGACCGGGAACATGGCCTTTGACGGAGCGATTGCCGGGAGCGCAACGTCCCCGCTTCCCAACCTGACCATTGTCGCCGGAACGCACACGGTTGCGCTCAATGGCGCGAACACCTTCTCCGGCGACGTCCTTCTGGAGACCGGAACACTCCAGCTTGGAAACGCCGGTGCCCTCGGCAACTCCGCCGGATCCCTGCGCACGACACTCGGCGCCGTAACGGTGGACCTCAACGGCCAGTCGATCTCTGCGGAGCAAGCCGGCATCAGTGCAAACACGGTCTTCCGGAATTCCTCCTCCACCACTGCCTCGTGGGGTGCAGCGATCTCGATCTCCTCGGCGGCGCTTACGTTCGACGCGGCGGCCGGCGACATCTCCGTGGCCGGCGCAATCTCGTCGGGCGGGCCCGGCGGCGCGATCAAGACGGGCGCACAGGTCCTCACCGTCTCCGGCAACAACTCCGGCCTCGGTGCGGCATGGAATCTCGAGGAGGGCACGCTGCGGTTCGGCCACTCGGAAGCCGTTGGTAACGCCGGCGTCCTCGTCACCTCGAACGGCACGACCGTCGACCTCAACGGACAGAGCATGGTTTCGAGAGTCATCCAGCTCTCCGCAACGTCGGTGACCATCGCAAACTCGGCCGCAGCCGGTGCGACCTGGAGCGGAAACATCTCAACGACCCTCGCAAATACCAATGTGATTCTCAACGCGGGCGGTGGAAACCTCACAATCTCCGGCGCCATTGCTCAGGGCGCGTCCAACACGTCGGTTACCGTCCAGGGCACCAACACGACCACGCTTGCCTCGGGATCGAATTCCTATACCGGCAACACGACCGTCTCCGCCGGCAGCACGCTTGTCCTTGCCGACAATTCCCTCCTCCAGTTCGCCATCGGGGCGGCCAGCGGGGTCAATAACCAGATCGCCGGCGGGGGCAACATCACGCTGGACGGCGACATCGCTTTCAACCTCCTCGGTGCCGGCACCACGCTGGGCGACGCCTGGACGATCGTCGACGTTTCCACACTGGCCGAAACCTGGGGCACCAACTTCCTGGTCCTCGGATTCACCAACCAGGGCGGCGGCGTCTGGCACAGAAACCAGTCCGGCACGCTTTACCAATTCAGCCAGGCCAACGGTGAACTGAGTGTGATTCCCGAGCCGGGATCCGTGGCGCTCGCTCTCGCGGGCGGCGCGGCCCTCCTCGCCCTCCGTCGCATCCGCCGTCGTCGGAGCAAGTAGCAGCCCCCCTCCAGGGTTCACCGGAGAAACGGCTTCGCGATTCGTGCTTTCCCTTGAGGGGTTCTTGCGGGAAAACGCGGCCCATGCCGTTTCAGGTCAGCTTTCTCATTGCCGGAGCGATGCGCTGCGGGACAACGGCGCTGGCGAGCTTTCTGAGCCGGCATCCGGAGATCGGCATGGCCCCGCAGAAGGAGGTTCATTTTTTCGATGCGCCGGATTTTGACGAAGGCGCGGATCCAGAGGAAATCGCGGCCCGCTACCAGGGGCACTTCCCCCGGTTTTCCGACCGTTTGCACATCGGCGAGGCCACGCCGATCTACCTTTACCTCCCGGCGGCCATCCGCCGGATCGCCCGCTATAACCCGCGGATGAAGTTGATCATCCTGCTCCGCGATCCCGTCGAGCGGGCCTTGTCTCATTACCAGCATTCAGTCGTGCACGGGTGGGAACGCGCTCCCCTGCCCGTTGCGTTGCTCATGGAGCCATTCCGCCTTGCCG
Source organism: uncultured Chthoniobacterales bacterium (assembly GCA_964607615.1). Classification (GTDB taxonomy): domain Bacteria; phylum Verrucomicrobiota; class Verrucomicrobiia; order Chthoniobacterales; family Terrimicrobiaceae; genus CAZSMN01. The sequence goes on along the minus strand of CAZSMN010000163.1, from coordinate 6,524 downwards.
GCCAGCGCGGAAATCTTTCGCTGGACTCTCCGCTGCGTCGCCACTCCTACATCGACCGCGGATTTTATGCCCGGCAATTAAGCGTTCTGGATCGCTATTTTCCGCCAGATCAGGTGCTGGTGCTTTCCAACCGGAGCCTGAGGGAGGAGCATGCCCTCACCCTCCAAAGGGTCTATGCCTTTCTCGGCGTCAGCGACCGGGAGATCGTCGCGGCTCCGGAATCCCTGAACGGAATGGGCACACCTGCCGCGCCGCAATGGCTGCGAAGCCTGTTGCGGCGGATTTTCCAGCAGGACCAAAAGTGCCTTGTGAACCGGGCGGGCCGCCCCCTATAAAGCGGACCCCTTGTTTTTAACGCCCTGATGCAACCGATCGTCCTCACCGGAATGCACCGTTCCGGAACCTCGTTTGTCGCCTCGCTTTTCGCGCAGGCGGGAATCGCGATGGGGGACCGGCTTCTCCGGGGCTCGCCACACAATCCCAAAGGCTATTTTGAGGATACGGATTTCTTCACGCTCCACGGCGAGATGCTGCGCGCGGCCTGCGGGTCCGGAGAGGGCTGGCCGGACTGGGGCTGGACGACCGACGAGGCCCTGCAGCGCGAGGCCTTCGGGGATTTCCGTGACCGGGCGAGATACCTCCTCATCGAACGGGCCGGCAGGCAACGCTGGGGCTGGAAGGACCCACGCTCCACGCTGGTGTTGGACTTCTGGCATGACCTCGTGCCGGAAGCGAAGCACGTCTTCATCTTCCGCGAGCCATGGGATGTGGCGGACTCGCTCCACCGCCTCGGTGATTTCCCTCCCTTCAACGATCCGTCGGCCTCCTTGAGGATCTGGTGCTACTACAACCGGCATCTCCTGGACTTTGCCCGGCGCCATCCCGGGGCGTGCTTTTTTCTGCCGCTCGAACTCGCGCGTCATCTGGGGCCGGCCGCCGTCCGGTTGGCTCTTGCGCACCTCGGAATCGAGGTGGCGGAAACCGCCTCCGCCGCGACCACCTTCGAATCCGCGCTCCTGACGACGCGCCGGGTCGACAGCGCCTTTCTCGCCGGATTTGCCGGGCGCGAACCCGGGGCTTGGCAGCTCTGGAACGAGCTCAACCGCACCGCTGCCGCGCAGTTCGTTCTGCCGGCGGCGCCAAAGCCCGCTGGGCCGCGCCTGAGCATCGTGATTCCGTGCTACAACGACGGCTCGTTTTTGCTGGAATCCCTCGCCAGCGTTGCGGCCTCCACATCCCGGGAAAGCGAGACGCTGATTGTCGACGATGGCTCGACCAGCGGATTCACCCAGGCCCTTTTGACGAGAGCGAGCGAGGCGGGCTGGACGGTCCTGCATCAGGAGGCGCGGGGCCTTTCTGCGGCGCGAAACCGGGGGATCCGGGCGGCGCGCGGAGAGTTTGTCCTTCCGCTCGATGCGGATAACCGGATCAAGCCGGACTTCCCGGAGGCGGCCATGGCGATTCTGGACACCCGGACGGATGTCGGCGTCGTGTATGGGGATTCCGAGTTTTTCGGCTTGCGCGAGGGACGGGAATGCCTGCCGGATTTTGATCCCGCGCGCCTGCACGTGGGAAACTACATCGATGCGTGTGCGGTTTTCCGCCGCCGGCATTGGGAGGAAGCCGGCGGCTACGACGAATCGTTTGTGGGCTATGAGGATTGGGATCTCTGGCTCTCCTTCGCTGCCCGGGGCGTCGGATTTTTTCACCTTCCGGAGCTGGCATTCGAATACCGGGTCCGGCCGGATTCACTGCTCACACAAGTCACCCATCCGGAAGCGCATGCCGCCCTCGTGCGCAAGCTCGCCGCCAAGCATGGCTTTTACAAAGAGCACCTTCCACAGCTGGTGGGCGACCTCCACCGCCTGTGGATCGGAGAGCGCGACGCCCGCCGCGCTGGCCAGCAGGAAATCGAAACGCTCCGCTTGGAGCTGGAAGACGCACGGCGGAGCATCCACCAGATTGAGGCGTCGCAGGCCGGGCGGCCTATCGAGCAGCCGGAGAAACCCGGCGACCCGACACCGATCGATGCTCCCAACGAAGGCTTCGAGCAGCTGCGGGCCCTCATGGAGCACCTGCCGAATGCTGCCGAACGCCTTCATCGTTCGCGGCGCTGGTGGCTGGCGAATCCCGGCGTTTTTCTGCATCATCTTCTCGACAGGAAGCGTCCCCTGCCCGGCTTCTGGCCGGTCGACGAACTCGTAACCAGGCTCGGGATCTGGCGTGAGACGTTCGGCGCTCCCAAGGCGTTGCCTGCACCGCCGCCCCTGCAGCCCTACGAAGCCCATCGGCTACATAACCGTCCGGGCACCGTGCTGCGCACTCAGATGGCACATGCCACGGCGCGTTTTGCCTACCGGCCGCTCATCAGCCTTCTGATGCCGGTCTATAATGCCGATCTCCGCTGGCTGCGGAAGGCCGTCGCTTCGGTGCGCGCGCAGATTTACCCGCACTGGCAGCTGTGCATCGCGGACGATGCCTCGCCCGACCGCCGCGTGCGCGCCTATCTGCGGACGCTGCGCCGTGACCCGCGCATCCAGGTGGTGTTTCGCAGAGTGAACGGCCACATCCCGGCCGCGTGCAATTCGGCGGCGGACCTGGCCGCCGGGGACTATGTCGCGTTTTTGGATCAGGATGACGAACTGGCTCCCCACGCGCTCTACGAGTTTGCCCGCGTACTTCAAGATCATCCAAACGCCGATGTGCTCTATTCGGACGAGGATAAGATCGACACCGCCGGACGCCGCTACGATCCGCACTTCAAGCCCGACTGGTCGCCGGAACTGCTGATTTCGTACAATTACATCAACCACCTCACGGCCGTGCGGCGGAGTCTGTTCGAGGAGGTCGGACGGCTTCGTGAAGGCTACAAAGGGTCTCAGGATCACGACCTCCTCCTCCGCGTCTCGCGGCGCTCATCGCGCATCCACCACGTTCCCAAAGTTCTTTATCACTGGCGGGCCCTCCCGGGCTCGACAGCCAGCGCGGCCTCCGTCAAAGGCTACATGCCGGACTCCGACCGGCGGGCGGTTCAGGACCATTTGGATTCGCTCGGCATCGAAGCCACGGTGTACACGCCGGAGTTTGCGGCGCGCGGGGGATTGCCCATTCATCTGCTCGACTGGCCGGATGACGGGCCAGCGGTGACGATTCTGATCCCAACGCACAACCAGCCCGCGCTCCTCCGCGCATGCGTAGAATCGGTCCGCTCGCTGACCACTTACCGGAACTACCGGATCGTCGTGATCGACAACGAAACCAGCGACACGGAGGCTCTGCGCTACCTTGAGGAACTTGACGGCGGCGGCAAAGCGCGCGTTCTCAGGCTCTCCAACGAAGGCGGAGGCTTCTCGTTCGCGCGCCTCCATAACCGCGCCGTCCGCGAAGTGGACGGTGAGATCCTCGTCTTTCTCAACGACGACACCGTGGTCCGCGAGCCGCAGTGGCTGTCGCGGCTGGTCGGCCACCTGAGCCTGCCCGGCGTAGGCGCCACCGGCGCTCGGCTCCTCTTTCCGGACGGAACCGTGCAACATGCCGGCATCTTGCTGGGGATGAATGATGGCATCGCGCCCGATCATGCGTTCCTCCGGCATCCGGGAGAAGCGATCAGCTATTACTTTCTGGCCGAGGTCACGCGGCCCTGCGCGGCTGTCACGGCGGCCTGCCTGGCCACGCGCCGGGACACGTTTCTCTCCATTGGCGGCTTCGATGAGGCCCGTTACGCCGTGAGCATGAACGATGTGGACTACTGCCTGCGCCTGCGGGCCGCGGGGTTGCGGGCCGTTTATGTGGCCGGGGCAGAGCTCTTTCACCATCAAACCTCGACCCGCCCGGCTCAGGATGATCCCTGCGAACTGGGGCACTTTCGGAAGCTCACGCGCCACCTGCGCGATCCCTACTACAATCCGAACCTCAGCCGGCGGGTCAGCTTTACGGTCAAGCCGGAGAGCGTCTTTCACGAGGATGTGATCCTTGACCGTCCGGCGCATGTTCTCTTCGCGACCCACAACCTGAACCACCACGAAGGCGCACCGGCGGGGTTGTTCCGCACAGCTGCAGCGCTCCACCGCCGGGGACGCGTGAAGGCATCGGTTTTCTGCACGCAGAAGGGACCGCTGGCGCAGGAGTTCCTGCGCGCCGGCATTCCCGTCCTTCGCGAGGAGCTTCTCACCCGCATTCCCGGAACAATCACCTCAGGCTGGGCCTCGGAGGAATCTTATGAAGAGGCGGTGGAAAAGCTCGTCGATCTCATCCGCGGGCAGTCGATCGATGTGGTTCTTGCCAGCACGCTTTACAATTATCCCCATATTGATGCCGCCAGCCGGGCCGGGGTGCCGTCCGTGTGGTTTATCCAGGAGAGCCACAACGAGGCCGAGATGGCCTCGCTTTTCCAGGGAGACGAGCTGAAGAGGTGCGAGAGGGCGTTTGCGCAAGCCCACTCCGTTATTTTTTCTTCGAGAGCGACACAATCCCTCTACGAACGATACGACACCCTTCGGAATGCGGTCGTGATTCCCAACGGCATCGATCCCGGACCGGTCGACAGCTATTGCGCCGCGGTCACCCGTGAGGCGGCGCAGCGGCTCATCGGAGCCGACACCTCGCGCAAGCAGATCGTGATGGTCGGTACGGTCTGCGAACGCAAGAACCAGAAGCTCCTTGTCGAGGCGGCCATTCTGCTCGGCAGCGAACGCCGCGACTTCTGCTGTCACCTCGTGGGCGCCCGTGAGGAGATCGCTTGCGTCAAAGAGCTCCGGGACCGGATTCGCGAAGCGGGCGCGGAAGATATCGTTCGCCTCGTGCCGGAAACGCCGGACGTCTTCGCCTACCTGCGGGCTGCCGACCTCTTTGCGTTCACGTCTCTGGGCGAATCCTTCAGCCTCGCCCTCATGGAGGCGCAGGCCTTCGGCTTGCCCATACTCACGACGGCGTGTCCGGGCGCCGCCGAGCAAGTGATCTTCAACGTCAATGCGCTTGAGATCGACCCGTCCGATGCGCCGGCCCTGGCCCGCCGGATCGCCATGCTCCTCGACGACGAGGCCCGCCGTCAGCGCATGGGCTCCAGCTCAAGGGATGTCTTCGATCTCCGCATCAGCCACGACGAAATGCACGACCGCTTCGAGCACGCGGTCCTCGGCGCGTGGCTGCACGGGAGCTGAGAAGCACAGGCCACCCACCCTGCATTTCGGGCGCTTCAGGGTTGCTGACGGTATTGGGACCAGAGCGAGAGATCGAAGCCCGGGGAGGCCTTCCATTTTTTAAAGACTTCGGAATCCGTCGGGAACGTGAGCGGTGCCAGAAGATCGACGCGGCGACCGACGATGAGATTCTGCTGGCTCATCCACCAATCCGGATCCGCCAGCGTGGTGAAGCTCACCGTCAGCGCTTCCTCCTTGTCGCTCGAGGCGGTGACCGGCGGATTCTTGGCGTCGACGGGATTGAGCGTGAACAAACCGCTGCTCCCGCGGAAATCGCCGCCGACGTAGTTCGCGACCACCGTGTAGGCCTGGGCGGTTTTGGCGATGGCATACCAGAGAGCCATCGTATTGGCCGGATAGCGCTCCGCAAAAAGATCGGGCGAGATCTGGAGGAGCGAACCGTATTGTCCGCGCCAGGAGGTCGGGAGGGCGATGATGTCCGCCCGCTTCACGCTCAGGACGCCGGAGGCCTCCGGGAAACGCGCGTCACCGCCGAGAAGAAGACCAATCCGGCCGATGGCCGTATCATAGACGGCAAAGGTATCGCCCGCTGTGGCCCAGTCCTTTTCGCCGGCTTCGAGGTGCGTCTTGCGGTACGTCCCGATGGTTTTTCCATCCGGCCCGACGAGAACGGCGGTGGCGTAGAGTTTTCCATCCGCTTCCTCAACGAAGCTGCCAACGACATGCGCGGCCTGCTGGTTCGCGAGGGTTGAGAGGTTCTGCATGCTCGGGCCGTTCACCGGCTCCGCCCAGCTACGGGCTTCCCTCGCCGATGCGGGAACGCCGGTGAGAGAATACTCGGGCAGCACGATGAGACGTCCGCCCTCCGGCAGTTTCGCACCGACGACGAGATTCGCGATCTTCTGGTAGTTGGCATCGCGGTTGCCGGCGGAGGGTTGATATTGCACGGCGAGTGCTCCCACGGCATGGCGCTTGGTGGAGGCAACCGGATCAAACGGCGCACGGTAAAAGGCGAGGTCGCCATAGATCTCCGGACGCCGCCCGGCGAAAGACGCCTTCGTGGGGTTTTCAAACTCCGCCGGGTCAATCTCCGCATAGAGGATGAACGGAGGCTGTGAGGGCGAGACATCGGGCTTCGAGGCCGGGGCCTGGGCAAGCTTTTTGCCGAGGGGCGACCAGATCGAGGCGATGCCGCCGTAGTAAACGGTGAGGCCGGTCGTGGGATTGCTCTCACTGTTGTTGCGATCGGTGGCGATGAGGGCGACGCCATTCCATGCGTTGATCTCCTGAACCGCAGAGATCGTCGAGTGGTTGGCCCAGGCGCCGGGCTCCCACTCGTGGCCGCAGTGGTGGTGTTGGCAGCTG
>CAZSMN010000162.1:0-8400 GCA_964607615.1 uncultured Chthoniobacterales bacterium | reverse complement strand
GCAGAACAGGGCAAGGTCATTCACCGGCTTGGTGAGGAAATCGTCCGCGCCGGCCTCAAGTCCGCGCACGCGATCTTCCGGCTGGTCGAGAGCCGTCACCATGATCACCGGAACGTGATGGCTCGAAGGGCTTTCCTTGATGCGCCGGCACACCTCGATGCCGTCCATGCCGGGCATCATCACATCGAGCAGCACGAGGTCAGGCGGCGTGCGGTCCATGGCTTGCAACGCCAGCTCTCCACAGGGGAAAACCTGAACCCGGTAGCCGGCATCGTGCAGCATGGTTTCCAGAAGTTGCAGGTTCGCCGGGGTATCGTCGACGACCATGATGGAGGGTTTTGAGGCGGAGGATTTCATCGGGAGGACTCGGTGGGATTTTCGGCAAGAACTTTCAAGAGACCGGCGTAATCGTAACTCTCAAGCAGGGGCCGGAAGGCGGCAGCGAGCAAGGGTGAACACGCAGTCACCTCATCCTGAACGAGGTTGCGGAGCGTGCTGATGTCGCCCTCGAGAATGGCCGATCTCAGGCGCTCGGCCACGTCCGGCGGCAGATCGGGAAGCGAAGCGAGGCTGGCGGCCGTCGCGGCCGGTCGGGAGGAACGAGGGGGAAGGTCCACCGGGCGGGTATCGTGGTCGGGCCGGCCGGGCTCGACGAGGAGCGGCAACGTGAAGCGGAAGACGCTTCCTCTCCCTTCGCGGCTTTCAACCTCCAGCGATCCGCCGAGAATGTGAACAAGGCTTTTGCAAATCGGGAGCCCCAGCCCGGTGCCGCCGGCCGCACGGCCGGTCTCTCCAACAAAGTAATCGTCGAAGAGCCGTGGCAGCTCGTCGGGGGAGATGCCCGGCCCCGTGTCACGGACCTCGAAGATCAGGCGGCGCCCATCCTTCCCGACCGCCTTTTGGACAGCCACTTCGACACGGCCGGTGTGGGTGAACTTGATCGCGTTGCCGACAAGGTTGATCAGGATTTGCCGAAGTTTGAGCGCATCCGCGCGGAACCGGTGCGGCGCATCGGCCGCTGCCCGGACTTCGAAGGCGATCCCCTTTTCCCCGGCGCGGTGGGCGAAGAGATCCTCCAGGTCTTTCAGCAGTTCCGCGAGGCGGACCTCGTCGGAGTTGGCCCGGGTGTCTCCAGCGTCGATCCTGCCGAATTCGAGAAGCTCGTTCACCATCGAGAGCAGGTGCTCCGCATTCCCCGTAATCGTATGGATATGTCCGGCCGCCGGGGTGCCTTCGGGAACCGTGCGCTCGAGGATCCGCGAGAAGCCGATGATCGCCGTGAGCGGCGTGCGGATCTCGTGGCTCATCCGCGCAAGGAAGGCGAGCCGCGCGCGGCCCTCGGCCTGCGCCGCTTCGCGGGCGAGATGCTCCTCATCGGCGCGCTTGCGCTCGGTAATATCGACAAACGTCACCACGACCTGACGGAGCCCAACCCCGGCATCAAACTCCGGAAATGCATTCACCAGAACCCACACCCGGTCGCCTGTGGCCGGGCGGTCGATCCCGATGACAATATTCTCCAACGGCTGGCCGGTCGCGATCGTACGGACGACCGGATATTCCTCCACCTCGTAGGGCGTTTCGTCCTCATGGACAAATCTCCAGCGGGGATCCACAGCTTCCCTTCCCTGCAATTGCTCCCATGTGAGCCCGAGGAGCCGCGTTGCCTCCTCGTTTGCCATGAGAATAGAGGTATCGGGCGCATGGACCACGACGGCGGCCTTCAAATGCTGGAGCAGGCGGCTCAGGTGTTCCCGGTTGCGCTCCAGCTCGCTCTCCATGGCCTTGCGGGAGGTGACATCCGTCATCACACCCTCCCAGATGGATAAGCCCTCCGGGGTCTTCCGGAAAACCGACTCCACATGCAGCCACCGGATCTCGCCACCGATCACCGCACGCCCTTCCCACTCGAAATTCGTCCGGCTGCGGACCGCCTTGTCGTTGCTCGCCTCGAAGGACTCCCGGTCCGCCGGATGGAGCAACCCGAGAAGCGCGGCGGGCTCCGCGCCGATGCTGTCGCGGTCTAAGCCAAGCATCTCCAGCCACCGCCTGCTGACGAAGGTGAGCCTGGGTCGCTCGCCCGGCAACCCTTGCAATACATAGGTCCCGACAGGGATGTTCTCGGTCACCTCAAGGGCCGTCTTTTCGAGCGCCTTGCGCGCGCTTTCCAGCTCCTCCTCGGCCTTCTTGCGCTCCGTAATGTCCGTCAGCGAAACAATCACACGGAAAGGTTGATCCTCGCCGGGCCGGAACTCCGGATACGCAGAAACCAGCGCCCAAACGCACTCGTTTTTCCCCGCATGAAGAATCCCCATCACCTTGCCGATAACCGGCCGCCCGGTGCGCTGGGCAATGAGGACCGGATACTCGTTGGGATGAAAAACCGAGCCGTCTTCATGAAAGGTTTTCCATCGAGGATCCATCGAACTCCGGCCCGCAATCTCCTCAACTGTCAGTCCGAGAATCCTCTCCGCCGCCGGATTGGCCCGCATGAGGCGGCCCGAGGGATCCTGATAGATGATTCCCTGAGCCATATTCTGGAAAAGCCCCTCCAGTTGACCCTCCGCCATCTTGCGCTCCGTGATGTCGGAGAACGTCGAAAAGATCCGGTGCGGGCGCGTCTCCCCCGGCCGGAACTCCGGGTGGGCCGACACGATCAGCCAGACGTAATGCCGGAGCTGCGGGTTGAAGACCCCCATGGTCATGCCCGTCACCGGCTGCCCGGTCCGCAGCGCCACCATCGCGGGATGCTCGCTTCCCGGCCAGGGCGACCCATCCTCATGGATCGCCCTCCATTCGGGATTGTGAGACGTCCGGCCCATCAGTTCCTTCTCGCTCAGACCCAGCAGCCGTACTGCCGCCGAATTCGCTTTTGTGATCCGGCCTTCCGGATCGTGGTAGACAACGCCCTGAGCCATGTTTTGAAACAGCCCCTCCAGCTCATCCTGCGCTTGCAGGCGCTCCGTGACGTCCGACAGGATAAGGATGAAGTGCGTGATTTTTCCATGGCTGTCCCGCACAGGGGAAAGGCTCGCATCGTTCCAGAACAGGGAGCCGTCACGGCGGCGGGTTCTCAGAAGAAGGTTTTCCGCCCTGCCCTCCTGCAGGGCCTGATCGAAGGGCCCGGCTTCCTGATGGGCGGTTTGGAGAAACCACAGGCCCCGACCGAGCACCTCCTCCGCAGGATGGCCCGTTACCTTCAGGAAGGCGGGGTTCACATAAACGATGGGGTTTTCCGCCCTGCCCGCATCCATGAGGGCCATCGGTAACGCGCTGGACTCGACGGCCGCCTTGAGCAAGTGAAGTTCCCGCTCGAGCTGAGAGCGGTGGCTGATATCACGAATAACGGCCACAAGCAGATGCCGGCCGTCCTCCTCGCGGCTGGAGTTCGCATGGATCTCCACCGGTATCTCACGACCGGAGGAATGCCGGATCACCGTTTCGACGAGGTGGTTTCCCGGGCGCGGTGTCCCGGGCTTCCACCCCTGCACGAACCGAGCGCAGATCGCGGCGAACTCCTTCTCGACAAAAGCATGCACATGGGCCGGATGCAGGTCTTTGAACCGGCAGGAGGTCAGCTTCTCAAGGGTGAGTCCAAAGAGCTCGGCTGCCGCCGCGTTGCCATTAACGATCCGACCGGTTTCCGCCTCGGCCACCAGAATCGCATCCGGCGTGACGGCGAGAAGGGAATCGAGACGGGCGCGCATCGTGTCCAGCTCCGCCGCGTCCCGGCTGCGATGGGCTTGCTGCCTTTCAACCAGAGCCCGCAGCGAGTCGGCGAACGATCGTTCCACGAGAGCGAGCACGGCTGAGACAAGACGCCGGTCCTGCTTCCCGAGAAGGGAGCCGGAGCGGCTTTTGGCCTCGGCGACCGGGAGTCCACTCTTCAGCCCGTGGAGCACGTGGGCCATGGTCTGGTCTTCAACTAGGATGTGACAGACAAGCCAATGGTAGAGGCGTTCGAAGAGCTCGGCCTCCAGGTCCCGCACGGGCATCTCGCGTCGGAGCAACTGACGGAGCTGTGCCAGATAGCCCGCATGCTTCTCTGCATGCGCAAGGCACCAGGTGTCCTCTTTGCCGAGTCCGGATTCCCACACCGCCTCTTCCGTTGTAAAGTGGTGCTCCAGCGTCGCCAAAAGCTCCGGGATCAAGCGCTCAAAACTTTTGCCGGACTCCTCGGCCGTGTAATCCTGCGCCACGGCATTGAGCAGGCGGACGATGTCCTGATGCTGGCTGTCGATCTCTGCAAGGCCGGTCTCAAAGGAAGGATCCCACGGGAAAAAACCGGGCGGATCGCCTTCGCCTACAACCATGGGGGCCATGGCGGAGATGTTGCATAACTTTTGTTGCATAAGCAAGGCAAACGGCAGCGCGCTTGCCTGAGGCGGCTGGCGTGGTCTATACCCGCGCGCTGTGAGCTCTGCCGTCCTCCTCATCCTTGTCTCTGCCTGCGTGGCATACTTCTTGGCCGTCCGGTTTTACGGTTCGTTTCTGGGGCGTGCGCTCGGGATTGATCCGGCTCGGAAAACCCCGGCCGAACAAAAGAAGGACGGGCGGGACTTCATGCCGGCGAAACCTTACGTCCTCTTCGCACACCATTTTGCGGCGATCGCCGGAGCGGGGCCGATCGTGGGTCCGACGCTGGCTCTGGCCTATGGTTATCTTCCCGCGTTGCTTTGGGTCGTGCTCGGGGCGATTTTCCTCGGGGGCGTCCATGACATGACGACGCTCTACATGTCGGCGCGCGAGGAGGGGCGCTCCGTGGCCGACATCGCACGACACTACCTCGGTGATGCCGGCTACATTCTCATTGTCGGGTTTCTCGTGATCGGGTTGTTCATGATCACCGCGACGTTCCTGAACCTCAGCGTGACGGCGCTCACGAGCACCTATCCGGCGATCAAGGTCGGCATGGAGCCCGTGCCGGTCGAGCAGCTCCGGGAGGCGACAAAAACCCCGGCGGACAGCATGGGCTTCCACCCGTTCAACACGGGCACCGTGATGCCGACAGCCGTCAAGGTGAAGGACGGCGAGCCCGTCCTCATGGCCAAGATCGGCGGCATCGCCTCCACGAGCGTGCTTTTCATCACCCTGTGCGCTCCGCTCCTTGGGCTTCTCATTTACAAGGTGCGGAGCCCGGCTTGGCTGAACTATGCGCTGGCCTCCATCCTCTGCCTCGCCTCCGTCGCTTTCGGCCTCTGGATGCCGGTCGTGGTCACGCCGGACGTGTGGCGGATTCTAATGACGGCCTACGTCGTGCTGGCATCGGCTATCCCCGTGTGGCTTCTGCTGATGCCGCGCGATTTCGTCAACGTGCAGATCCTCTACGCGGGCATGATCGCCGTCGTCGCCGCGTTGGTCGTCGCGGGATTCAGTGGGCATTTTTCCGACATTCCTGCTGCGCCCCAGTCGGTGGCCGAGGCGATTCCGGCCTGGGATCCGGTCGACGGACTCAAGTATGTCGGCATGCTCTGGCCGATGCTTTTCATTACGGTCTCCTGTGGAGCGATCAGCGGCTTCCACTGCCTCGTCTCCAGCGGGACAACCGCGAAGCAACTGGGCAACGAGCGCGAGGTGCGCACAGTGGGTTACAATGCCATGCTGCTCGAGTCCTTGCTCGCCGTGTCGGTGATCCTCACGCTCCTTCTGGGCCTCGACTGGTCGAGCTACCAGCAGATCACCTACGGAGAAAAAAACCCGATCCTCGCGATCGCGCTTGCGACCGGCAACCTCGTCAACCTCGCCTTCGGCATCCCCGTCTGGGCCGGCGCCGTGCTCGGCATTCTCCTGCTCGAGGGATTTGTCGTCACGACGCTGGACGTCGCCGTGCGGTTGAACCGCTACCTGCTCGAAGAGGTGTGGACCTATCTTTTCAAAAATCCGCCGCGCCTGCTCCGGAGCGTGTGGTTTAATACAGCGCTCTGCGTCGGCATCATGTTTGCCCTCTCGCGCTCAAATACGCTGCCCGTCCTCTGGCAGGTCTTCGGCTCGGCCAACCAGATGATGGGCGCGATGGCCCTTCTGGTGGTGACGGTCTGGCTGCGGGACAATTGCAAGCGCTACTGGTTTGCGCTGGTGCCGGCCGTGATCATGTTTGTGACGACCTTCGCATCCACCGGCATGGCCTTCTGGAAAAACCTCCAGAGCGCGAACTGGGCACTCGTCGCCACCTGCGTCGTTCTCCTGCTCCTCGGGCTCGGGGTGGCTTTCCTCGGCACGCGCACCCTGCTCCGCTCACGCCGGATGGTGTGATTTTTTCCGGAAAAGCCCGGTCATTTGAAGCCCGGTGAACAACAGGACCAGTAAGCCGGCACCGAGAAGGAGCACGTAAAACGGCGTAAACGGCTTCCCGAGCCAGCTGCCCTGGTGGATTTTCATCAGCAGATCCTCCGTGGCTTCCGGCATGTGGAAAAATTGTTCGCCGACACGGTAGGCCAGCCCGGTTACGGCCGTCGCCGTCAGCGGCAGAAGAAGGATGAGCCCAAGCACGCGGTGAATCCGGCGCTGCGGGAGCTTCGAGCGGCTTTTCCAAATCATGGTCGCCCCGGTCGCAATCAAGGCCAGCAAGCCCAGAGCCGTAATCGTCACATAGGCCAATGACCCCCACTTGCCGAGCCACTCGCCAATATGGACATGAAGGATCGTGGAGCCCGTAACCTTCCCGAGATCAAACCACGCCCGGCCCAACCGGTAAGCCATGCCCGTGATCACCGTCACAAGCAGGGGGAGAAAAATCCACGGAGCGACAAGGCGGTGGAACTTGCGAAAGGCAGGGTTCATCGTTCGGGATTCTGAGACGGCCCGGGCCGGTTCGTCAACGTCCGCGATGCGGCCAGCGAAGGGAACATTTGCACCCAGGGCAGCGGCCATGTAATCGGATGCCGATGCCGGCGACTTTTCAGCACTTCGAGATCATGACGCGCCCGGACGGTTCCCTCTGGGAGCTCGGTCGCGGGTCGCTCGGGGTCACCTACCGCGCGATGGATAAAAACCTCCGCTCCGCCGTCGCGCTGAAGGTCCTCACCGGCGTGCAGGATGCCGCCACCCGGGAGAAATTTCTCACCGAAGCCCGCTCCGCCGCCAGCCTGCGGCACACAAATATCACGGCGGTTTTCCACCTCGGCGAGCAGGATGGCCAGGTCTTCTATGCCATGGAGCTCGTCGAAGGCCGGTCGCTTGCGGAGCGCTTAAAGGATTCCGGCACACTTCCCCTTCAGGAAGGCCTCACGATTGCGCTCCAGGTCGCCCGCGCTCTGGCCGCCGCCGCACGGCAGGGCCTTTCCCATGGCAGCCTCCGGCCGGAGGATCTCCTGCTTCTGCGCGACGATGACGGCCGCACCGTGGTCAAACTCACCGCCTTCGGGCTCTCCGGATTCCATGCGGACCGGCCGGACTCCGACGCTGAGTTCACCAGCCCGGAGGCCGCCGCCGGCAAGCCTGCCAACCTGCGCTCGGATCTCTACTCGCTCGGCGCCCTTCTTCACAGCATGCTCACCGGGCGGCCACACGGTCGTTCGAGCGCATCGACCCTCAATACCCTCCCGGCGAAGGTCGGCAGCCTCATCCGCTCGCTTCTCGAGGGAGATCCCGTCAAACGCCCCGGCGACGCAACAGCAGTCCGGCTCGAGCTCGAAAAATGCCTCTCCGAGAGCGCGGCATCCAAAGCCGTCCCGCCTCCGCTTCCCGCCACCAAGCCGGAAAAAAAATCCCGCGCGCCGCTGCTGGTGCTTCTGGGCCTGCTCGTCCTTGCCGGGCTGACGGTCGCCTTCCTCGCAATCGTGGGGAGCGCCGGGCTCTGGTTTTATTACAGCTTCAAAGAAAGACCTGCCCCACAAGCCGCCGAGCTAGCCGCTCCCTCCGCAACGCCAGATGCCCCCACTCTCTCGCTCGCTGCTCAGATTCCGCCATCGGAACCCTCACAGCCAACTCCCACCGCGGCCGCCAGTCCGTCTGCGACACCGGACGACTGGGCCGCGCGGGTCGATGCGTACCTTGCGGAGGATAATCCCAAAGCCGCGCTGGAAGTCAGCCTCGACGCCGCCCAGCGCCTGCCCGGGTCCAAGGCACCCGAAGAGAAGCTCGAGATGATCGCCGCCCTCCTCCGCTCGAACGGCTACAACCTCACCTCCACAAAATTCGAAGCGCTGCGCGATCTGCTGGAAGCCGCCGCCGCACGCGATGTCGTTTCCGCCCAGGTCCTGCTCGGTGAAGAATTCCGCAACACCGATCCCGCCCGCTCGCTGCGGTGGTTCAAGGCCGCGGCGATGAACGGCCAGACCGAAGCCATGACGCAGGCCGGCCTCCTGCTCTCGAACCAGCGCGGCAGCTCGGCACCCGATCTGGCGCAGGCGGTGGAGTGGTTCCGCAAAGCTTCGGAGGCAGGAAACGTCGATGCCATGA
>CAZSMN010000161.1:0-8534 GCA_964607615.1 uncultured Chthoniobacterales bacterium | reverse complement strand
TGAAGCCGTCGCAGCGGAGCGGGCCCAGCAGGAGTTTGCGAACTCCAAGCTGACAACACTCCGCGAAGCCATCGGCTCCGGAAAAAGCGCTACCGATGCCGCAGCCGCGGCCGGCTTGAAGACGGAGGTGATCGAGAACGTCGCTCCGACGTCTGAAGACGTTGCGCCGGCACAGCGAGCAGCCCTCGCGGCCACGCTCGGCCTGATGCCCGGCGAACTCTCGCCGGTCGAGATGGGACCGGACGGCGCGTTTGTGGTGGTTCTGACGAATCGCGGAGACCTGAGCTCCGAAGAGTTTGAAAAGCAACGTGCTGAGATCGTTTCCTCCCTGCTGGAGAACAAGCGTGCCCTCCTTTTCGCCGAGTGGCTGCGCGTCGCCCGCGAGGCGGCGAAGATCACGATGCCCGGCAGTCGCGGCTGATGGAAACCGAGGGGCTGTTTGACGAGGCCACGGGAGACATCGCCCTCGGCGATCTTCCCGCGGCCATCGAAAAATACCGCGAGTGCGTGCGGCGGGATCCGTCGTTCTTCGACGCCTGGCATGCGCTCGGTATGGCCCTGATGAAAGAAGGCCATTATCCTGAAGCCATCGCCGCCGGCCTTGAGGCTGTGCGTCTCAAGCCGAACGACCAGCTGGCCTGGTCGAGTCTGTCCCTCTTCTACGTTCGCAACAACCAGATCGCCGAAGCCGAGTCCGCCGGCGCCAAAGCGCGGATCATCTCGTGGGGCGGCAAGGTGAACCCCGACGCCATCCCGAAGTCCGAATAGCCATGCCCAAACCTTTTTTCCTCACCACCGCGATCGATTACACCAACGGCGCGCCCCATATCGGCCACGCCTACGAAAAGCTCCTCGCCGACGCCATCGCCCGCTACCAGAGACTCTGCGGGCGCGATGTTTTCTTCCTCACCGGAGTCGACCAGCATGGGCAAAAAGTCCAGCAGTCTGCCCAGAAAGCCGGCATCGCACCGGGGGAGTTTGTCGCCGGCCTGACAGAGAAATTTCTCGCCCTCTGGGACAAGCTCGACGTCCGCTACGACGCGTGGGCAGCCACGACCGATGCGGTCCATAAGACGTGCGTGCAGGAAATCCTCCAGCATCTCTGGGACCGCGGCCAGTTCTACAAGGCCACGCAGACCGGCTATTACAGCGTCCGGCAGGAGCAGTTCCTCACCGACAAGGAACGGGGCGAGGATGGCGAGTTCGGTCCCGAGTGGGGCGAGGTCGTTCTCATCGAAGAGGAGAACTACTACTTCCGCCTCGCGGAGCACCGCCAGTGGCTTCTCGACCTCATCGACCGCCGCAGCGCGGAGGGTCAGCCGTTTGTTCTGCCGGAATTCCGCGTCGCAGAGCTCCGCAATGCCGTCGAAAAACTCTCGGGCGACCTCTGCATCTCGCGCCCGAAGTGCCGCCTCGAGTGGGGCATCGAGCTTCCGTTCGACCGGAATTTCGTCACCTACGTCTGGTTCGACGCGCTGGTGAACTACATCAGCTTCGCCGGCTACCATCCGGCGGAAGGCCCGGATGCCGGGACCTTCGGCGAGCGCTGGCCGGCGCTGCACGTCATCGGCAAGGACATCCTCGTTCCTCCGCACGGCATCTACTGGCCGATCATGCTGAAAGCCTGCGGATTCTCCGACGCGCAGATGCCCACTTTGCTCGTCCACGGCTGGTGGAACATCGGCGGAGCGAAGATGAGCAAAAGCCTCGGCAACATCATCGATCCCGCTGCCC
Source organism: uncultured Chthoniobacterales bacterium (assembly GCA_964607615.1). Lineage (GTDB taxonomy): Bacteria > Verrucomicrobiota > Verrucomicrobiia > Chthoniobacterales > Terrimicrobiaceae > CAZSMN01. The sequence continues at coordinate 6,800 of CAZSMN010000161.1, read as the reverse complement.
TTGCGGAGACCTACGGCGTTGCCGCCACGCGCTTCTATCTCCTCAGCGATATCGTGACGGGACGCGATGCGGATTTCAGCGAGGAACGCCTCGTGCAGCGCTACAACGGCGATCTGGCGAACAGCCTCGGAAATCTTCTCAACCGTTCGCTCAGCATGGCGAAGCGCTACCGGGGCGGAGTTCTCCAAAAGAGTCCCTCGCCCCTCGCATCGTTCGTCGAAGAAAAAACCGCCGCCTACCGCGAGGCGATGGACCGTTATCAGGTCAGCGCCGGCATTGAAGCGGTCTGGGAGATCATCGTCCGATGCAATGCCTACGTCGAAGAGACCGCGCCGTGGAAGCTGGCGAAGGACCCTGAGCAGGCCGGCAAGCTCGACGAGGTTCTTTACACGCTCTGCGAGTCCCTGCGCATCGTTTCGCTTCTCATCACGCCGGTCGTCCCTGCTGCGGCGGATGCCATCCGCTCCCAGCTTCAGTGGAACGGCGACGTCTTATTGACCTCCGCCGGATGGGGCGGGTTGCCTGCCGGTCACCAGCTCGGGGAACCAACCCCGGTCTTCCCCCGCATCGAAAGCGAGTGAGCACGGAAGGAAAGCCCGGCCTGCGCGACCGCGCGGAGTCTCTCGGCCTGCGGCTCGCCGCCCGGTCGGCGCTTTCCCTTCCCTTTCCCGCGCTGCGCCATGCCGCAAGCCTCCTCGGCGGGCTGGTTGCCACAGCCGACGTGCGGGGGCGATCCGTTGCCCTGGCCAACATCGAGGCCGCCTTTCCGAAAAAGTTTCCGGCCGCGGAAAAACGCCGCATCGCCCGCTCATCTTACCAGAGCTTCGCACGGACGATGCTCGAGCTTTTCTGGGCACCCCGGATGAACGAGGCGTTCTTCGAAAAATATGTCACCTTTGAGGGCTGGGACCGGGACTACTGCCGGAAAGACCCTGCCAAGCCGGCCATTTACGCGTGTTTTCATTTCTCGAATTTCGAATGGCTCGCACTGGCCGGCGCGTACTCGATTTCACCGGGTCCGGTCATCGCCCAGCGCTTCAAAAACCCCCTCCTCGGCCCCGTTTTTGACAACCTGCGCAGGAGCACCGGCAACGATGTGATTCCCCAGGAACGCGCGATGATCCGCATGCTGAAATTTCTCAAATCCGGCGGCAAATTCGGCATGCTCTGCGACCTGAATCTCGACCCGCGCGAGGGGAGTGTCGTTATCGATACGTTCGGCGGACTCCTCACCAGCGTCACCCAGACCCATGCCGCGCTCGCGCAGCGCACCGGGGCGGCTATCGTGCCGGTCGAGTGCCGTCCGGACCAGGGAAGCCGCTACCGGATCATCCACCACACCCCGATCGAGTGTCCGCCGGAGGCCAGCGCCCGCGACCTTGTCCAGCAATGCTGGAATGCCCTCGAACCCGGTGTCCACGCCGCCCCCGGCTGCTGGCTCTGGCCTTACAAGCACTGGCGTTTCCGACCGGAAAAAAATCCGGCCCGCTACCCCTTCTACGCCAACCGGGCGAAACGCTTCGACAAGCTCGTGCGCGAGTCCGGTCTCTGATACGAACAAAACTCCCCCTAAAGAACTATGAAAACCGTCCGACTTGGAATCATTGGCGCGGGAGGTATGGGCCGCGCTCACGCGCAGTGGATCGCCTCCGACCGCTGCCCCCGCCTCACACTCACGGCCGCTGCGGACGCCGATCCGAAGGCTCTTGACGGCCTCCCGGCCGAAAGAACCTTTACCGACGGACGTTCTCTTATCCGTTCCGGCCTGGTCGATGCCGTGCTGATTGCCACGCCGCACTACGCACACACCACGCTCGGCATCGAAGCCCTCAAGGCGGGCCTCCACGTGCTGATCGAAAAGCCGATCTCCGTTCATGTCGCCGACTGCCGCCGGCTCATCGCCGCACACCAAGGGAAAAAACAGGTCTTTGCCGCGATGTTCAACCAGCGCACAGATCCCCACTACACGCGGCTGAAAAAACTCATCACCGATGGCGAACTCGGCACCCTCCAACGGATCCAGTGGACGATAACAAACTGGTTCCGCTCGGAAGCCTACTACGCGTCCGGGGGCTGGCGCGCCACATGGCAGGGAGAAGGAGGCGGCGTCCTGCTGAACCAATGCCCGCACAACCTCGATCTCTTCCAGTGGCTCTTCGGCATGCCGGATCGTATCACGGCCTTCTGCCGCTTCGGGCGCTATCACGACATCGAGGTCGAAGATGATGTTACTGCCTACCTCGACTACGCCGACGGCAAGAGCGCGACCTTTATCGCCTCGACCGGAGAAGCCCCCGGCACGAACCGGCTGGAAATCGCGTGCGATCGCGGCCGCGTCGTCCTCGAGGACGGAAAAATCTCCTGGATCCGCAGCGAGGTTCCTGTTGGAAAATTCTCCCGCACGACGCCCGGACGCTGGGAACTACCGCCTTCGTGGAATGTGGAGATCCCGGTCAGCGACTCCGGCCCACAGCATGTCGGCATTCTGAACAACTTTGCCGATGCGATCCTCGACGGTGCTCCGCTCATTGCGCCGGCGGCCGAAGGTATTCACTCCGTTGAGCTCGCCAACGCGATGCTCTTCTCCGCTTGGACCGGAAAAACCGTCCCGCTGCCTCTCAACGGCAAAGCCTACGAAGCGGCGCTCCGGAAGAAAATCGCGTCCTCGCGCTTTGTGAAAAAAGTGCAAAAGCCCCGCTTGAAAGACCGCGACATGGCCAACTCGTTCGGAAAGGTCTGATCCCATGAAAGACGGCATGACCCACGCCCCCAAAGGAAAACCGGCTCCGGTGGTGAAACCCGGCGAATTCATTTTCGCTGCCGCCCACCTGGACCACGGCCACATCTACGGCCAGTGCAACGGGCTCGTCGAAGCCGGCGGCACGCTGCGCTATGTCTTCGATCCCGATGCGGACCGCGTGAAGGAATTTGTCCACCGTTACCCGGGCGTGAAACCGGTCGATTGCCTCGACCGCATCTTCGATGATCCCGAGGTCCGGCTCGTGGCAGCGGCGGCCGTGCCGTCCGAACGCGGACCGCTCGGGTGCCGTGTGATGCGGGCGGGCCGCGATTACTTCACTGACAAGACGCCCTTCACCACAAGCGCGCAGCTGGCCGAGGCGCGGGCCGTCGCGGCAGAGACCGGTCGCAAATACATGGTCTACTTCAGCGAGCGCCTCCACGTGGAGTGCGCTGTCTTCGCCGGACAGCTCATCGCCGAAGGCGCCATCGGCACGGTCCTCCAAACCATCGGCACCGGTCCCCACCGGCTCAACGCGGCGTCGCGGCCGGCATGGTTTTTTGAGAAGGAAAAATACGGCGGCATCCTGTGCGACATCGGCAGCCACCAGTGCGAGCAGTTCCTTTTTTACACGGGAGCGAAAGACGCCACCCTCAACTTCAGCGCGGTCGCCAATTACGCCAACCCGGACTTTCCCGAACTGGAGGATTTCGGCGAAGCCTCGTATGCGGCCGACAACGGCACCTCGGGCTACTTCCGCTGCGACTGGCTCACGCCCGACGGACTCCCGACGTGGGGCGACGGACGCATGATCATCCTTGGCACGAAGGGCTTCATCGAACTGCGAAAATACCTCGAGCTTCCCCAATCCGCCGGCGAACAACTCTACCTTGTCGACGGGCACGGATCACGGCAGATTTCCTGCGAAGGCAAGGTCGGCTTTCCTTTCTTCGGCGAGCTCATCCTTGATTGCCTCGAACGCACCGAGCGCGCGATGACGCAGGAACATGCTTTCAAAGCCGCCGAGCTTTGCCTGATCGCACAGGAGAAAGCCATCCGGCTCGGGCAGCGCTCGCCCGCCTGCTGAGCGGGCTCTAAAGCGGCACGGCAGCCGGAGCCGAGGTCGGAACGGAACTTTGCTGCCAGCGGAGAGGCGTCCCGGATGGAAGCAACCGCACGGCACGCGCAATGTCCCAGTTCGTCAGCCGGAAGCCACCAATGCTCTCGGTGACGTTCATCCGGTCCGGAATGCTCGTGCCGTGGAGACCGAAGGGTAGCGGATCGGGCGAGTCGGCCTTGGCGAGGTTGATCCAGAAAATTCCGACCGGATTGTTCGGACCCGGAGGAAGAAATTGAGGATCGGCCAGCATCGCCGGCGTCGGCGAAGGCGCCGCGTTCTCTCCGACGAAGAACGAGCTGGTCGCACGGGGCTTCTCGCGAGGCTCCTGCCGCGTCTCCAGCCGCGGCCGGGGAATTGCGTCGAGGATCGTCCACGTGCCCCGTCCGCGCAGCGCCGGACGTGCGGAGGAGACCGGAAAAACGGCGATCAGCCGGTCGTTCCGGTAGATCTCCAAGCGCGTGCGGTCGATGATGACCGCCGATATGGGATTGGCAGGATCCGCCGCCGGTCGGAGCGGACTGGTGAAGGCCTTTTCGATCTCAAACGGGATCACGTTCGGCACACGGAATTCCGCCCCGGCTGCCGGCACTCCCTTGAGTTCCGGATTCAGTGCGCGAAGGAAGGCTTCGCTGACATGGAAACGCTCGGCCACAAACTCCCACGGCGAGCGGTAGGCCAGCATCGGCGTCGCGATCATCTCCTCGTAAACGGGAGGCGCGGGCGTCGGTGCCGCAGCCGGCTGGTTCTTTTTCCTGGCAGGCGTGGGCGTCGGCGTGGCCCCGGGGATCACGCGTTCGGCCCGGGGCGGCGCGATGTAGCGGAAATCCTCCGTCCGCAGCGTGTAGGTCGTGATCGGATTTCCGACCTCCGCACGGGCCTTCTGGCGGAGGACTTCTAAATCCCGGAACTCCTCGTTGGTATTCTGAAGCAGAAACATGAGCTTCTGAAACTCCAGGCTGGTCTGGCCATCGATCGGCCCGGGCGAAAGCTGGTGCCGGTCGAGGAAGATTTTGAACAGAAGCACTTCGGGATCGGTACCCGCGGGCAATCCCGGCACCTGCGCAACGGGAGCGGGCGCGCCGGGTGCCGCGGGGCGCGGCGGTGGCGACATCAGCGCGATCTCCTCGGGCGTCGGAATGCGGAGAACCTGGCCGATACGGATGACGTCGGTTTTGAGATCGTTGGCTTTCTTGAGGTGTTCGACGCTGACGCCGACACGGCGCCCGATGGTGAAGAGCGCATCGCCTTTTTTCACTTCGTAGCTGTTCGGTGCGCCCGCGGGAATCTCGGGCGCCGGCAGCCCCATCGGCGGAGGCGTTGGAGACGGTTCCGGAAGAGCAAGCCCCCAATCTTTCGGATCGGAAGGAACGGCCTTCCAAACCCACTTCACGGCCGTTTCCAAACCCGGCTCGATCCGCGAGAGCGCCGGGGCCCCGTCAGGCACTCCCTGGGAGAGGAGTGACGGGGCAAAAAGCGCCCCGATGGCAAGAATCAATATCGACGTGCGGCCCGGCATGCGCGGATTCTTACGTTGCGGCGCCCGTGAGCGCAAAGCCAATCGCGACCAACGAACCCGCGCCCCTCAGGCAGCAACCATTACCGCTTTGCGAGCCGACCGGTGCCGGATAACGGCGACCGCCACGAACGCGAGCTCGATAAGAACGAAGCCGAGCGCGGCTGGAAACCCACCGGTGCCGAAGCCGTAGCTATGCAGGCCGACGCCAAGGACGAAATTCACGCCGTACCAAGCCATGATGACGGATTGGAAGGCGAGCACGGCCCCGACCGCCATGCCGAATCCGCCCCATTTCCCGGCAATCCTGCCGTGAAGAACAATCAGATACCCGAGCAGCGCGATCAGCGCCCACGTTTCCTTGGGATCCCAATCCCAGAATCGTCCCCAGGAGTAATTTGCCCACACGCCCCCGAGGATCGTGCCGATCGCGAGGAGGAGCACGCCAACCTGGAGCGAGCGGTAAAGGTAGTTGTAAAGCGCCGGACTCGGCTTGGTCCCGACAATCGCCTTGCCGAGCACAATGTGCCCGACGCCGAGCGCGAGGGCGAAGGCGGCGTAGCTCAGCGTGATGGTGAGCACATGCGTCGTGAGCCAGAAATTGTCCGCCAGGACCGGAACGAGCGGGTGGATCGAAGGATCGAGGATGACCGGCTGCGTATCGGCGAGGATCAGCGACACAACGGCCACCGGCACAGCCCCGAGGAGAAAGTAGCGACACCGGTGGATCGCCTCGAAGACCAGTGCGAAGAGAATCGTTCCGAAGGCGACCCACACCACGCTCTCATACATGTTCGTCACAGGAGCGCGGCCGGAGACGATGATCCGGAAAACAAATCCCGCCACCTGCATCGCGAAGCCCGCCAGCGCCAATACCCACGCCGCCGCGTAGCCGAACGTCGCGAGCCGTCCTGCAAAAACAAGGAGGCAAATCCCAGCCGCCAGATAAAGAATCCACGCCCACCGGAAGGGATGGAGCCTCTGGTAGAACGTCTCGACTGCAATCTTCTGTGGATCGGCCTGAAATCTGGGATTCTCCGCCGCCTGCTCCTTCAGCAGAAGATCAATGCCGGCCTGGAGATCCTGCTGCGAACCGGTCGTCATGGCTTTTTTCAGAAGCCCGAGAGCGGGATCGTCCGCGCCGAGCGCGCTCCATGCCGCCGCGCCCGTTGGGAGCAGCGTGACCATGCGACCACTGACGAGACCCTCGAAGTCCGCAAGGCGCATGCCGACATCCGACGCCGCCTTCATCACCGGATCGAGCTTTGCTTTCGGGTTCTTGGCCCGCGTGGTCGAGACGTCCTGAAGCAGGCCCAGAAGCTTCTGGTTTGCCGCAAGTTCCGCGTAGCTGTAGAGCTTCCGCGTCTTCTCCAGCCCGACCTGGGCTTTGAGTTTTTTATTATTGATCAGGATGAGCGGCACCTTGT
>CAZSMN010000160.1:0-8557 GCA_964607615.1 uncultured Chthoniobacterales bacterium | reverse complement strand
TTTTCTGGGCAACCCGGAGCGCCTCCTCGGCGCCGGTCATGAGTATATCAGCTTCATCGCGCTCATCGGTTCGCTTTTCGTCATCGCCGGAGGAGTCCATCTCACCGTCCAGGGCGAGGCAACTCCCGCAAAAAACGTTCTCTTTCTGGCGGCCGGTTGCCTCCTTGCCAACCTCATCGGAACGACAGGTGCCTCGATGCTGCTCATCCGCCCGTGGATCCGGATGAACAAGTTCCGGATCACGTCCTTCCATATCGTGATTTTTATTTTCCTGATCGGCAATGTCGCCGGATGCCTCACGCCCATCGGCGATCCGCCGCTCTTCCTTGGCTACCTGCGGGGCATTCCTTTCACCTGGATGCTCAGCCACGCTCTCCCCGCATGGCTGATTGCTGTCGGACTTCTCCTTCTGGTGTTTTTCCTCGTGGACAGCAGAAATCTCCGCCGGTCTCCGGAGGATGTTGTCGAAAAGATGACAGCGGAAGAGCGCTGGAAATTCGACGGGCTCCATAATCTGGCGTTTCTGGCCGTGGTCCTTGGTGCCGTGATTTTCAACCGCACGCTTCCGCCGATGGCGGCTGAGTTGGTGATGCTGGGAGCTGCGGTCGCCTCGTATATGACGACGCCGCGACACGTTCACGAAGCCAATGATTTCAACCTTGAACCCGCCAGGGAGGTCGCATGGCTGTTCTTCGGGATTTTTGCAACGATGATCCCCGCGCTGGACTATCTCGGCCTCCACGCCGGCGATCTCGGTCTCTCGACGCCGCTCCAGTTCTACTTCGCAACCGGAATCTTATCTGCGTTCCTTGACAACGCCCCAACCTACCTCACCTTCCTGTCCGCACAAATGGGACTCCATCAACTCAATATCGAGAAATCCGAAGACGTGCTGGCAGCGTTACGTCTCTTTCCGCGAGAGGTATTGGCCGTTTCGCTCGGCGCGGTTTTCTTTGGTGCGATGACCTACATCGGCAACGGCCCGAATCTTCTGGTGAAGTCGATTGCCGACCGCGCAAACGTTCACACCCCGGGCTTCTTCGCCTACATCATACACTTCGCCCTTCCAATTCTGCTTCCCGTTCTGATTCTCATCGGGCTTCTTTTCTTCCCGCCATGGTAACCCCGTCCCACCCCTCACTACGATCCCGGGATGACGGACCGGAAGGAGGCCGGCGATGACGGCGGCGCAAGGCGTGCCCCTTGCGATCGCAGCCCTCTTCGTTGCGGGCTTCGCGTGCCCTGCGCTGCACCGGGCCATCGGTGACCGGCTGGGCAAAGTGCTCGCCGCCGTTCCGCTTGCGGCATTCACGTATTTTACAACGCTCGTTCCCGGTGTTGCCGCCGGCACACCCCTCCGTGCGGAATGGGCGTGGGTGCCCGGCCTCGACATCTCACTGAGCTTTTACGTCGACGGTCTCAGCCTGCTTTTCCTTCTGATCATCTCGCTCATCGGGACCTTCGTCGTCTGGTATGCCGGCGGCTACCTGCACGGCAGCCAGAACCTCGGAAAATTCTACCTCGCCTTGATGGGCTTCATGGCAGCGATGCTGGGTGTCGTCAGCGCGGACAACCTCATCCTGCTCTTTATCTTCTGGGAGCTCACGAGCATCACGTCCTTCCTCCTCATCGGCTACTACGGCGAGCAGGAGGAGTCCCGCAAATCGGCCCTCCAGGCGCTCCTTGTCACCGGTGCCGGCGGACTCGCCATGATGGCAGGTTTCGTCCTGCTCGGGATCTCCGCGGGAACCTGGCAGATCCACGAGCTCAACGCGCTGCCCCGTGGCACGATCAGCGCGCTCCCGTCGTTCCCGCTGATCTTCGGGTTGATCCTGCTCGGTGCCTTCACCAAGTCGGCCCAATTCCCGTTCCATTTCTGGTTGCCGAACGCGATGGCTGCACCGGCGCCGGTGAGTTCCTTTCTGCACTCCGCCACCATGGTGAAGGCCGGCGTCTTCCTGCTCGCCCGTCTCCATCCTTCGCTCTCCGATCACGCCCTATGGGTCGCCGTCGTTGCACCGGTTGGCGCTGTCACCATGGTGACCGGCGTTTTTCTGGCGATGGGACAAACAGACCTCAAAAAAATCCTCGCCTACACAACGCTTGCCGTGCTCGGTACCCTCACGATGCTCCTCGGCATCGGAACCGAGCTGGCCATCAAAGCCGCACTGGCCTACCTCCTCGCCCATGCCCTCTACAAAGCGGCTCTCTTCATGACGGCCGGCAGCGTCGACCATGAGACTGGCAGCCGCGATATCAGCGCCCTCTCCGGCCTCGGAAAAAAAATGCCCCTCACGGCGGCCGGCGCCCTCATCGGCGCCCTCTCGATGGCCGGCATCCCGCTGCTCATCGGGTTCGTGAGCAAGGAGTATTTCTACAAGGCGCTCCTTGATGCGGATGGTCCACCTGCACTCTGGGAGACGCTTGGCGTCGGGGCCAGCATCCTGATGGTCGGCCTGGCGATTGCAACCGGCATCCGTCCGTATTGGGGAAAACCGGCCACAACGCCTAAAGCCGCCCATGAGGCACCGTGGACCATGTGGGCCGGCCCGCTCGTTCTCGGCGGACTCGCAATTCTCTTCGGCCTCTTCCCCGGTTGGATCGGGGAACACCTCATCACACCCGCAGCCGCCTCCATTCTTGCCGATCCCGGCTATCAGGCACACCTCAAGCTCTGGCATGGCTGGAACACTGCCCTCTTCCTGAGCATTCTCACCGTCGCCGGCGGCGTTGCCGTCTATTTTGTTTCAGGCGGCTGGCGTCGCCTTTCGGCACCACTCTACGGAGTGCTCCGCAAAGCCGGACCCGAGCGCGCCTACTTCCTCATCCTCGACGGCGTGCTCGCCTTCGCCCGCTGGCAGACGTTGGCTCTCCAGAATGGCAAGCTGCGCAACTACGTGCTGACCGTCGGCGGCTTTGCAACCCTCCTCCTTCTGTCCCTGCTGCCACGGAATTCGTTCGTATTGGACATCAACAAAATGGTGCCGCCGTCCGTCCTTGGCGTGACTGTCTGCGTCGTGATGATCGTCGCTGCCGTGGCCACCTGTTTTGTCCGCTCCCGGTTCACCGCCATCCTGACCATGGGCGTCGTGGGCCTCGGAGTGGCCATTCTGTTTTTCCTCTTCAGCGCGCCGGATCTCGCGATGACGCAGATCCTCGTCGAGACACTGAGCGTCGTGCTTTTCGTTCTCGCCTTCTGCAAGCTACCTCTTCTCAAAGATTTCTCCTCCAAAGCCATCCGCGTTAGGGACGCCTTCGTCGCGCTGATCTTCGGCGGAACGATGACCATTCTGGTCATGATCGCCTTCCACTTCGAATCCGCCCTGCCGCCGATTTCAGAGTATATGGCAGCCAACAGCCTGCCGATGGCCAACGGGCGCAATGTTGTCAACGTCATCCTCGTCGACTTCCGCGCCCTCGACACCCTGGGGGAAATCACCGTCCTCGCCATCGCCGCCCTCGGTGTTTATGCGATGATCAAACTCCGCCCCGGAAAACCCGACGCCGGAAAGCCATGAAGACGATCATCCTCAATACGACCAACCGGCTGATCATGGGGATCCTTCTGGTATTCTCGGTCTTTCTGCTGCTCCGTGGTCACAATCTGCCGGGCGGTGGCTTCAGCGGCGGGCTTGTTGCCGCGTCGGCGTTTTCCCTCTACGCTCTTGCCTACGGAGCCCCGGCGGCCCGCAAACTCATTCACTTCGACCCGCGCGCGTTTATCGGCACGGGTCTCGTGATCGCCCTCGTGAGCGGCTTCTTTGCCCTTCCTAAAGATCTGCCGTTCATGACGGGCATGTGGGACAAGACGCCGCTCCCGGTCGTAGGAAAGCTCGGCACGCCCCTGCTGTTCGACGTCGGCGTCTACTTTGTTGTGCTGGGCATTGTTCTGCTGCTCGTCTTCACGCTCTGCGGTGACGAGTCAGAGGAGGAGGGCAAATGGAACTGATTCTCGCTATTACGATCGGCGTCCTCTTCGCCGTCTCCGCCTATCTGTTGCTGCGCCGGAGCATTGTGAAAATGATCTTCGGCATCGTCCTGCTGAGCCAGGCCGTGAACCTCCTCATCCTCACGGCCTCCGGCCTGAAAACCGGAGCCATTCCGTTCGTCGAGGGCCAGGCGACCGGCCTTGCGCCGACAGCGGCGGATCCCATGCCCCAGGCGCTGATCCTCACCGCGATTGTGATCAGTTTCGGCGTTCTGGCCTTCACTCTTGCGATGGCCCAGCGGGCGGACAAAACCGTCGGCACCGACGATCTGGATGAAATGAAGAGCACCGACGTCTGATGGATCCCCTCGTCACCTGCCTCCTCATCCCTTTCGTCAGCGCGATCGCCTGCATCCTGTGCTGGCGGGCTCCCCGCTGGCAACGCTGGATCTCCCTGGCCGGCATGGCGCTCTTTCTCGCGGCATCGCTCCGTCTTTTTCTGGCGGTGGAATCCGGCGGCATCCTCGCCATCGACATTGGCAACTGGCCGGCACCGTTCGGCATCACCCTCGTCGCCGACCTGATCGCGGCCATCATGGTCGTGGTCACGGCCATCATCGGTCTGTCGGTTTCCGTTTATTCGCTTTCCGACATCGACCGTGGACGCGAGAAGTTCGGCTACTACGGATTTCTGAATCTCATGCTGATGGGCGTCACCGGCGCTTTCCTCACCGGTGACATCTTCAACATGTTCGTCTGGTTCGAGGTAATGCTGATCTCGTCGTTCGTATTGATGACACTCGGCGGTGAGCGGCCGCAGATGGAAGGAGCGATCAAATACGTCGTCCTCAACCTGATCTCCTCCGCCTTCTTTCTCGCCGCTTGCGGCATTCTTTATGGAAAGACCGGAACGCTCAACTTCGCTGACCTTGCCGTAAAATGCCGCGAGCTGGTGAACCCGGAGCTCCTCACGATCACGGCCATGATGTTTCTTGTCGCCTTCGGGCTCAAGGCAGGCATCTTCCCGTTGTTCTTCTGGCTGCCGGCCTCCTATCACACGCCGCCGGTCGCCGTCTCCGCCATCTTTGCCGGACTCCTCACGAAAGTCGGTGTCTATGCGATGATCCGCGTCTTCACGCTGATCTTCACCGGCGACCTGCTCTTCACCCACGGGCTGCTTCTGGTCCTCGCCGGCCTCACGATGGTAAGTGGCGTCCTGGGTGCCATGGCGCAATACGACTTCCGCCGCCTGCTCTCCTTCCACATCGTCAGCCAGATCGGCTATATGGTGCTCGGCCTCGCGCTTTTCACCCAGCTCGCTCTCGCAGGGACGGTGTTCTACCTCTTCCACCACATCATCGTAAAAACGAATCTCTACCTCATAAGCGGCATCGGCCACCGCTACACGGGAACGTTCGACCTGAAGAAGATGGGAGGCCTCTACAAAGCCGCCCCCTGGCTCGCGCTCCTCTTCTTCATACCAGCCATGTCGCTCGGCGGCATCCCGCCGCTTTCCGGATTCTTTGCAAAATTCGCCGTCGTGAAAGCCGGCCTCGCCGGCAATACGATGTTCAACCCCGGCGCGGCCATCCTTGCCGGCATCGCCCTCGTGGTGGGCTTGTTCACTCTGTATTCCATGACCAAGATCTGGAATGAAGCGTTCTGGAAAAAGCCCTCGCCGGACCATGAACCTCAAACAAATTCGCTACTCTTCGCCGACCGGGTCGCCCTGTTTTCTCCTGTGATCGCGCTCGCAGCCATCACGGTCTGCATCGGTCTTGCCCCGTCGTTTTTCTTCGATGTCGCGATGCGCGCCGCCGGGCAGCTACTCAACCCTGACGCCTACATCCAGGCCGTCCTCGGAAAGTCCGGCTCATGATTCTCGCGCTCAACATCCTTCTCACGATCATCTGGGCGGGGCTCATCGGCACCTTCGACCTGCCGACGCTCGTGTCCGGTTTTCTGGTGAGCTACGGCTTCCTGTTCGTCATCTACCGCTCCCGCGGATCTTCCTCCGCGTATTTCTCGAAGCCACCAAAGATTCTCAGCTTCATCCTCTACTACCTGAAGGAGCTTCTGAAATCGAACCTCATCGTGGGCTACGACATTCTCACGCCCACGCATCACATGAAGCCCGGCGTCGTCGCACTCGAACTCCGCGCCGAGACCGACCTCGAGATCACCCTCCTGGCCAATCTCATCACCATGACGCCCGGCACACTCAGCCTCGACGTTTCCAACGACCGCAAAACTCTCTACGTTCACGCGATGTATATCCACGACGTGGAGGCGCTCCGCGCCGACATCCGTGACAACCTCGAACGCCGCGTGCTGGAGATCCTCCGCTGACACCCCATGGATACCGCCTCACTCATGACCATTTTCTGCTGGATCGCCTCGGGCTTTCTGGCGCTCGGGATGTGTGCCGCCTTCATCCGCCTGCTCCTCGGCCCCTCGCTGCCTGACCGCGTCGTCGCGCTGGATCTTCTGGCCGCGATGGCGATCGGTGCGCTCGTGATGGTCGCCGTGCAGACCGGCCAACCGATCCTGCTCGATGTGGCGCTGGCCATTGCCATCATCACCTTCCTCGGCACCGTGGCGCTGGCCATGAGCCTGGAGAGAGGAGTTTTCAAATGATCACCACAATCGTTGTAGGCATCCTTCTGGTTCTGGGGACCGCGCTCATGGCGCTCGCTGGCATCGGTGTTTACCGGATGCCCGACCTCTTCACCCGCATGCACGCTTCGACCAAGGGTGCCTCTTTGGGCGTGGCTGTGCTTCTTCTTGCCGCCGTGCTCTCCTTTCAAGATCTGTCTGTGGGAACCAAGGCCGCGCTGACGACCGCGTTCATCTTTCTGACCGCTCCGGTTGCCGCCCACATGCTGGGACGTGCAGCCTACGCAAAAAATGTTCCGCTCTGGGAGAAGTCGATCATGGACGAGGGGCGAGGAAAAATCGCACCCTTGCCGGAAGACAAATCCGACCAGCCGTCCTAGATCCATGTTTACAGGCCTTGTTGAAGAAATGGGCGAATGCCAATGGCTCCGCCGCACCACCTCCTCCACCCAGCTCACCGTCCGTGCTCCCGGCATCGCTCCGCGCGTTCACCGCGGAGATAGTGTCGCGGTCAATGGCTGCTGCCTCACGGTGACCTCCCACCGCGATGACACGTTGTCGTTCGACCTCCTCGAAGAGACTCTTCGCCGCACGAACCTTGGCGCACTCAAGCCGGGTTCGGGTGTGAACCTCGAGCGGGCACTCGCCGCCGATGGCCGCCTCGGCGGGCACTTCGTGCAGGGACACATCGACACGACGACCACCGTCTTTTCCGTCGCCCGCAAAGGCGGCGACCTCCGGCTCGAGATCAACATGCCGGCGGACTACGCCCGCTACATCGCCTACAAGGGCTCGGTGGCCATCAATGGCGTCAGCCTCACCGTCGCCGAGGTCGGCGATGCCAAGTTCACGCTCTGGATTATCCCCCACACGCGGAAGGCCACCAACATCGGCGAGTTCGCCGAGGGAACCGTCGTGAATCTCGAATGCGACATCCTGGCAAAATACGCCGAGCGCATCCTGAGCGGGCGGCGCGAGGATTGAATCCCTTTGCCCCGCACCGCGGCACCCGTTAGCCTTGCGGCTTGGAATTTACGCTTCTCATTGAGTCAGTTGCCTTCGGTGGCGCCGGGGTCGGCCGCCTGGCTGACGGCCGCGTTTGCTTTGTTGCCGGCACACTCCCCGGCGAGCGCGCGGTTGTCCGCCTGACCAAGGAAAAGAAAAACTACACCGAGGGCGAGGTCGTCCGCTTGGTCGAGCGTTCCATGCACAGGGTCCTCCCGCGATGCCCGGTCTACGGCTCGTGCGGTGGCTGCTCATATCAGCACGCGGACTACGAGTATCAGCTCGATTTGAAGACCGCCCAGGTGGCGGAGGTTTTCCGTCGCATCGGAGGTTTCGCCGACGCCCGCGTCGACCGCGCCATCGCCTCCCCACGCCAGTGGGAATACCGCAACAGAATCTCCGTGCACGTCGAGGACGGACGTGTCGGATTCCATCACCGCAAGACCCGCAAGCTCATCCCCGTCGTCCATTGCCCGATCGCCTGCGCGGACGTGAACGAGCAGCTCGCGACCCTCGCTGCCACGCCCCGCCGGCGCGGAAACTCCCGGCTGACCTTGCGCGCCCCGTCGCCCCATCGCGGCTTTTCCCAGGTGAACGAAGCGGCGGCACAGAAGCTCCTTGATGTGATCCGCGAGATGACAGCCGGGGTCTCGGGACATCTCGTCGACGCTTACTGCGGAGCAGGCTTTTTCGCCAAGGCCCTCGCCGGACAGTTTGAAAAGGTAACCGGGATCGAATGGAGCGAAGGAGCGATCCGCGCCGCCATCGAGTCTGCGGGACCGAACGAGACTTACCTTCAGGGCGCCGTCGAGAACCACCTCGCCGAGACGCTGCGCACAGGGGATCCCGGCGTGACCACGCTTCTCCTCGATCCGCCGGCCGAAGGGCTCGCTCCGGACGTTACCGCAGCCGTTCTGGAAAATGCGCCCCACCGGCTGATTTACATCTCCTGCGATCCGGCAACCCTCGCCCGCGATCTCAAAAAGCTTTCGACGACCTATCTCATCG
>CAZSMN010000159.1:0-8597 GCA_964607615.1 uncultured Chthoniobacterales bacterium | reverse complement strand
AGGTTTTGGATGTTCAGGCTCATAGAGATTGGGTTCAGGTGTTGCAGTCCGGGCAGAGGCCGCGGAGGGTGATTTCCGAGTGGGTTACGGTGAAAGTGTCAGGTAGTTGCCAGATTTTCCTGGTCTTCGAGCCCCCGGCCAGAGGCACATCATGCACGGTGCCGCAACGCTCGCAGACGAAATGGCCGTGCTCCTGGAGATTCGGGCAGTAGCGGGTCGCCTCGCGTTCGACGTTCACCTGCTTGACAAGGCCGCAGTCGACCAGCGTCTCGAGGCAGTTATAAACGGTAGCCAGCGAGATACCCGGGATTTTCTGCTTCGCGCGGATGAAGACCTCTGTTGCCGTGGGGTGGTCGCGCTCCGCGATGAGCACGCCATAGACCTCACGACGCTGCGGCGTGAGACGGTGGCCGCTATGGCTGATCGTCTCCTCGTATCCGACAGGGGCTTTCGCATTCCGTGGCATGCCGGGAAACCTAATCGAGAACCCATCTCAATCAAGAATAATTCTAAAACTAGATAGAGATTACAAAAGATTCTTCGCATTCCCCGTCCGGGAGGGAGTGCTGGCGCGGGCTTGATCGTGCTGGGCTCGGGAAACTCCACCCTGGCCCGCGAATCGCGGTCGCTGCGTTGGTTTGGATCTCCCCGAAGGACGGGGAATCGTTCTACGCTCCCGCCCGCGGGGCGGCCTGTTTCTGAAGACGTTCAAACCAGAGGTAGATCACGGGCGTCAGGTAAAGCGTCACGAGTTGCGAGACGAGGAGTCCCCCGACCACCGAGAGACCCAGCGGCGTCCGCACCCCCCCGCCGGCACCGATGCCGAGCGCGATCGGAAGGATGCCGGCCATCGCGGCGAGCGTGGTCATCATGATGGGCCGGAACCTCACCAGGCAGGCGTCGAGAATCGCACGTTCCGGCGAGACCCCGCCGGTCCGCTGGGCATCGAGGGCGAAGTCGATCATCATGATCGCGTTTTTCTTCACGATGCCGATGAGCATCAGCAGCCCGACAAAGCCGTAAATGTTCAGCTCCATGCCGAAAAGAAGCAGCGTAAGCAGGGCCCCGAACGCCGCGGAGGGCAAGCCGGAGAGGATCGTCAGCGGGTGCAGGAAGCTCTCGTAGAGGATCCCGAGGATCACATAAATCACAAGGATGGCCATGAGGAGCAGGAGACCGAGATTTCCGAGCGAGGACTGGAACGCCTGGGCCGTGCCGAGAAATTGCGTGCTGATGCGGGCATCGAGCTCGGCTTTTGCGATGGCCTCGATGGCTGGCACGACCTGGCCGAGCGAGGTTCCGGCAGCAAGATCGAACGACAGCGTCACGGCCGGCAGTTGGCCGACATGCTGCACGGTGAGCGGGCCGACCTGGTTTTCGAATGTGGCGACGGCATGGAGCGGGACAAGGCGGCCGCCGGCAGAGCGGACGTGGAGCCGCTCGAGGTTGGCGGCCTCCTTCGTGAAATCGTCGCCGACTTCCATGATGACGCGGTATTGGGCATTCGGCGTGTAGATGGTGGAGACCTGGCGGCCGCTGTAAGCGCTGCCGAGGGCTTGCTCGATCCGGGCGGGCGTGATGCCGAGGGCGGCGGCGCGGTCCCTCTTGATGTCGACCACCACCTGCGGGCTTGTGATTTGAAGATCGCTGGCAACGTCGATGATGCCGGGCACCTTGCGCATCCGATCCTCCATAAGCGAGGCCGCCTCATAGAGCGCATCAAGGTCGGGCCCGAAAAGCGTGAACTGGTAAAGGCTCTTGGTATTCACGCCGCCGATGCGGACGGTTGGCGGAT
The DNA here is from genome assembly GCA_964607615.1 of uncultured Chthoniobacterales bacterium. Classification (GTDB taxonomy): domain Bacteria; phylum Verrucomicrobiota; class Verrucomicrobiia; order Chthoniobacterales; family Terrimicrobiaceae; genus CAZSMN01. The sequence continues at coordinate 6,802 of CAZSMN010000159.1, read as the reverse complement.
TCTGGGGAAAGACCTTCAGTCCGGGAATTCCCGCGAGATCTCTGCGAAACTCGCGGACGACGTCCTCTACGGGAGGCCGCTGCGAGCGCGGTTTGAGCGTGACGATGAGGCGGCCGGCGTTGGCCGAGCTCACACCGCCACCGCCGCCGATCCTCGACATGAACGCTTCGACGTGGGGGCTTTTTTGAACAATGGCCGCCGCCTCCTGCTGGAGAGCAACCATGGTCTCGAAGGCCACGCCCTGCTCGGCCTCGGTCGAGATGAAGATACGGTTCGTATCCTCGTTCGGCAGGAACCCTTTCGGAATCGCAAGGAACAGCCAGACCGAGCCGGCCGCCATCGCGAGTGCCATCAGCGCGACGGCCGCACGGTGGCGCAGGGCAATGCGGAGGGATTTTTCGTAGAGCCAGAGCAGTCCGCTGAAAACGGACTCCGACCAGCGGAAAACGACGTTCCGGCTTTCACCGTGGGCCTGCTTGAGAAACCGGCTACAGAGCATCGGCGTGAGAGAAAGCGAGATGGCACCGGAAAGGAGAATCGCCACGGCGATCGTGACGGCAAATTCGTTGAGCAACCTTCCGAGAATGCCGCCCATGAAGAGGACGGGAAGGAAGACCGCTGCAAGTGACAGCGTCATCGAGAGCACGGTGAAGCCGATTTCGCGCCCGCCATCGATTGCGGCCTGGTAAGGCGTCTTTCCCTTCTCGAGGTGCCGGATGATGTTTTCCAGAACCACGATCGCATCGTCCACGACAAAGCCGACGGCAAGGATCATGGCCATGAGCGAGAAATTGTTCACGCTGAAGCCGAGCAGGTACATCGCACCGAACGACCCCACGATCGAAAGCGGGATGGCGGCGCTCGGTATGAGCGTGGCGCGGACATTCCGGAGGAAGACAAAGATGACAAGCACGACCAGAATCACCGCGAGGACGAGGGTGAACTCGACATCGTGAAGCGACTCGCGGATCGAGTGCGACCGGTCGTAGAGAAGCTCGAGGTTCATGCCGCCGGGGAGCTGCGCGCGGAATCCCGGCAGGAGCTCGTTGATGCGGTCGATGACGGCGACGGTATTCGCTCCAGGCTGGCGCTGGATGGCAAGGACGAGACCGCGGCGGCCATTGAACCAGCTCAGGTTCTTGTCGTCTTCCACACTGTTGAGAACGGTGGCGATCTCCCGGAGCCTGACGGGAAAACCGTCGCGGTAGCTTACGATGAGCTCGCGGAATTCCTCGGCGCGGGTGAGCTGGCCGGTGGCCTCGACCGTTCGGGCCTTCGCGCCGGCATCAAGCGCTCCTGTGGCGGCGTTGGAGTTGGCCCCCGTGATGGCTTCGCCGACCTCGTCGAGGCCGATGCCCCGTGCGGCGAGCTCTCGCGGGTCGAGCTTCACGCGCACGGCGAATTTCTGTGAGCCGTAAATGTCGACCGCAGCAACGCCGGAGACGGTCGAGAGCCGCTGCGCGATGAGGGTCTGCGCGTATTCGTCCACCTTGCTGAGCGGAAGCGTCTCCGACGTCGCCGCGAGGAGCAGAATCGGTTGCTCGGCGGGGTTTACTTTGCGGAATGACGGAGGCGCCGGCATGTCGACCGGGAGATCGCGCTGTGCCTGCGAGATGGCGGCCTGCACGTCCTGGGCCGCCGCGTCGATGTCGCGCGAGAGATCGAACTGGATCGTGATGCTCGTGCTGCCGAGCGCGCTGGTCGACGTCATGGACTCGATGCCGGCGATGGCAGCGAATTCCTTCTCCAGCGGCATGGCGACCGATGAAGCCATGGTTTCCGGGCTCGCACCCGGCAGCCCTGCCGAGACATTGATCGTTGGAAAATCCACGCTCGGCAGGTCGCTCACCGGAAGTCGCGTGTAGGCGAGCAGGCCCGCGCCGAGAAGCGAGAGCATGACGAGTGTCGTCATGATCGGACGCCGCACGAACGGGTCGGTCAGGTTCATGGCGCGGCCGCCTTGGTGCTAACGCGGGCCCCCGGGCTCACGCGAAGCTGCCCGCTTGTGACCACCACGGCACCGGGCTCGAGGCCCGATCGCAGAATCGTGAGATCGCCGGCCGTCCTAGCGACCTCGACCCTCTGGAGGCGGGCTGTATCGTTCTCGACGACGAAGACCTGCGCGCCATTCTGACCTTCCATGATCGCGGTCGTTGGTATGACGAGGGCATCCGTTTCCTCGGTGAGCTTGAGCACGACATCCACGAACTGCCCCGGCCAGAGCGACTCATCCCCGTTGGCAAACGTCGCCTTGAACGCCACCATGCCCGAAAGCCGGTCGACCGCATTGTCCACAAACGTCAGCTCCCCGATCCCGAGTTCGCGGCCGGTGACAGGATCCGTGACGCGGACCTCGGGTTTTCCCTTTTCCATCCGTGAGCGGACTTCGGGCAGTGCGGACTCAGGGAGTGCGAAGGTCACGTAGATGGGCTGCATCTGGTTGATCACGGCAAGGACTTCACCGTTCGACTGCGCGATGTTCCCGGCTTTGAAAAGCGCTGCGCCGATCCGGCCGTTGATCGGAGAGCGGACCTGCGTCCAATCGAGCGCAAGCCGGGCCTCGTCGACATCCGCGCTGCGGGCATCGAGCTCGGCCTGCCGGGATTCGGCGGTGGCTACGAACTGGGAGAATTGTTCCTTCGATGCGGCACCCTGATTGCTCAGAGCCGTATAGCGGCGGGCCTGCTCGCTGGCATTTGTGGCGCCGGATTCGGCCATTGCGAGGTTGGCTTTCGCACGGCGCAAAGCCGCCTCGTACGTGCGCGGATCGATACGGAAAAGGATGTCCCCTGCAGCGACCCGGGCACCGTCGGCAAAATCCACCGCGAGAATCTCGCCCTGGACCTTGGACTTCACCTGCACCTGGGCGATCGGCTCCTCGGTGCCGATGGCAGTCATCTCAACGGGGCGCGTACGAAGCTCCCCTACGGCAACGCGGACGGGTACCGGCGGAGGAGAGGTCTTGCCGGCCGGCCGCCGGCAGCCAGCGGTGACGAGCAGCAGCAGCGTTAGAAGCGCGGGAAGGGATCTCATAGCGACGGGGATGGGCGGGCGGCTCCGCCCAGGAAAAGTTCAGCCGCGAAGGGGGCGGAATCCGCAAGGTGGCCGGACGATTTTTCGCGGATCCATTGGCGGATCATCTGCAGAGTGATCCCCAGGAATCCCACGGCAAAAAGATCCGGTCGCCCCTCCCGGATCGTGCCGTCCTGCTGGCCGCGCGTGATGCATTGCTCGATCTTCTGCAGGAAACGGCGTTTAAGGGCCTCCATTTCCCGCCAGTGCTTCGGGTGAAGCGCAGAGGAGGGCATCTGGTCCTGATGAAGGAAAATCTCGAAAAAGCGCCGGTTCCGGTCGTGGAAGACGAATTGCGCGCGGATTGTGGCGGTCAGACATTCGCGCGCGTCGGGGGAGGATTCCAGCGCCCCGCTGACCGTCTCGATAAGCCTTTTCATTTTCTCCAGCAGCACGTTGCCGTAGAGATCGGCCTTGTCGGCGAAGTAGAGGTAGATCGTTCCGACCGCAAATCCTGCCCGCCCTGCAATCTGCACCAGGGACGCCTCGTGGTAGCCGCCGGAGCTGAAAACCGCCTCCGCCGCATCGAGGATCGCCCGCCGCCGGTCCTCCCGCTCGCCGACGCGACGCCTGCTCCGCGTTTTGACTGAATTTCCGTTCATTTTCTGAACCGTCGTTCACAGTTGGCGCGGCGTCAACCGCGATCCACGCTGGAAAATCCGGACGGCGGCGGTATCGTGTCGGTCCGAAATTCCCTCATGCCCAGCGTCCACATTAAAACTTACGGTTGCCAGATGAACGAGCGCGACTCCGACCAGGTTGCGAAGATGCTTGCGGAGAAGGGGTATCGTTTGACCGATCTGGAGACCGAAGCGGATGTCATTTTGCTGAACACGTGCAGCGTGCGGGACATGGCGGAGCAGAAGGCCATTGGAAAAATGGGCATGCTCCGCAAGCTCCGGCGGGAGCGGCCGCATCTCGTATTGGGCTACCTCGGCTGCATGGCGCAGGCGCGGGGGAGTGCGCTTCTGGAGACATCGCCGCATGTCGACCTCGTGGCAGGCACACAGAAGTTTCACCGGGTGGCGGACTATGTGGACGAGCTCCTGCGCCGCCGGATCGAGGCGCGCATGGACAGCGAGAGGCTGGCGATCGTCGATGTGGACGAGGAGGAGGGCTCGCAGGGAACGATCCGCGATCAGGAGGTGACGACCGGCCAGTGCACGGCGTTTGTTTCGATCATGCAGGGGTGCAACATGCACTGCGCCTTCTGCATCGTCCCGCAGACCCGCGGCTGGGAGCGGGCGCGGGCCATGGAAGACATCGTCGCCGAGGTCCGCCAGCTCGCGGAGAAGGGCGTGAAAGACGTGACGCTGCTCGGGCAGATCGTGAATCTCTACGGCCGGCACGAATTTCCCAAGCGCGACGGGATCAGCCCGTTTGTCCAGCTGCTGGAGGCGGTCAGCGCGGTGGATGGCATCGAGCGCGTGCGGTTCACGTCACCGCATCCGATCGGATTCCGCTCGGATCTGATCGGCGCCTTCGGCCGCCTGCCGAAACTGGCCGAACATGTTCACCTGCCGCTCCAGAGCGGGTCGGACCGGATTTTGAAACTGATGCGCCGGGGCTATACGGCGGAGGCTTTCCGCAAGCTTGTTGCCCGCCTGCGGGAGGAACGGCCGGGCATCGCCATCACGACCGATGTCATTGTGGGATTCCCCGGCGAGACGGAAGAGGACTATCTCGCCACGCGGGGTCTTGTGGACGAGATCGGCTTCGATAACGCCTTTGTTTTCCGCTATTCGCCCCGCCAGAACACACCGGCCGCAACCATGGAGGAGCAGCTCTCCGAAGAGGTGAAGGAGGCGAGGAACAAGGATTTGCTCGAGGTGGTAAACCGGCATGTGGCGCTGAAGCTCGAGGCGCTCGTGGGCACGGAGGTGGAAATCCTCTGCGAGGGTCCGAGCCGGCATAATCCCGACCGTCTCACCGGCCGCACCCGCACGAACAAGATCGTCGTCTTCGAGGGCGCACCGCGCCATGTCGGCCGCATTTTTGATGTGCGGATCGAACGAGCGAGCTCCTCGACGCTCTACGGGGATCCGGCCGTGCTGGAATGACCGCCTGCGAGCCATCGCCCTGCGACCTCGATCTCACGCTGGAAAGCGGGCAGGTCTTTCATTGGGAAAAGCTGGCGCCCGGCTCATGGCGCGGGCTGATCGGCGACCAACTCGTCCGCGTCGCGCAGGCGGGCGGGACTCTGGAGACGGATGGTGATCCGGCGCTCGTCGGCCGTTATTTTGCCCTCGACCATCCGCTGGACGAGATCTGTGCCGCCTTTCCCGACGAGCCAATGTCCGCTGCAGCGCTGGAAGCCTGCCGCGGCATGCGGATTCTCCGCCAGCCGCGTTGGGAGTGCCTCGCCACGTTTATCACTTCATCGATGAAGCAGGTGGCCCACATCCGCGCGATGTCCCTCGAGATCCGCCGACGCTTCGGACAGCCGGTGGCGGGCTCGCCGGTGAATGCCTATCCCGCTCCGGACGTCCTTGCACGGTGCACGGAGGCCGACCTGCGGGGCTGTGGTCTCGGGTATCGCGCGGCAAATCTTGTCAAAACCGCGCAGCTCATCGCCGGCGGCGGGAAGGATCTCGCCGCTCTTGCGGAACTGCCGACCGATGAGCTGCGCCGCTCGCTGGAGGAATGTCCCGGCGTGGGAACAAAGGTTGCGAACTGCGTCCTTCTTTTCGCTTACGAGAGGCTCGATGCGGTGCCGATCGACGTATGGATCGGACGGATCTTGCTGGCGATGCGGCGTGGCCGCAAGGGTACGGCTGCACAGATGGCCCGCTATGCGCGAAAGCGTCTCGGACCGTATGCCGGCTACGTTCAACAATACCTCTTTCATCACGCCCGCGTTTCGCCGAAATTCTCCGCATGACGGCCGCCTCCCACAGGTATGATGAGTCTCCGAAAGAAAGGACGCTGGCCGTCCTTCTTTCGATTCTCATCCATCTCCTGCTGATCGGCGTCATCGCCTGGGTGCTCACGCTCTCGCCATCGATCGTCAAAGAGGAGGCCGCCGAGGAAGAGCCGATGGAAATCACCATCGTCCCACCCGAGCCCGTGAAGCCCACGGTCCAGTTTATCCGCACCAACCCGAATGCCGCCACGGAAGAGGCGCCGAAGAATGCGGCTTTCGAATCCGATATCAACACGGCCGCCGCCAGCGAGACCGCACCCTCCGGAGCCGAGGCCATGCCTTCCGTCGATGGGCGCGAAGGACCCACGCTGGAGCTTACCTCACAGGATTATTCGGCCGGAGCGGAAGCCCGCCCCGCAACCCCGCCCGCACAGGAATCACAAGCACAGGAGGAGGCGCCGAAACCTGTTCCCAAGCCAACGCCCGCCGCCACGACCCAACTCGCCCTCATCGACGTTCCGCTCAAAAAGCCGGAACCCACCCCACCGGCCGAGACCAAACCCCAGACGCAAGCCGCGCGGCCTGTCCCGCCCTCGAAGCCAGGCTACCAGCCGGAGACAAGAGTCACGCGCATCCGTGGCAACATCTCGAATCGCGGCAAGGCATCGGTCGAATCGGTCGCAACGCCGCTCGGCCGCTACAAAAAAATGGTCTCCGATGCGATCGGGTCACGCTGGTATTACTACGTCAACAGCCAGATCGGACTGCTGAACATCGGCACGGTCAGCATCCGCTTCACGGTCGACAGCGATGGCAAGGTGAAGAATTTGAAAGTTCTTTCGAATACCTCCAACGAAAGCTTTGCCT
>CAZSMN010000158.1:0-8599 GCA_964607615.1 uncultured Chthoniobacterales bacterium | reverse complement strand
CGGCGGCGATCAAGCCGTCAAGCGGCTTCGTTGCCGTTGGTGTGCGGGAGGAATCCACCGGGTCACTGAGGATCCAAGAGGCGGCTGTGACGTCGGAAGGCGTGAAAGGTCCTCCCGCCGTTACTTGGAACTCATCCGAGTCTGCGGCAGTGACGTCGGAAGCAGCTTTGCCACCGACAAAGTTGGCAGTTCCGAAGTTTGTGAACCCTCCGTTGGCGTCCACCACGGCAGGGGAATTTCCACGCAGGTAGATCGCATCCACGAGATTGACCAGCTGGGGCGAATCCTCGCGCCCAGCCACGATCGAGGCGATGGCTTGGGCTGTTATCTTTGTGACGTTGCCCGCCGCGCCGAACAGCTTGGGATCGAGAGCTCCAGCAGAGAGCGCCGCAGAGTTCACGCCTGCCCGACCGGCAAAAATGCCGCCCATTTTCGACCCATCATCAGAATAACCGAAGGCTTTCCCCGAGCGGGTGCCGATATCCCCCATGACGTTAACACCACTGACGCTGCCTCCATTGGCTCCCTTGGTTTTTCCGGAGGTGACATCGCCACCATCGCCCGCAGCGACCGTCTGGACCCTGAGTGAGGGCAAGACGTTGACGGTGCTGACGGCTCCTCCGATACCTCCGGCAGACGATCCGCTTCCGCCTTGTCCCGCTACGAACGAGAGATCTCCGGATCCCACCAAGCCGGCTAGAATGCTGACAGAGGTCATCGCTCCACCTGCTCCGCCGCGGCCCAAGTCGCCACCATCACCGGCTAGGAACCGGGAACCCAAAAAGGAAGCATTTCCGGTTGCGACGGTGAGATTGCCACCGCGACCGGCAGCCGAGTTCGAGGAAATTGCATTCCCCCCGTCTCCCGCCGTCACGCTGAGGAAGCCAAACGAGGTATCACCGGCACCACCAGCCCCATAAAATCCGATCCGCGAAATGTTGCCTCCGTTGCCGCCGACCGAGCCATCTCCTGCGGCAAAAGTGATGTCGCGAAGGGCCGAAGCAACGACGTTCTGAATTGACCCGCCTGCCCCCCCAACCGTGGGCGTTCCGGCCGCTGCCGCACCGGCGTCACCGGCCTGGACTGTCACACTACCAGTCTGTGAGCGGAGAAAGATTCCCAGCGAGCTACTACCACCGGCAATGGAGCCGCCATTTCCAATTTTGGCGGCACCTGAGGTACTGCCCCCGGCTCCACCATTAACAACGACATCGTTCAGAGTCTGGATATTTGCCGTTGCAACGAGCCCGCCGACCCCGGCTGCGCCGCTACCTTTGGAAGATCCTCCTGCGCCGGCCAGAAGCGATGCGGTTTGGTCTGCCAACATGGACTGGCCGTAAGTCGAGCGGAAGGACAAGCTGGAGATTGAGCCACCGGCACCTCCTGTGCCGGGAACCTGTGGCACGCCCGGATCTCCAAGGAGCGCCGAGCCTCCGTTGCCTGCAGCAACCGCAAGGGCAGCGTAACCACTGAAGAAGTTGAATCGATTGACAGCTCCTCCAGCGCCGCCGCCCCGGAATCCATCACCCCCTGCACCCGCAGAGGCCACAGCATCGACACGATCCAGTACCGCATCGCCGTCAACGTCATAAATTTGCACGTTTGTGATGCTTCCTCCCTTGCCTCCAACTGCCCCACCCACTGGCCAGAAGGGAGCCGCCGTCGAGAGTGCCTCCGAACGCCCGCCTCCGCCAGCCGTGAGGGCAAAGGTCGTTAGATCAGCGCGGGGAGCAAAGATTCCTGTAATGTTCCCACCCGCGCCTCCAGCGCCGGTCGCAGAATTGCCTCCAATCCCTGCAGAGACTGTGAGGTCCTTAAGGAAGAAGACAGCATTGGGCTCAAAAAACTGAAGGTTGGAAACCGACCCGCCGACACCACCGGAAAGTGCAGTATCCGATCCATTGCCCCCAATAAACTCGAAAGAGTGCCCGACCAACCACACTGACGTGGAGGTGGGTGAGGGGTTCGAAATCGAACCGCCGGCTGCTCCAGAGGCTCTTGCAACCGGTGCGGGTTCGCCTGAATTCGATGCATCACCACCACGAACGAGCGTGTCAGAAGCACCACCCGACTCGCCGTCCAAGTTGAAAATCTTAAACGTGGAAACCGAGCCTCCTGCACCAGCAAGTCCGTTGGCTGTACCACCAACAAAAAGATCTCCGGCATCACCGCCGCGGACTTGGATTTCGTAGAATGCAGCTTGTTCTTGGGGAGCGCTGATAATGTTGATCGTGGAGAGAGAGCCGCCGCTTCCCGCTCGAGTCCCGTCGCCGCCGACACCGCCAGCCACATGCACATTGTCCTTCAATGCGTTGGAGGATTCGATAATCTTCCGGGTGCTGCTATACTCATAGCCGACATAAATGTTTGAAACAGCACCCCCGGCACCACCGGCTCCTGTGCTACCTCCAAAAGCATCTCCTCCGTCGCCACCATAGATGTCAACGGCGCTATTGTGGGAGGTATCCGATACGCCGTAAACGACGACTTGGGAAACCCGACCACCAGCGCCACCACCAATACTCCCACTGATCCCGTTTCCGCCGTTTCCGCCCGAGATGAGAATGCCGTCAGAATCAGCCACAACCGTCACTCCGGTTACGGTCCCTCCGGTTCCTGACGCACCACCATCACCAGCAAGAATTTTATCCGCTGAGCCAACCTTGATAGCGCTGAGATTGCCTCCCGCGACTTTTGTACCCGGGTTAAACGCACTGATGGTTCCCTCACCCACGCCCACTGCGGCTCCCGTTCCCCCAAAGTCAAAGGTTTTCGCGCTCGCTGCTCCGGACTGTATATTCTTCACGGAACCGACGGTAATGTTCGCCAGGTTGCCCCCGGCAATAATACTCCCATTCACGTCGCCACCGATATTGAGACCCGCGATGCTCTGTTTCGTTGAGATCAGGTCGTTTGTGGACATGAACCCAGTCGTTGAGTTTAAGTTGGCAAGTATATCGCCATCCACCGAGCCTTTGACGGTAACATTGGCTCCTGCCCCCAGTGAGAGACCCGTGAGTTCATTAGCTTGGGGAATCGTGTCCCCGTTCTTATCGAAGAAGAATGCAAAGGCCCGGCCGCTGGTGACCTTGATGAAGTCCGTATAGGATGCTCCGGCGTTATACAACTTCATCGTATCCCCGGCCTTCAGGTCGATATAGAAATGCGCGGAGTCAAAATTGAGGCTGGGATCCCCGGCTTCGACAGGAGCGATGGAGGCGGCCTTGAATGACAGATCCGTCGGCTTGACTGGGGTGGAATCGTATTCCATGCCGCTGTAGGCCGACGGACCAGCGAGGATCACCGCAGGTGCGATGCGGTCTTCGAGAGCTTCAAGCAGAAGGGAGGAAAAGGGAACCGAATCAGCGAGGCGATTCATAACCCCGGGAGTGTTTCAGTGACCTTCAGGCAAGGCAAGGAAAAACGACTTGCAATAAGGCCTATCGAACCTACAGCCGCACCTGAGGGTCTATGAGGTCGAGCGTACGTTCGGCCAGCCATTCGCCGAGTGTGGTAGTCTTCAAGTAAATTCGTGCGCGGCCGGTTGAGTGCGCGCGAAACAGGCGGGCATCCTCAGGGGAAAGATCGATTTCGGCCTCGGCTTCAAAATGGGCGATCGACGGGACAGGGTGCCCCCCGGCATCGAGCTCTGCCGGCACATCGCCACCGAACAGGTTGGCCAAACCTGGAACGGATATTTTGTCGCCCGCAGCGACCGGAGCGGAGACGATCCGTCCGTGAAACGATCTTCCGGGCAGCGCCGCAAATCTCACGTCCACCCGCTGGCCGGCGGCGACTTTGCGCGCCTGCTTTTCATTGAGAGGAATCACAACCTTGGGCTTCCGATCCGAGCCGACTTCAAAAACAGGCTGCCCAGCAACGAAATGGATGCCCAGCAGCTCGTCCGGACGCCGGTTCCGCAACACTCCGTCCATCGGCGAACGAAGCTCCAACCGGCCGATTCGATCCTCAATGGCGCGGATTTGTTCATCGGCTTCCGCTACAAATTTTTCCAAGACCGGAACCGTCAGCCGGCCTTCCTCGGTAGGGTCGGCGTTGGCTGCCCGCTGGCGGACGAGCGCGGCCTCTCTTTGAAGGCGCAAATCCTGCAACTCAGAGACGAGTTGTCTGTTTTCGAGCCGGCCGAGAATCTGCCCCTTCCGAACAGGTTGCCCCTCTGTGACCTCAACGGAGACGAGATAGCCGGGAGCAGGGGAGTTGACGGGTTCGACGCGGCCGTGCTCAAGAGCGGCCGAGCGCTTGATCGATTCCTCCCAGGGAAGAATGAACAGAAAAGTCACCAGAAGTCCGGCAGCAAGGAGCCAAAAGCGAAGACGTGGGAGTCCCATGGTGGAAAATTCTTTCGATCCCTTCAAGGATTTGCCGAGGCGGTAGATCGGGAGGGCCAGAGAAACAAAGAGAAAGAGTCCAACATAGGTTCGGCTTACGAACTGGAGTCCATAAGGCTCCAACATGTTAAACATATGGGTTGCGATATTGTAAGTAATGATCCAGCCGTAGGCGTAGGCTGCAACCGCATAGACCCCGAAAAGCGGTCCGACCTCGAAGCTCGCGAGACGTTGGCCGGCAGAACGCATGCCGAGCAGTGTGCGTTGTGCCCAGTGGGTGACCCATGCATTGCTTTTGGCGCGGAGGTTCGGGATCTCCAGCAGATCGGTCATTATGTAGTAACCGTCAAACTTCATGAGGGGGTTCGCGTTGAAAAGTATCGTCGACACGCTGCACAGCGCCATTGTGTTGAAGCACATCTGCTTAAAGAGCCCGGGCTGAGCCACCAACCAGAGCCACGTCGCCACCGAGGCAAGAAAGAGCTCCACGATAATTCCTGCTGCTGTCACTGCGATGCGATGTCTCCGTTGCGCAAGCCACGAGTCGCTGACGTTACAGAAGAGATAAGGGGTGAACAAAATGAACATGAACCCCATCTCATGCACCTCTCCGCCATAGCGTTTGCACGTAAAGGCGTGGCCGAACTCGTGAACGATCTTCACCCCGATGAAGAGTAACCAGGTCAAGCCGAGGTTCTGGAGCGTGAAAAAATTCGCGCCGTGCGAGGTGATCTCAGCCCAGTTCTGAACGGCCACGAGCACCGCCGACAGCATTAACAGCCCGGCCAACGTCAGGGTCACCGGCGAAAAAATCCACTCCACCGCTGGCATGGCTCGTTCAAGAAAGCGATTGGGATCAATGAGCGACTTTTTGAAATAGAGGCTGTGCCCCATCAAGATCTCGAAGCGGCGTCCGCTCTTCGCCTCACGGAGTCGCCGTGAGCGGTCGACCGCGGTCTTCGCCTTCACGCGGGTCAGACCAGCGGAGCCCAGTTGCCCGGCGAGGGCAATCAATTCCTGAACGGCCTGTTGATAGGGCATGCCCTTCCAGTAGCGGGAGTCCCGGCGGAGGCTGTCCAGAATTTGGCGAAGCGACGTCCGCCCGTCAAAGCACCTGGCCGCCTGCACGTGCGCGATCGGAAGTCGGAAATAGCCGAGGCTGAGCGGATTCTTAAAGATCATGTAGCTCCGGCCCAGATAGCGCTGCGGTCTCTCAACAAGATCCGAGCGGAGCGGGGGCGGCACGATAGACGCCGGATCCATTACGGAGGGAGCCGAGGCAGGACCCGAGTCGGACATACCCTGTCAGGGCACCACAAGCGTGGCGGTCGCGTAGGTTCCCGCCACCAACTTGCGATCAGCGTTAGGAACCAGGATCTGGACTTTGAACTCCCCACTGGCGGCGTTCACGGTTGGCGAAATTTTTTCCACCTTTCCTTCGATGACCTGATCCGAGTCTTCCGCCGAGGTCACCTTCACCTGCTGCCCGACCCGGACTTCCTCGATGCGGGAGGCCGGAAGAAAAATCTCCAGATAGAGCTGGTCGATGTTCACCAATACCAAGACAGGAACAAACTCGTCGACCGCTTCGCCAACTTCACGCAACTGATCGGCGATTACTCCGTCGAAGGGCGCGATGACCTTCATACGCTCGACGAGTTGCTCAGCCTGAGCCAATTGAACCTTCGCGACCGCGAGATTAATCCGCTTCTCCTGTCCTTCGTTACGGCTGACCACATCCTTCTTGCGGAGCTCTTCGGCAGAATTCCACTCGTACGTGCGGAGCTCGACGATCTGCCGCTGCTGCTCCACTTGGAGTCGTTCCATGTCATTTTCGAGCTCCATGACAATGTCTCCCTTTTTGACCGTCTCGCCGTCATCCTTGATCATCGAGATCACACCCTGCGAGCGGCTCGCCATACGAGCCTGCTCCACGGGCGTCAGCAGGCCGCGGAAGGAGACTGCATCGGCCGACACAGCGGATAATCCGCATCCGCCAATCATCAGAGCAACGATCAAACACCTCATGTTATACCCCCCAGTGGACGCGGACAAAGTTAAGGAACGGCCGGATCATGACCCACCCCAAAGGCCGCGTACCCATCGTAAGTTTGGCTTTTCCGGTGAAGCCCGGTTTGAGCAGGTCTTCCAGCGGGGTTCCCGGAGGAAACGGAACTCTCGCGACAAAAACGCTCCCGGTTTTCCGCAGTTCGGCAACCTGGGCGATATCTCCAGACCCGGCGAGCTGAGTCGTTATTGGCACGCTCGGATGGGGGTGGAGAATGAACTGCACCGGCAGAATGCGCCCCTGTCCGAGTTGCTCCAAAACGTCTCCCAAGTCCTGCTGGCGGATGTCGAGTGCCAACTCATAACCATCGGTGCTGCTGATTTCGCAAAACGGCTTACCAGCCTCCACCGCTTCGCCTTCCCTGTTTCTCAAATTTCTGGTCAGAACCACACCGTCGATCGGTGCCACCAACTTCGTACGGGATCTGAGAAACTCGGTGCGACGGATGACTTCGGCCTCGCGGGCAGCGGCAATCTCGGAGATTTTCCGCTCGGCCTCGTTGCCGAGCGCCTGCGCGCGGGCCGCCTCCATCTGCCAGCGCGCCTGCTGCTGGCTCGAAACGGCCAACTGCGTGGCGTAATCGGTATCATCCATAACGGCAAGGATCTGGCCTTTGGTTACGCGGTCCCCTTCGTGAACGGCCACCTTCATGACTTTTCCCGACGTTTCGGTGACCACGGTGGCTTTGCGAAAAGGAACGACCGTGCAATCCGCTGTCACTTTCCAAGAAACGGGAAAGAGGAGCAGCCCAGCCAGCGCAATGACGGGCAAGACTCCGAAGAGCAGCACTTTTCTGCGGCGGTCCTGCTTCCACGCCCTCAGCGTCCGGCCGGCATAGGAAGCGAGCGGACGGAAGGGAATGTGCTGGAAGTGAGTGGCGGCATCCAGAGCGCGGCCCAGTTGGGAAGCCGCCCAGACAAGTATCTCACGCGAAGCCGCCGGAAACGCACCCGCCTCGTTTTGACATGCCATCAGGAGGACATCGTTTCCTGCATTCTTCGACGAGGAAAGGTGAATCCAAGCCACCCTCTCGACACCAGCCTTCGCCAGGGTGCTCCTAAGGTTCTCCGCGGCGTCCACAGCCTCCACCGTCGCACCTTCGCAGGAGAGTTCGAGGACCTCGGCAGCATCGGTCAGCACCCGGGATTGAGCCGCCTTGGGATCGACAATCTCCTGGTTTGAGGCTGCTCCGAGCTGCCAGCGCCCACCCTTTTTGCGGAAGACGCAAACCAACCCGGCTTGGAGGAGGTCGACAAGGTAGTTAGCAACCGAGTTCTCAATGACTTTCGTCTCCAGCTCGCCCACCAACTCACCCTGCAGCCTCAACATGATCTGAGCCTGATCATTCCTCGCAGCCAACTGCGAAGCCTGCCACCCCTTGAGGTACGTCTCCGCGTGGACACAGAGCTGGGCAATAAAGGTCGAAATGTCGTTGTAGGTGCGCGGATCTCCGGCTTGGGGAAGCCAGATTTGAAGTACAAGGGATGACGCCTCCCCGGTTGCGATCGGATGATAAAACATCGGAAAGGATGTCTTGTTACCAATGGCATCTCCACTGGCCTCTCTGGAGGGTGGGGAGGAAGAATCCTCGGCCGCGACGATGTGCGGCCGCTTGCTCGATGCGGTCGCTTTGATGACAGTCGTAATCCATTTTCTCTGGAAATCGTCATCGCCAAAGGCTGAGCTATCGAAAGCCTGCGAGGCCAGCACCGCGGGCTCGCCATTCGAAAAGTTCCAAACCGCTCCGCCTTGGGCATTCAGACAGTCGCAAGCCAACCGGAGAAAATGAGGAAAGAAGACCTGCGGAGCCTGCTGGGAACGCGAGAGCCCTGCAATCTCGTTGAGGTTCCGGTTGATCCGCCCCCGGGTCTCCTCGAAGACCTGCTGGTCCGTGTGGGTCATTCTGACTGAGCAATTGGTGCTGGCGCGGCGCTCTGCGCCTCCTGCACCGCCTGCTGCCGGCGCGTGAGCATTGCTTGAAGAAGCTGATGAAGCCTTGCTGCTGACGGGATCGACATCACCACACGGTTTGTGATGTTGGCCGGTTCATCGACGATATCTCCGCTCAAGTTAGGGTTGATCCCGAAATCCAGTATGACTTCCTCCGCCGTCATCAAGCCCCTCACCCTGTTGGAATAAGTCGTCTGCATGCCGGCGGTCGAGAGCTTGATCTGCCTGGAAG
>CAZSMN010000157.1:0-8689 GCA_964607615.1 uncultured Chthoniobacterales bacterium | reverse complement strand
GGGTTCTCGCCTCCGCCAATGGCATCTCTGACGAAACTTCGTACCCGCCCGCAGCCAATGTCAAGGCCTCCCCTGCCCTTCCGGTTACGGTGATGTCCAGCGGACGCTTCTTCTCCTCCCGCACCGGAAGCCGTCCGGCAAACGACTGGCGCAGGGCTTGATTCAACGCAGGATCATCGGTTTTCCAGACGCGCGTGCCACGGGGAATCCGCCGTGCATCCAGCTTGCCACGCTCAAAGAAGAGCTGAAGCCCATCAACCCGGTAGATTCTCCCGCCCTGCTCGTGATCGGTATCCTCCCCGGTATCAAACACCACGCCATCGCCCGCCTTCAAAGCGACCGCCGCAGAGTCCAACGTCACGGCATCCCGCCCGGCGGAGACCGTCCGGCCGATGAAGGCGCCTCGCTTTTTCCCGAATCGTGCCGTTACGAGTTCCTGATGGTTCACGCCGTGCATCCACCCGCTGTAGAGACCGCGGGAAAAGGTCATCTCCAGCTTGTAGAGATCTTCCGCCGAAAGCTGGGCTTCCCGCTCCGCCATGGCCGCATCGAGGGCTTTCCGGTAGACAGCTGTGACCGCCGCCACATACTCCGGCGACTTGAGCCGGCCCTCGATCTTGAAGCTGACCACGCCGCGATCCAGCAGGGCAGGAATCTCCCGCACGGCCGCCAGATCCTGCGGCGAGAGGAGATAGCGCTTGTCGCCCAGATCGCGAAGAGCCCCGTCGACAATCAACTCGTAAGGCATCCGGCACGCCTGGGCGCACTCGCCACGATTAGCGCTCCGGCGCCCCAGGGACTCGCTCGTCAGGCATTGGCCGGAGTAGGCCACGCACAGCGCACCATGCACAAAAACCTCAAGCGGAAGCACCGGCGGAAACTTTTCTAACTCGCGCAGTGAGAGCTCCCTCGAGAGCACGACCTGCTTCACCCCGAGCTTCTCCGCAAAAACCACTCCCTCTGGCGACGTGATCGTCATCTGCGTCGAGGCATGCACCCGCAGAGCGGGAAACATCCGCCGTGCCATCTCGGCGAGGCCGACATCCTGAATAATCACCGCATCGACGCCAGCCGAGGCAAGCGCCCCCAGCTCGCGCGCGGCATCCTCCAATTCGTCGGTGAAGATCAAAACATTCAGTGCGACGTAGGCCTTCACTCCATGGCTGTGCACAAAAGCCACGACATCCGGCAGCTCAGCCTCCGTGAAGTTATCCGCCCGCATCCGCGCATTGAACCGCGGCAGCCCGAAGTAAACCGCATCCGCACCGTTCGCCACGGCCGCACGAACACAATCCCAGCCGCCGGCGGGGGCCAAAAGTTCGGGCGTTGCGTCCATCCAAGACCCGTAGCACACGGGCCAAACCTAAAACAGCGGAAGTTCAATACAAAAGAATGTTACAATTTTGTCACAATTCCCCTATTGGCATTAAAAACCCTTCGGAAATGTTCTTCGCCTCTATGTTGTACCCAAACCCCTCGGGGCGAGCGAAATGCTTCGTTAGCTCCCTTGTTGTTGCCGTGTTGATTTCTGGATCCGCTTTCGCGGGCACCACACAGCAGGCAGAAGAAACCTCCAGCAGCACGCCGCTCGCCGATTGGTGGAACGGCAAATACATGACCGGAAACTGGTTCGGCCTGCGCGACTCGATGGCCGACATCGGCCTGACCTTCAATGGAAAATACTACGGCGCATTTTTCGGCGTTGTGGACAGCGAAAAAGGCTCGCGCGGCTTCTGGGATCAGGGCATCGAATTCGGTGCGGAACAGAACTTCGGCAAGCTCCTGAACATTGACGCGCTCAAGGGCGTGAAGGGCTTCGGACAGTTCCGCTACCGCGATTCGCAAGGCTCGGCCGATCCGAACCAGTTCGTCGAAGGGAACAGCATGTTCAACCCCTCGAACTGGATTTCCGGCACGCAGTTCCGCGTTCTCTCATTCGGCCTTGAGATCGGAACGAGCGACCTGCTTCCCGTGAAGGACATGGTCGTCGTCCGCGGAGGCTGGCTGCAGCCGCAGAAGGAGTTCATCGACCAGCCCCTCTCGAAGCTGTTCCTCAACAATGCGGTGAACAGCGCCAAGGGAGTCGGCGGCAATATCCCGTTCTCTTCGAGCTTTTCCTCGTGGGGCGGCACGCTGAAGGTGAAGCCTGTCGAATGGTACTATGCGAAGGGCGGCCTCTTCATGGCCTACCCTCAGGCCACCAATAGCAACAACCACGGCCTCGCCTATCAGGGCTTCGCTCAGAACCCCAGCCTCAACGGCCTCATGGCCATGGCTGAGACCGGCGTGACCCCGAAGATCGGCGCGTCCAAGCTCCCCGGAAAATACGCGGCCGGCGGCTACTACTACGGCGGACAGAAAAATTCCTTCAACGGTACGTATAACTACGGGCAGTACGGTTTCTACTTCCAGGCCGACCAGATGCTCTTCCGCGAAGCCTCGCCCGAACTTCCCGCCCCTCTCGCCAAAGGTCCCTCCGACGGCAAGAGCTTCAAGCAGCCGGTCCCGACGGAAAAGCCCAAGCTCTCCGATCAGGGCCTGAGCATGTTCAACCTCGTCAGCATCGCGCCGAAGTATAACAATCTCTTCCCGTTCTACTTCCAGTCCGGTTTGGTCTACACCGGCCTCATCCCCGGACGCGATAAAGACCTCACCATGTTCTCGATCGCCTACGGCAGCTACAGCTACTACAACATCGAGGCCCAGCAGCAGAAGGGCAACCCGAACCAGCCGAATTACACGATCTTCCTTGAAGGCGGCTACCGGTTTGCCATCAACGAATGGGCGTTCGTCCAGCCGTTCATCCAGTATTCGATCAGGCCCAGCGGCTCGGCGAATATTCAGAACGCGACCATCCTTGGCTTCTCGACGGGTCTGACCTTCTAACCCGCCAGCCGCCAGAAACAGTCTCCTTTCTCCCGGACCGGACCTCAAAAGCCGGCCCGGGAGTTTTTTTGTACCGGAAATGGCGGTTTCCAAGCGCCGGGAGCGTGCTAAAATGCGCCCCAGCCATGATCACCCCCCTCCTGGAGGAACTGCTGCGGGCCGCGACGAACGCAGGGGCATCCGACCTTCTGCTCCACAGCGGACGCCCGCCCGTGCTGCGGATCGGTGGAGCGCTCACCACGGTAGACTGCCCGCCGGTAAGCGACGAGGATCTGGCCTCCCTGGCGACCGCGTGCGGCGGCCCGGAATCCGGCGGAGACTTCGATGGAGGGCTGGCGTTCGAAGGTAGCCGGTTCCGGGTGAATCTCCTCCGGCAGCTTGGATCCCGCGCCGCCGTTCTCCGCAGGATCCGGTCGGACATTCCGGCATTGGAATCCCTCGGCCTGCCGGCGGACCTGCTCCGGAGCTGGGCGGAACGGGCTTCAGGCATCGTGATCGTCGCCGGAGCCACAGGGTCGGGAAAATTCACAACCGTCGCCGCGACATTGGAAGAGATCAACGCCCGGAGTGCCCGGCACATCGTGACAATCGAAGATCCGGTGGAGTTTGTGTTCACCCCCCGGCTCTCGCTGTTCACCCAGCGCGAGGTCGGCATCGACACGCCCTCCTTCGCCGAGGGCCTGCGGCGCTCGTTGCGGCAGAATCCGGATGTGATTTTTCTCGGCGAGATCCGGGACGCCCTATCGGCCGTTACGGCAATTCAGGCGGCCGAGACCGGGCATCTGGTATTCGCAACGCTGCACGCCTCGGCCTGTAGTGATGTGGTGACACGGCTCGAGCTTCTCTTCCCCCCCGACGAGCGCGACGGCGTCCGGCGGACTCTTGCCGCCCAGCTCCTCGGCGTTCTCTGCCAGCGCCTCGTGCCGGCTACCGATGGGACGCTCGCGCTGCTCTGCGAGTTTTTCTCAAACACGGGCCTCTCACGCCAGCTCATCGCCGAGGGGCGGATGCCGGAGCTTCGCGACGTTATCGGGCGTGGAGATCAGCGCTCGGCAAAGAGCTTTGCAGACTCACTCCTTGAGCTAGTCCGCACAGGCCGCGTCTCCGAGGCCGAAGCCCTCGCCGTCGCAGAAAGCCCGCAGGAATTCACCCGCATGCTCCGGGGCATCAGCTCCTCGACGCAAGCCACCCGCCGTTAGCCCCGCCCATGTCCACACCCTACGATCTGATCGATCTTCTGACGCGCACCGTCTCCGGCGGAGCATCCGATCTCCACCTGTCCGCCGATGCACCACCCATGCTCCGGGTCAATGGCTCGCTCGTTCCGGTGGATGGTCCAGCCCTTGGCGTGGAGGCGTGCCGCGACTTGATTCTCGGCATTCTGACCGAAGCGCAGCGTTCCCGCCTCGAGCAGGAATGGGAGCTCGACTTCGCACTGCAGGTCGACGGGCTCGGGCGCTTCCGTGCAAACGCCCACTACAGCCGCGGCGCGCTCGAAGCGGCCATCCGCTACATCCCGCAAGCGATCCCCGCCCTGGGCGAGCTCGGACACCGTGACACGATCTTCCGGCTCTGTGAGCTCCAGCGCGG
This sequence comes from uncultured Chthoniobacterales bacterium, assembly GCA_964607615.1. Lineage (GTDB taxonomy): Bacteria > Verrucomicrobiota > Verrucomicrobiia > Chthoniobacterales > Terrimicrobiaceae > CAZSMN01. The sequence goes on along the minus strand of CAZSMN010000157.1, from coordinate 4,213 downwards.
ACTGGTCCTTGTCACCGGCATCACTGGCTCGGGAAAAAGCACGACCATGGCATCGATGATCCAGCACATCAGCCGTACGCGGAGCGGTGTGATCGTCACGGTGGAGGATCCCGTGGAATACGTCTTCGCCAACGGCAGCTGCCTGGTCAAACAACGCGAGGTCGGGAGCGATACGCGCTCGTTTGCCGAAGCCCTCCGACACGCGCTGCGGCAGGATCCCGATGTCATCCTCGTTGGCGAAATGCGCGACCCCGAGACCATCAGCGCAGCGATCACCGCCGCCGAGACCGGACATCTGGTGATCGCCACGCTCCATACCATCGATGCGCCCAAGGCCATCGACCGGATGGTGGACGCCTTCCCCGGCGACCAGCAGCCCCAGGTCATCGCCCAGCTTGCCAATGCGCTGGAAGCGGTCGTTTCCCAGCGCCTGATCCCCAAAGAGGACGGTTCCGGTCGCGTGCTGGCCACCGAGATTCTTGCGGCAAATCCCGCCGTGCGGGCCTGCATCCGCGAGCGGCGATGGGAGCAACTCGTCGGGCTTATTGAGATCGGGGCCAAGGATGGCATGCACACCATCGATGAAGACCTCTCCGGACTTTACCTCTCGCGACAGATCTCCAAAGAGCAAGCGATCGCGAATGCCCGGGACCGTGCAACGCTCGAGTCCCTCAACCGCGAACCGGAAGCCCCGGCGAAAAAGCGGTTCTTCGGATAGAAAAAACAGCCCGGCTGGCTAACGGTGGAAGCATCCCCCAATACCTCCAACGTTCTAGACTGCCAACCGGGCTGGTTTGAATGTTAACAGCACGACGCGTGCCAACTCTTGCTAGGGGAACTCAGAGCCCGGTGAGCTCGCGGAGGCTTTCTTTGGACATGCCGCCCACGCGACGCGCAACTTCGGTGCCCGCCCTCGTGACAACAAAGCAGGGAATGCTTCGCACGTTGTACTGCCTGGCGAGGTCGGGATTTGCATCGACATTGACTTCCATGACTGTGAGCTGCCCGGCCAGTTCGTTGCGGAGCTCGTTCACGACAGGCTTCATCTGCCGGCAGGGACCACACCAGTCCGCATAGAAATCCATCAGCACGAGGTTCCCTGAGCCGCCCGGCGCCGTTGTTACGTTGTTGGCATTCACACCGTTCCAAACAACGGCTGCAATCGCACCTACGAGGACGAGGACAAAGATCCCTCCGATCAGATTCCCTTTCATCGCCGGGACCATAGGCAGGAGTGGATGGATTCGACAAGTGGAAGGTCCTGCTTTTCCGCACGCGAATTGCCCCGTAGGCTCCCGCCATGGCCGAAACGATCGAGTCCCTCACCCGCCGGATCTGCGCGTTCTGCGACGAGCGCGATTGGGCGCAATACCACAATCCGAAGGAAATGGCCGTGGCGATTTCGGCAGAAGCCGGAGAGCTGCTCCAGCACTTTGTCTGGCAGAGTCACGGACAATCTCTCGAACGGGTGAGCAGCCGGCGTAACGCGATTGCCTCGGAGATGGCGGATGTCGCCATCCTGCTGTTTGAAATGGCCGACCGGTGCGGGATCGACCTCACGCAGGCCATCACGGACAAACTCGCCGCGAATGCCGAACGCTACCCTGTGGCGAAGGCCAAGGGCTCGAACAAAAAATACAACGAGCTTTGAGCGAAGACGTCCCCCACAAACGCCGCCCGCGCTACCCGGGAAAAAATCCGCGCCGGTTCGAAGACAAATACAAAGAGCGGGATCCCGAGCGCTACCCCGAAACGGTCGCCCGCGTCCTCGCTTCCGGCAAAACGCCCGCCGGATCTCACGTGCCGATCATGGTGACCGAGATCCTCCGGCACCTGGCGCTCCGACCCGGCGAAATCGCCGTCGATTGCACGCTGGGCTACGGAGGTCACACAAGGGAAATGCTCGCCCGTCTCCTCCCCGGCGGCCGGCTCGTGGCCCTCGACGTCGACCAGATCGAGCTTCCCAGGACGACGGCCCGGCTGCAGGCGCTTGGATTCGGGCCGGATGTGCTCTCGATCCGGCGTTCGAACTTCGCAGGCCTCCCGGCCGTGTTGGCGTCCGAAGGCCTTGCCGGCTGCGATGCACTCCTCGCCGACCTGGGCGTCTCCTCCATGCAGCTCGATACGCCCGGGCGCGGATTCTCCACCAAGATCGAAGGTCCCCTCGACATGCGCATGAACCCGCAGAAGGGACTGCCTGCCTCCGAGTGGATCCTCCGCACCTCGGTCGCACATCTGCAAGAAGCTCTGGAAGAAAATGCCGACGAGCCCCGCGCCGCCGTGCTCGCAACCGCACTCGCCGGGAGGCGTTTCGAGACGACGACGGCCTTGGCACTCGCTGTCCGCCAGGCGGCGGGACCACAGGATGAGGAGGAACACAAGAAGACCATCCGACGGGTGTTTCAGGCGGTTCGTATCGCGGTGAACGAGGAATTCTCCGCGCTCGACACCCTCCTCCGTGTTCTACCGTTCTGCCTGAATCCCGGCGCCCGCGCCGCGATCCTCACGTTCCACTCGGGAGAAGACCGGCGGGTGAAGAAAGCGTTCCAGGCCGGCCATCGGGAAGGCATTTACTCCGAGATCGCCACCGAGGTCGTCAGGGCCTCACCGGCCGAGTGCCGTGCCAACCCGCGCGCCACATCGGCCAAACTCCGCTGGGCGGTACGCGCCGAAAAATCGCCCGCCGATGTTTGAACGTGCGCGACAAACGATTGTCGATACCTTGCGTAAATTATGATGCTTTGGATTCTTCTTATCGGTGTGCCGATGTTGATCGGCCTCTGGGCTCAATCCCGCGTCTCCAGCGCCTTCGGGCACTGGAAGCAGGTGCGCGCCGCCTCCAATCTGACCGGTGCGGACGCCGCCCGGCAGATCCTTGCGGCCGCCAACATCCACGATGTCGAGGTACTCCCGATCCGCGATATGCTGGGAGACCACTACGACCCGACCCGCAAACGCCTCTGCCTCTCCCCCGAGGTTTATAATACTCCTTCGGTCGCGGCGCTGGGCATTGCGGCGCATGAATGCGGACACGCCATCCAGCACGCCAAGGCCTACGGCCCGCTCAAATGGCGGATGGCTGTCGTGCCCGTGACGCAGTTTGCCTCCCAGATGCTGCCGATCATTTTCATCGCCGGCTTTATCTTTCACGCCTTCCACCTGATGATGCTGGCGGTCGCCTGCTTTCTGGTCCTGGTTCTCTTCAATCTCATCACGCTGCCGGTGGAGTTCGATGCCTCCCGGCGGGCCAAGGTGATTCTTCAACAGATGGGCATGGTCCAATCGGGCTCGGAAGCGGACGGCGTCAACAAGGTCCTCGATGCGGCCGCTCTCACCTATGTCGCGGCTTTCGTCGCGGCACTCGGACAGTTAATCTACTTCTTCCTGGCAGCCACCCGCTCGCGCTGAGAACTGTGACAAAACCTCCCGTCGTTCTCTCGATCGCCGGCTCAGACAACTCGTGCGGGGCCGGACTCCAGGCCGATCTCAAAACGATCACCGCGCTCGGCGGCTATGCGCAAACCGCCGCCACCTGCGTGGTGGCCGAGGTGCCCGGTCACGTCTCTGCCATCCAAGCCGTCCGGCCCGGAATCGTCGCCGAACAGGTGCGCCTGAGTCTACGGGCCTTTCCGGTCGCAGCGATCAAGACGGGGATGCTTTTCTCGACGCAAATTATCAAGGCCGTCGACGAAGCCTTTCGTGAGGTCCGGAAGCTGCCGCCCTTGGTTGTTGATCCCGTCATGGTCGCCTCGAGCGGAGATCCGCTTTTGCAGAAATCCGCCATCGCCGCCTATCGGCAACTCCTCTTCCCCCGCGCAGCTGTCGTCACACCCAATCTCGACGAACTCCGCTTCCTTTCCGGAAAACCCTGCAGGAACCTCGACGAGATGAAGTTTGCCGGTGCCGGCCTCGTCCGCGAGTTCGGCTGCCCCTTTCTGCTTAAAGGCGGACACCTCCGGACCGCCGAGGCCGTCGATGTGTTGGTGACCAAGGACGGATGTCTGGACTTTTCCGCCCCGTTCGTCCGCGGAGCGGATACCCATGGGACCGGCTGCACACTCTCTGCCGCCATCGCCACCGGGCTCGCCTGTGGAATGAGCCTGCCGGATGCCGTCGGCCAGGCGAAGGCCTACGTTTACGCCGCCATCGACCGAGGCCTCCGCTGGAAAAAAACCGCGGCCCTTAATCACTCCGCGCCGTTTCTCTCAAGCTA
>CAZSMN010000156.1:0-8735 GCA_964607615.1 uncultured Chthoniobacterales bacterium | reverse complement strand
TTTCGGAGAAAACCTACCGCGCCATGTGCGCCCCGATGATCGGGCACCGCGGCGGGGAGTTTAAGAAGCTCTACGGCGGGATCCAGCCGCGCCTTCAGGAACTCTTCGGCACCACGCGTCCGGTCTTTCTTTCCACCTCGTCCGCCTGGGGCGTGATGGAGGGAGCTCTCCGCAATCTGGTCGCCAAAAAGGTTCTGAACTGCATGTGCGGTGCCTTCTCGGACAAGTGGTTCGATGTCAGCAAGCGCTGCGGCAAGGAGGCCGGCGCGCTTCAGGTCGAGTGGGGTTCGCCCATCCTTGCGGAGCAGGTTCGTGAAAAGCTCTCGACCGGCGAATATGACGCCATCACGCTCATCCATAACGAAACCTCCTGCGGTATCCGCAATCCGCTCGCGGAGATCGCGGCGGTTGTGAAGGAGTTTCCGGAAGTGATGTTCATCGTGGACAGCGTCTCGTCGTTCTCGACCGAGCCTATCCCGATGGATGAACTCGGCATCGACGTTCTCCTCACCGGCTCGCAAAAAGCCCTCGCCATGCCGCCCGGACTCGCCCTTTTCTCCGTTTCGGAAAAAGCCATGGAGCGTGCCGCAACCATCAAGGACCGCGGCTACTACTTCGACTTTGTCGAGTTTGCCAAAAATCAGGCCGAGGACATGACGCCCAGCACGCCGGCCATCTCGCTCATCTACGCGCTCGCCTCGAAGCTCGACGACATCTTCGCCGAGGGCGTAGCGGCCCGCCATGCGCGCCACAAAGCGCTCAACGCCCAGGTGCACGACTGGGTGCGCTCCCACGGGTTCGAGTTTTTCGCTCCCGAGGGCTATCGTTCCCTCTCACTGACGTGCGTGAAGAACAACCGCGACGTCGATGTCGCCGCCTGGATCAAAGCCCTCCGCGAGAAGCACCGCTTCGTCATCGACGGCGGCTACGGCAAGATCAAAGGAAAAACCTTCCGCATCTCGAACATGGGCGACGAAACGCAGGAGACGATTGCCGATCTCCTCGCGGCCCTCGACGACACGCTCCCGGGCTGACGCCTGTCCCGGGCTCTTCACAGATCCCCTCGTGTGCGGCGCTTCTTTCACCGGAAGCGCCGCATGGCTTCTAGGAAGGATTGCATCGCAGGCGCTCAGGCGAGAGTCTCCCGCAAACGTCTCTTCCTGGAGAACCTGTCGTTATGCCCAAACCTGTTGGAAACGCTTTTGGTAAGCCCCGTCGCAAGCGCTCGCTGGTCGTCACGCTCCTCGGGATGCTGATCGGCCTCGGTGGTCTGGTTCTCACGCCGATCAGCGTGATCTCGCTGATGATGATCATCGCCGGCAGCTACGGCACGCAGACTTCGGACCCGCTTGGCTTTTTCCTCGTTATCGTGGCTCCGCCGCTGACGGCGCTCGCCGGATTGGGCTTCGTTCTCCGCTGGCGCTGGGCGTGGCTCTATGCGTTTGTGGCGTGTTTTGTCGTTCTCGCCTGGCAGGGCTGGGAGCTGACCCGTCCGCCGTCCCCGCCTCCGACGACGACCTATTCTCCATCGGGCGTTCGGATGACGACCATTCACTCCGGGCCTCAGGTTTCCATTCCCGCAATCGCTATCGCCACCGGTCTGCTGGTCCTGCTTGTTACACCGCGTGTCCGCCGGGATTTCGGCATGAGCCGACGGGAAAACCCTCCGCCGCTGCCCGCTGAGCTGCCGCTGAAGCCCGGCGTGCGCCAATGGCGTGTCGGGCACGAGGGGCGGGACCGGATGTTCTACGAGGAATGGCGGGATGGTACGTGGCATCGCCTGGCGATCGATGGGGAGATGCTCACCGGCCGAGCGCACCACGTGATCTATTTCCCCACGCCCGAGACGTGGGCGACGGCACCGGAGTGGGCCAGAGAGCGGCGGGAGGAGATTGTCTCGCGCATCAAAAGCGAATTCCGGGAACCGGATTATGAATACCAGGAGACTGCGGCCGCCGTCGTCCGTGCGTCGGTCGTTCCGGGGCCAGCTGCTGCCGCCGCTCCGGCTCCTTTACCGCCGACCACGGCGGCGCAGCGCTGGGCTTTGGCTTTGGTGTTGGTGATCCTTCTCGCGTTCGCCGGATGGATGGCGTGGATCGTGAAGGACGGCATCGACAAAGGCGAAGTGCGCTTCTTTGCGGGCAAAGGCACGATGAGGCGCATGGTCGTCAGGGAGAAGGAACCGGTCATGTTTCATGTCTCGGTCGGTCTCTATGCCGCAGTGGGTGCCGGCACCCTGGGTCTTTTTGGCTGGGGGCTGGTTTTTGTGGCGCGGGATGCCTCGTCCGGCCGCCGCCCTGGCCGGGATTGATCGAGATTCGTTCTTTTCGACACCGCTGCCGCCCGTAATATCTGGACCCGCGCTGCGGCCGCCATTTTCCTGAATTTTCCATGCCGGCGAACACTGAATCCCCTCTCGAACTCACCCTGTTGATGCCCTGCCTGAACGAGGCGGAGACCCTTGCGGCCTGCATCACCAAGGCGCGGTCGTTTTTGGAAAAAGCCGGAGTCGCGGGCGAAGTGCTGGTGGCGGACAATGGCAGCACCGACGGCTCACAGGCGCTGGCGGAGTCGCTCGGCGCCCGGGTGGTCGATGTGCCGGAGAAGGGCTACGGAAGCGCTCTGCGCGCGGGGATCGACGCGGCCCGCGGGACTTACGTTGTCATGGCGGATGCCGATGACAGCTATGATTTCAGCCAGGCCGGTCCGTTTCTTTCCAAGCTCCGCGAGGGATTCGATCTCGTGATGGGGTGCCGGATGCCCTCCGGCGGCGGGAGCATCGATCCGGGGGCCATGCCATGGAAACACCGGTGGATCGGTAATCCGGTCCTCACTTTCATCGGCCGCCTGCTTTTCAAATGCCCGGCCCATGATTTTCACTGCGGAATGAGGGGATTCAGGCGCGAGGCAATGCTCGGGCTTGGGCTCCAAACACGCGGGATGGAATTCGCCTCGGAGATGGTTGTCCGGGCGTCGCTGCAAGGCCTGCGCATCGCCGAGGTGCCGGTGACCCTGCACAAGGACGGCCGCTCCCGCCCGCCGCACCTCCGCAGTTGGCGGGATGGCTGGCGGCACCTGCGGTTTCTCCTGCTCTTTTCCCCGCGCTGGCTCCTGCTCTACCCGGGCATACTGCTTTCGGCCGTGGCAGGTCTTTTCTTTCTCTGGCTGTGGCTCCTCGGGCCGATTCATCTTGGGGGCGTGGTGCTCGATGTCCACACCATGGAGATCATGGCGCTCGTGCTGACGACGGGCTTTCAGATGATTCTCTTTGCCTGCTTCGTCCGGATCTATGCGCACACGCACGGATTTCTTCCAGCCAATCAGACGCTCAAGCGCGCGTTCAGCGTGTTCAACCTCGAGCGCGGTCTCATCTTCGGGACGATCGTTTTTCTCGGTGGCGTGGCGATCCTTGGATCGAGTTTTTTCCAATGGGCGGCGCTGGGCTTTGGTGACCTCGATGCCCCGCGCACCATCCGCGTGGTGATCGGCGGCCGCACGCTGGCCTCCCTCGGCGTGCAGGTGATTCTCTTCAGTCTGGTCTTCAGCTACCTCGGCCTCAACGACTCGACCGGCAGGGACGGAAAATCCTGAGAGGGCCGCCGACGCGGATGTGTCCTGTCCGTTATGGCTGGGTCGTCCAAGGCCTGCCGGATTTGTAGCGCTCGAGGCGCTGGCGCGAGGTCGCCGCATCCTGCGGGAGGTTGTTGCGCTCCTGCTCTCCGATCAGGTTCTGAATGATGGCAGTGGCTTCGTCGTATTTTCCGGCAGCGGCAAGAGCGGCGGCGCGGGAATCGAGCACAGGGATATTCTCCGCCTGCCCGCGCTGTTCGATTCCTTGAAGAAGAGCGAGAGCTTCCTCCGGGCGGTTCAGCGAGGCATCCGCATTGGTGACGAGCAGCCACGCGCGGAGGTTGGTCAGAGACGGCGAGTCCGCCTCGGGGATGTTCGCGCCGGAGATCACTTTCAATGCTTCGGCATTGCGTCCCCGGGCGGCCAGCGCGTTGGCAAAATCGCGGGCGATCTCGGCGCGGTTCGCGGCGGGTGCGGTTTCAAAAACGATCATCAACTGCGCCAGCGCTTCATCGATCCGGCTGTTTTTCAGCAGGAGTTGCGCGTAGAGCAGGCGGGCCCTGTCGCTCCCCGGCGAGGCCTCGAGGATTTCCTTCAGATTGATCTCCGCCGCGACCGCCTCGTCCCGCGCCACAAGAAAGGCCGCAAGATGGTAGCGGGCCTCGAGCGGGTTCTGATTCGGATCGACTGCGAGGAGGAGAATCTCGAGGCCCAGTTCCTTCGCCATGCGCGACGGCACGTAAGGCAGCGGTCGCGCCCACCGTGGCACCGTCCGCTGGAAAAGGGCGCGGTGGCCGAAGGCGCGGTCGAGGTAGCCGAGGTCCGGCTTCACCCCTTTGAGAATCTGAAAATACGGCTCGATGAAATTCTCCCACGAGATCAGCGCGATGTGCGTGATGCCGCGTTCCTTCAGGAGCCGGAGGGCTTCATCCTCCGTCTGCGCGCTGAAAATCTCCGCCGAGGCGCGCAGGCCTTCGATGTTTTCCCAATACAGGGTGCCGATGGTCTGGAAGTCGCCCATCGTGCCGATGAGCGTGGAGGAATTCGGACTGCTCAGCACGACCACCGGCTTGTTGCCCGCATCCCGCCGGATTGCCTCGGCCACATCGCGCTCCACAAGGTGGATGGCCTCCATCTGCGTCGGCTTGTGCGTCGCGGGATCGGTCAGGGCCATCTGGATCTCGGGTTGGAAATTGCGGATGGTCGGTCCGGCGAACAGCGCGGCTGCTGCCAGAAGGGCGACGGCGCGGGCGGCGCGTCCCAGCGGCGATTTGCTCAGGCCTCCGAACAGGACGGTGAAGACCAGCGCCGCCAGCACCATGAACGAAGGGCTGGCCAGCATGCCCCACCGGGTCTGGTAAAATTGAAGCGCGGTGATGACGAGCGCGGGGCAGACAGAAAAAATGAGGAGGGTTTTCGCCGAGCGGGGAACGGTCTTCCAGAAGATGATCAACACGGTCGCGGCGACGAGAATGGGCAGGTTGCCGAAGGCGGTATCAAAGGTGAGCGTCTTGGTCTGGAACCTCCAAAGAAGCGGCTTGAGCTCGGCGATGAACGTTCCCAGATGCGTGAAGAAGGGCTCGCGGCCGATATGCACCGCCTCGCCCCATGTGAGAACCGCTGCGGGAATGAGGGACAGCGCCACCGTCGGCAGAATCAGAGACCGCCATGCGATCGAAGATCCTTTCTGCCCGCGCGCTGCCAGCCATGCACCGAGCACCGCGAGGTAAACGCTTCCACCCCACCATGCCGCCGCGTAGAGCGGATGGTTCACTTCCAGACGGAGAGCGGGCGCCGATGGAAAGTACTCGAGCAGATAAAAACCAAGCGTGAGCCCGCCGCCTGCCAGACCCCAGAGCCGCCAGAGCCCGGGAACAAACTCGGCTTTCTCCTCGTTGCGAAGCCCGCGCGCAAAGATCCATGCCGCCGCAAGGCCACCGATGCCGATGCCGACCATGAGCATCGCTTGCGAAAGGGCGGAAACCCAGAAACCTGCCGCTCCGAAAATGGCCGAGATCCAGATGCCGGTCTTTGCGGTCTTGGCGTCCGCCGGGATCAGATCCTTCAAACCGGCTCCGGGTTTGATCCATCCGGCGCCCGCCCACGCGAGGCCGAGCATCGTGCCCAGGAGCGCGATTGCGATCAGGCCGTGATGGTCCGGGTAAGCGGGCAGAAAGCCTTCGTAAATACTCGGCGTGACCACCACGCCAACGGCGAGTACGCAGCCGGCGATCCAGCCGAAACGCCGCGCGGCCAGCCCGGCGAGGAGCGGGATGAAAAGCGCGAGCAGGATCGGGTTGGCCCAGATCGACATCCGGAAAATGCTGGTCTGGAGCGACTCCGTCGGCACGAGCGCGTGGCGGATCTCGCCCAGTCCGCGGAGATACCATGCGAAGGCCGAGCTCCAATGGACCGCGCGGCCTTTCGGGGCGTTGTCAAAGTCAGTCCAGCGGAGTCTGTAGCGGCCGTCTTCGCCGAGGTGGAGGGCGTGGCGGTTCCAAAGATAGCCGTCGAGGGCCATTTCGCGGAGGATCACCGGGCTCGGTGCGCGGTCCGTCCCCGCGGCAGGATCCATCATGTTGCAGATGGCGACCAGATGCCGGTCGGTCGTCCACGCATGGAAAATCGGCCACGCCATCGTGAGAAGAATCACGACGATCAGACAGGCGAAGCCCGCTTTCGAGTCGGTCGGAGCGGGAGCGACCGCGATGCCGGTGGTCTTTTTTTTGCCGGCCGCTTCAGGCGACGTTGTGATGTCGGCCTTTGCGGAGGACGCGGTGAGGTTCTGCTTCTTTTTCTTGCGGGACATGGGTGGGAAAAATTCCGGAAGACGATCACAGTATCAATCCCCGACCCGAGAGGAAGCCGGAAAGCCCGCAAACCCACGGGCGCGGTAGGCCGGCGCAAAAATACGTTGGACTCACAGCCTCCGCCGCCCTCACTCTCGACGGACGCCTGCCATGCCGGATCCGCGCCAGACCACCATTCCCACGCTTGTCCGCGTAAAGCCCGGCGCCCTCGACCGTCTCGGCATCTACTGTGAACGGGCGGGTTTCCGTTCAGCGGCTTTCTTTTTCAGCGCGGGGCTTGTGCCGTCGCTTCTCTCCCGTGCGATGGCGTCTCTGACGGCAGGCGGTGTCCGGATGCACCGTCCGGTGGCGGTGGAGTCGAATGATTTTGCTTCGGCCGTCGAGCTTTTCAAAAAACTGCCCGCCTCGACCGATGTGATCGTCGGAGTGGGTGGCGGCAAGGCTCTCGATGTGGCGAAGTATGTTGCTTTTCTTGCCGGGCGTCCGTTTCTTGCCGTGCCGACATCGCTCTCGAACGATGGCTTCTGCAGCCCGCAATCGAGCCTTGCGATCGACGGCCGCCGGCGGTCGATGCCCTCGGCAGTGCCCTTCGGTGTGGTGATCGATACGGCGGTCTGCTTCGACGCCCCGCAGATCCTTTGGCTGTCGGGCATTGGTGATCTGGTTTCGAAATTCACAGCGGTTGCGGATTGGAAGCTCGCTTTCCATGCGCAGGGGGTTCCCGTCGATGATTTTGCCGCGCTGCTCTCGGATGCCAGCGTGCACCAGTTTCTCTCCCACTCGATGCACGATCTGGAGGGGATGCGCCTGTTGGGAGCGGCCCTTCTGCTCAACGGCGTGGCGATGTCGATCTGCGGAAGTTCGCGTCCGGCCAGCGGGAGCGAACACCTGATCTCCCATGCGCTTGATCGCTTGAGCGCCGCTCCGAGGCTGCACGGTCTGCAAGTCGGCGTGGCAACCTACCTTGTCTCCCGCCTGCAGGGCGGCAACCACGGGCTCATCGCGCGGGCCTTCGAGCGGACGGGCTTCTGGTCCGCGATTGCGAGGGATCCTTTCGACCGTGCCGAATGGCTTGCGGCCGTGAAGGCCGCGCCGTCGGTCAAGACCGGCTACTACACGGTCCTGTCTTCGCGGGATTGCCTGCCCGAGGTCGAGGAGTTGCTCTCCGGCGATCCGCTTCTGGCGGCGTGCTTCCGCTGAGAGAGAGGGCGTCTTCTCAGACGCCGCGCAGGCCCATCAGGAGGAGCTCCGCATTCGAGCGCGTGTGCTCGATGTTGGTCGAGAGCACCTCCATCGCCTCGGCGGCGGGCAGCTCGGAGAGCTGGCGCCGGAGCTGGACCACCTTCTCATATTCCTGCGGGTGGAAGAGCAGCTCCTCGCGCCGCGTGCCGGATTTCACAACGTGAATCGCCGGGAAAATCCGGAGCTCGGCAATCGAGCGGTCGAGGTGGAGCTCCATGTTGCCCGTGCCCTTGAACTCCTCAAAAATCAAATCATCCATCCGGCTGTAGGTCTCAATAAGCGCGGTGCCGAGAATCGTCAGGCTCCCCCCTTCTTCGACGTTCCGCGCCGAGCCGAAAAACTTCCTCGGCGCGGCGAGCGCCTTGGCATCCACGCCACCGCTCATCGTGCGGCCTTTGCGGGCCTGGATGTTGTTATACGCCCGTGCCATGCGGGTGATCGAGTCCAGAAGGATCACCACATCGCGCCCGATCTCGACCAGCCGGTGCGCACGGTGCGCGACCGCTTCGCAAATCTGGACGTGGCGTGTGACCGGTTCGTCAAACGTGGACGAATAAATCTCGCAGTCGATCGCGCGCCGCATGTCGGTGACCTCCTCCGGCCGTTCGTCGACGAGAAGCAGGATCAGCGCGACGTCCGGATGGTTCTTCCGGATCGAGCGGGCCAGCGTCTGCAGCATGATCGTCTTGCCTGCGCGTGGCGGCGCAGCGATCAGGCCCCGCTGGCCCATGCCGGTCGGCGTGATCAGGTCGACCGCGCGGGCCGCCTTTTCCGGATTGACCGGCGTCTCCAAAAGAATGCGCCGGTTCGGGAATAGCGGCGTGAGCTTGTCGAAATCGGTCGGGACTTTCCAGTCGGCTGCCGGCACGTTCTCGACCTTGACGATGGATTCCACGACGAGGCCACGCTCGCGGTCCTTCGGCAGCCGGATCGTGCAGTCGAGCATCCAGCCGGCCTGCAGGCCGAGCGAGCGGATGAGCTGCGCCGGGACAAAGACATCTTCCGGCCCCGGCCGCAGGTCGAAGGCCGGCCAGCGGAGGACGCCGGCATCGCCGGTGCGCTCCAGGAGCCCGCATCCGGTGAGCACACCCCCTTGCGAGAGCTGAAGCCGGG
>CAZSMN010000155.1:0-8750 GCA_964607615.1 uncultured Chthoniobacterales bacterium | reverse complement strand
GCGACCTCGGCCGGCTTGCTGCCGGCGTTTGTTTCATAGAGGATCAGCAGGTCGGCTCCGGCATCGGGGGCGGCCGCAAGGGTTTTGAGGGAGTATTCCGGATTGTCCTTGTAGCTGTCGAAATAGTGTTCGGCGTCGTAGAAGACCTCGCGGCCGTGCTCTTTGAGATGGGCGACGGTGTCGCCGATCATAGCCAGATTTTCTTCGGCCGTGAGACCGAGCACCTCGGTGACGTGCAGAAGCCATGTTTTTCCGACGATCGTGACGACGGGCGTCTCCGCTTCGAGCAGCGTGCGGACCTGCGCATCATCAGCCACTGCGACCCCGCCGCGGCGCGTGCTGCCGAAGGCCGCGATGCGCGCGTGTTTCCACGTGCGCTTGGCGGCTTCCGCAAAAAACGCCACGTCCCGCGGATTCGAGCCCGGCCACCCGCCCTCGATATAGTCGACGCCGAATTCATCCAGACGCTCGGCCACGCGAATCTTGTCGAGCACCGAGAAAGAGATGCCCGTTCCCTGGGTGCCGTCCCGCAGGGTTGTATCGTAGATGGTGACCGGTTTCATAAAAATGGGACCGCGACGATAAGGCCGGCAGGCGCCGGGATCAAGAACGGCGGAAGGGCCCCGAAGCGCGCCCCAAGGCGCCGGCCGCCAGCGCGAGCACCACGCAGCCGGAGAGGAAGGCCGCCGGGAGGATAAAAAGCGTCCGCCCGAAAAGCTCGTCGCTGGACAAGGCCGGCGACTGCGAGCGGATGGCTGAGGTGAGCGTGGCGAAGCCGAGTCCGGCGGCGCCGTAGCCGAGGTTCAACGCCATGCCTCGGAAGCTCAGGACCGTCGCTCTCAGCTCCGACGAGGTCCAGGCATTGAGGTAGTTGGATAAAAAGAACTGGGTGAACGGCATGACGAGACCGATCGGGATGACCACCCACACGCCCCAGACGGGTGTAGCGAGGCAGAGGCCGAAGAGGCCGATTGTCAGGGTGGTGCCGACGATCAGAGCGACCGTGACCGGGTGGCATCGCGCCGCCATCCGGCGTGCAAGGCCGGCGGCAAAGAAGCCAAGGACCGCAAAGGCGGAGCCGAGGACGCCGTTCACCGACGGAGGCAGATCAATAAGGCGGTAGTAGTTGCTCGCGAAGGTCAGAAAGAGCCGGACGACCGAGTCAAAAAGAACGCCGGCCGCGAGAAGGATCAGGATTTTCCGGGTGGAAAAAACAAAACGCGCCGCGGTGAGAATATTGGTCACGGCATCCGAGAGCGTCGCTCTCGCTTCGTGGCGTGCGCGTGGGGGCTCGCGCATCAGAAGCGCACAGGCCGTGGCAAGAAACGACGTGCCTAGCGTGAGCAGCACCGGCCAGCGGACCGTCTCCTCCGCTTTGAGGTCCGATGAGGCTCCGAAGAACGACGCCACGCGGTTCATAAATTCCGCATCGAAAACGGCCGCCCCGAGCAGCATCGCAACAAAAAAGGTCGCCGACGACCACCGCATCAGCCGGGCCAGAACCGCCGGCCACTGGTGCTCGCGGTCGGCATCCGGCAACGAGTCATAGGTCAGCGCCTCGTCAGCCCCGCTCGCGCAGGCCTCCGCAAAGCCGCTCAGAATCCGGTTGCCGACCAGAAACCAGAACAGCAGCGGACCCGCCGGAGCGAACCCGAGGATGAGCATTTCCAGGATCATCAGAAAACCCGCTGCCACGACCATTCGCTTCCGACCGATCAAATCCGCCATCGCACCGGAGGGCACCTCCAGCACGATGATCGTCACCGCCCACACCGCATTGAGAATCGCGTATTGCTCAAGCGAAAGGCCGAGATCCAGAAAGAGGACGCCGAGCACCGGGTAATAAAACCGCGCATTGAAAAACACGCGGAAGGCAATGAAGAGCGGAATGTTCCGGTGGTAGTCGTGCGGCACCATGCGCGGCATGGGATAGCAGAGTGGCACCTTCCTGCAAAGCGGCGTCGTGCGGCCTTGATGGATGCCCCGGCGTGGATTATCGGGTTGGGTATGCCGAATCCGCCTCACCTCCCCTGCCGATGCTGAAGTCGCCTCTTCTCTGGCTGACGCTCCTCGGTGCGGCCGTGGTAACCGGAGTCGCCTGCTGGCTTTCGTGGCTTCTTGTTCTGGAGCCTCAGAACAGCGCCATGCGGATGGCAGGCGCGCTGAAAAGTTCTTTTGAGGAAGCCATGAACCTCACCCCCCGCATCTCGGTGCGGAACGCGATCGTTTTCGCCCAGAATACCCCCGTCCTCCAACTGGCCACCGCCGAGCGCCAGGCGACCGTGCGGCACCACTTTGAAAACACCTGGCTTCACAGCACGAAGGAATTCGAGGTGGAGGCCGACTTCACCGCCCGTGCCGGCTACGAACTCCGGGAAGGCTTTGCCATCAACCTCCCGCCCGGGGGACGCGTGGCGGAGATCACGCTGCCGCGGGCCAAGATTCTCTCCATGGAGATGTCGGATCTCCGCATCCTGCGCGACGAGGACGGACTCTGGAATAAAATGACGGCCCAGGACCGCGAACGCGCCATCCGGACGTTGCGGAAGAATGCCCGTGCGGAATTCGCCGCCACCGATCTCGTCGGAATGGCCGCGAGCGAAGCCCAGGACCGGATCGCAGAGATCGTGCGGCAGGCGGGCGCCGAACCCCTCTTTCCGCAGCCTGCCTCCACACCGAAGCCGTAAAAAATACCGGACGATTCGGCAGCCCTGCCGCATTTTGTTCTTCCCAGCAGCCGATGCGGCCTCTAGTGCTGTCGGGCATGAAACCGCATCGTGGCACTCTGGTTCTCGTCCTCGGCATCCTCGGCCTCATCATCTGCCAGCCGGTCGGTATCGCGGCATGGCTCATGGGCAATGCCGACCTGAAGGAAATCAATGCCGGCACCATGGACCCCGAAGGCAAAACGCTGACTCAGATCGGCAAGATCCTCGGGATCATCGCGACGGTTCTTCTCGCGCTCGGCATCGTCTTGTTCATCCTGATGATGGTTCTCGGGGTCGGCGCCGCTGTCGTCGCTCCCCAGAGCTGACGCACCGCGCTCGGACCGGGCAAGCAGCTGTCGCATCAGCCGGGAACGCACCTCTTTGCTTTTCCGCAGAAGAGTAGTCGACTTGCCCTGCGTTCTGAGCCAGATTGCCGGCGATGTCCGCGACTGCTGAAAGCGTGAAGGAACCGCCCGCCGAGACGACGTCTCCCGGCGGGCAGAGGATTTTTTACCGCATCGACGAGGAGGTCGGCCGTCTGGTTGCCTGCGATGCCAGTGCCGCTCAGGTCATCGTCTACAACGCCCCGACGATCGATGACGAGGCCGACCTGCTCGAGCTTCACAACATCGACTACCACACGCTGCAGTCTTCGCTCGATCCGGACGAGCTTTCGCGTCTGGAATTCGAGAGCGACCATGCGGTTGTCATTTTCAAGAGACCCAAGAGCTTTTGCGCCGACGATAATTTTCTGCTCAAGCTTACGTCGACCGGCATCTTTATCTACGATGAGTATCTGGTCGTCGTAATGCCCGACGACGCGCCGCTTTTCGAGGGGCGCGTGCCCTTCCGGGTGCATTCGATCCAGGATGTCATCCTCCGCCTCCTCTATCAGAGCATCTACCACTTCGAGGGGCACCTGAAGGCGATCAACATGCTCTGCGACTCTCTCGAGCGCCGCATCAACACGTCGATGGAGAACCGCTACCTCCTCAACATGTTCGCGCTGGAGAAGAGCCTCGTCTACATCCTGAACTCAATCAGCTCGAACGGCGCCCTCTTCGACAAAATGAAGCTCCTCGCCGAGCGCCTCGGCCTGGACCACGACCAGACCGGAATTCTGGACGACTTAATCATCGAGAACAACCAGTGTCTCCGCCGCTCGGAGATTTTCGCACAGGTCATCGCGGGCCTCATGGATGCACGTGCTTCGATCGTCAGCAACAACCTGAACATCCTCATCAAAAAGTTCACCATCTGGACGATCGCCATCATGCTCTCAAATCTGGTGGTCGGCATCTTCTCGATGAACGTAAAGCTGCCGATGCCGATGGAGTCCGAGCTCTGGCCGTTTTTCCTGATCAACCTTCTCGCGATCGGCTCGGCTTTGATCGTCTTCTGGATCTCGCGGGTGCGGAAGTGGTAGCGCGCCGGGCGATCAGTCGATCGTCTTAAGCCCTTCGACCACGCTCATACGCGCCACCGCCCTGGCCGGGAGAAGGACGGCCACCACGCCGAGCAAGAAGGCGATGAGGCACGCGAGCCCGGCGATGCGCACCGTCAGCTCGAACGCCGGAAACATTCCGCCCGTCAGACTCGTGATGGCACCGCTCCCGAAGAGAACGGCCGCCGTCCCGACGCCCAGCAAGGCCCCGAGAGCGGCGAGACCGAAGCTCTCCGCCAGAAGACAGGCGACGATCTGGTGCCGGCGGAATCCGATCGCTTTCAGCACCGCCAGCTCGCGAAACCTCTCCCGGATCGTCATGCTCATCGTGCTGGCCGTTACAAGCGCCAGGGTAAAGACCACCACCGAACAGATCGAGTTGATGAGAAACTTGATGTTCCCCCACATCGAGACGAACCCCATCTGGAAGGCCCGCTCGGTTTCCGCCCGCACCTCGGCAGAGGTGTTCGCAAACGCCGCGTTGATCCGGTTGAGCAGATCGGGAACGCCCTCGGCATCCGCCGCACGCAGCCACCACATGCCCACCCGGCCCCAGTTGCCCATGGCCTCGTCGAGATACGCATGGTGGAACCACAGATTCGTGTCGTCGATCGTGCCTTCGTAAATCCCCGCGATGCGGAGATCGAGATCGACCGGGTAGATCGTTCCCACCAGCGTGACGCGGTCGCCCACTTTCAGGCCGTAGCGATCGGCCGTCTTGCGCCCGACGATGCAGGTATCACGCGTGCTTTTCCAGACTTCGAGCTGCTCTCGCGGAATCTTCGCCTCGCCAAAGAGGATGAGGAATTTTTCGGGGTCCACACCGAACTGGGCGAATCCCAGGCTCTCATCGTCCTTGAACTTCCCGCCGAAAAACGTGAGCGGCATCACCGCGACCACGCCCGGCATCTTTTCAATAACCGGCCGCTGCCGCGCGGGGAGCGTGTTCGCAATCGAGATCTTGTTGCGGACCGCCACGCGCAGCGAGGCACCGGCATCCTCCGGCGGAATTGTCATCTCCCGCATTGCCACCTGCAGCGTGACAAAAAGAAAAAGGCTCACCGCCACACTTCCGGCCGTGAGAAGCGCCCGGCGCTTGTTCCGAAGGGCATTCCGCACGATGTAGCCGCCTAGGTTCATAGCCCGGTGAGCTGTCCCTTTTCGAGATGCAGCGAGCGCGTGCCGAACGAGGAGGCCTTCGGATCGTGGGTCACCATGATGACCGTCTTGCCCGCATCGCGGGCCAGCGAGGCCAGAATCTCCAGAACGTCATGGGCGGAATGGGAGTCCAGGTTTCCGGTGGGCTCGTCGGCAACGATGAGATTCGGGTCGGTAACGAGCGCCCGCGCGATCGCCACCCTCTGCTCCTGGCCACCCGAAAGCTGGCGCGGCAGATGACGGGCACGTCCCGCAAGCCCGACAAGGTCCAGAGCCGTGGCAACAAGCTCGCGGCGCTCCGCGCTCTTCAATCCCGTCAAAAGAAGCGGAAGCTCGACGTTCTCGGCCGCGGTGAGGACGGGGATAAGGTTGAAGGTCTGAAAAACGAATCCCACGTTCCGGTTGCGCCAGTCGGCGAGCTCCGATTCATTGAGCCGCACAACGTCGATTCCCTGCACGAAGCACTCGCCGCTCGTCGGACGGTCGATGCCTGCCACGATGTGAAGGAGCGTTGATTTCCCGGAGCCCGACGGCCCCATCAGCGACAGAAACTCTCCTTGCGCGATATCGAGCGAGACGGAGTCCAGCGCCGTCACGTCAATCTCGCCCTGCCGGTAGATTTTGGAAAGGGCGCGGATCGAGACGATCGGATCGGCCATCAGAAACAGGTCGTTGCCGCGTAAAAAAAGACCGCGATGATCGCCACAATCAGGCCGACGCCGGTGACCCGGGCAACCTTGTCATTGATCCCTCCCTTGCCGGCACGCTCGCAGATCGTCGCAAAGGCGACCCATGCGAGCGGCACCGCCAGCATCCACAGACCGTGCCGGCCGAGCAGCACCGCCAACGGCGGAAACGAGGACGCAATGTTCTCCGCGTAGCCGTTGGCCTTGAGCAGCACGTTCAGGGCAAGGATTCCGAGAGAGATGAGCGCGAACTGCGCGAAGCCGAGGGAAAGAATCATGTGCTTTGGATGGAAGCCCGCATCACTTCCATCGGCGCGGGACGGTTGAACCAGATCTCGAACGAAAGGGCACCCTGATGGAGAAGCATGCTGAGTCCGTTGGCCGTCCGCGCCCCCGCGGCAGCGGCATCTTCCAGAAGCCGCGAGGTGCCGCCGGCATAGACCGTATCATAGACCATGAGGTTCGGCGTGATCCATGACGCAGGCAGGACTGGCGGATCCGTCCGGCGCATCCCGAGTGATGTGGCATTGATCACCAGGTCAGCGTGGTTCAGCTGCTCCTGAAGAAGAGGTCCTTCGAGCGGCACCGCGAGAAGCCGGTCGGCGGGACCGACGAGGCGATCCGTGCGGAAGAAGCCAGCAAGATCCTTGATTAGAGGCTTCGTTTTTTCCGGTGTACGGTTCGCGAGAACAAGGCGCTCGCACCCCTCCATCGCGCACTGCACGGCAATCGCACGGCCCGCCCCGCCACCGGCCCCAAGCAGCACCACGCGCAAATCGCGCAGGTCGACCTGGAATTCCTCCCGGATGGCCCGAACCAGACCCGGACCGTCGGTATTGAAGCCCACCAGCCGGTCTCCCTCCACGACCACCGTATTCACACTCCCCGAGCGGCGCGCGTAGTCATCCGCCTCATCAACGGCCTCGAGAGCCGCAGCCTTGTGCGGAATCGTTACATTCGTGCCAAGGAAACCCGCCGCCGGCAGCGCGCGGAAGGCTGCCATGGCTTGCCCGGCCGGAACAAGAACCCGCGCGTAGGCAGCCGGTATGCCACAGGCCCGCAGCGCGGCATTTTGAAAACCCGGCGAACGGGAGTGCGCAACCGGATCCCCGAAGACGGCGAGCCGGAACGGAGGATCGCTCTCCGCAAAAACGCCCGGCCGCTGGATCAAATCATCCGCCGTAAAGGTTTGCAGGCTGTCTGTCGTCACCCCTCCAAACAAACAGGCGGGCGGCAGGGTGGCAAGATCTCCGGCAGAGACCGCTCAGCGGAGTTCGGCAGGATCGACCTCTGCCACGGAGCCATCGAAAAACAACGCCAGTGGGCGGGAGCCATAAACGGGCTTCGGGACCGTGCTGGCGCGCCACGCCGCCGTCACCACCCGGGGATGTGTCTGGTAGGCTTCACTCATCGCCCACACCCGGTTCGCCGTCGAGGGAAGAGCCGCGCGGAGCTGCGGGGTCGAAGCGGGCTGCGCAGCCAGCGAGCCCCAGGCGTTAAACGTGCCGGTCTCCGCCGGAACCGACATGTTCATCACGAAGACCCGGATATCCTTCGGCGCCACGCCCGGAAGGGCCTTGCGGAAAGCGTCCGGGAGAAACTGCGGAACCACATAGGGCGCCGGCTTTGCCTCGATGCCCAGGTAGGGGGCAAGATCCCGCACGAGACGGCCGTCGCGGGCGGCATCGAATTCCGCCACCTGACCGGGCCAGAGCGGCCCGACGAAACGCCCCCCATGGTCAAAGGCGTAGAGGTTCATTGCCGCCCCGACCGAACGCATCTGTCCAACAAACTCGGTTCTCTCCGCCCTCCGGAGCGCGGACGACATGGCCGGCAGGAGCAGCGCGGCAAGAATTCCGACGATGGCCACCACGACCAGCAACTCCATCAAGGTGAAGCCACGGCGGACGCAAAAGGAAGAACCCCTCGTTCCATGGGAAGAGGGGTTCTTCAGAATCACAATCGGGAAAACCTTCCCGAACGTTTGAGACAACGCTTAGTTGGCGGCAGCGACGGCTTCGACGTTCACACGGCGGCCGTTGCGGTCGAACTTCACGTGGCCGTCGGCCAGCGCAAAGATCGTGTAGTCGCGGCCAAGGCCGACGTTGCGACCCGGCTGGAACTTCGTTCCCCGCTGACGGATGATGATGTTGCCGGCGACGACGGACTCACCGCCGAATTTTTTGACGCCGAGACGCTTGCTCTCGCTGTCGCGTCCGTTTTTTACACTTCCCTGTCCTTTTTTATGAGCCATGGCGTTACTTGGTGGTGATGGATTTGATCTTGAGCTTGGTAAGCTGGCGGCGGTGGCCGACCGTGCGGTGGTAGCCCTTGCGGCGGCGGAATTTGAAGGCGATCACCTTGTCGTCCTTGAACTGCTCGACGACCTCGGCGGTCACCTTGGCGCCCGCAACGGTCGGGGCACCGATGGAGACGGCCGACCCGTCCGCGACGAGGAGGACGTCGGAAAACTCTGTCGAGGCACCCGCTTCGACGTCGAGCTTCTCGACTTCGATTTCGTCACCTTCTTTAACGCGGTATTGTTTACCGCCGGTCTGAATCACTGCGTATGCCATAAAATTTCCGTTTCGGTTGGAACTGGACACTTTGCGGGCGGAGAGAAATCCGCGCAAGATAAAATTTACAGCTTGCGCAAATTTCACGGCTCACGTAATTCTGACCGCTCACCTTCCAAAAAGGCTCGGGTGGTGAAATGGCAGACACGTACGTTTGAGGGGCGTATGCCGCAAGGCA